>CAYRZL010000014.1:0-41053 GCA_964428795.1 uncultured Lachnospiraceae bacterium | reverse complement strand
ATCCCGGCAGCCTGCAGCTGATACCGGCAACCTTGAGAGTTTCTACTAAATTCACTTTTTTTACCGACCAGTGCGTGGTGTCAAGCTCGCTTATGGTCGGTTTTCCTTCTATGCAAAGTACACTGCTCAAACTATGTATTATTGCCTGTGGGATTGGGTTCAGTGTTTGATACATTATTTTGAATCCCTCATCCTGCCGTTGAATTCCTGTGATTACACCAAGCAGAGCGTTTTGATCATTTCCGGGCTCTGCATCCACAATCCCCAACAAACCCCACTAAAACATTATAACACATAATCGTCCGAATTTTAATAGGCAGATTATGAACAAGCTCTTCTATCAGAGATTTTTTCTCCCTTGGCTCAAAGCAAATCAATGCCAAAGGAGGACAAAATCATGGCAAAAAAACGTTTCTTTCCACTTCGTGACCCAGAGAATCCCTTCAAGGTCACACTCACCCCTATCACAGAGAAGCAGTATCGCGCCCTCTATCCGAACATCTGGGCTACCCAGAAACGTGAGCAGTATCACGGTCGCTGCATGTGCCCGAAGTATTATCTTTGGAAATGCGACGGACAATGCGGTACGCTACGCTATGATTGACAACAGGAACAGCGGCGAAGCTGGTCCAGCTCGTCCAGCAGGCATATAAATTCAGCATCATTTCTCAAAATAGTTTGCAAGTACCTGCAGAATCGTAATATCGGGATATGTGGTACCGTTCTCCCATCTGCTGACTGATTGGGGGGACACAGAAAGTTCTTCCGCAAGCTGTTCCTGCGTAATATGCCGCTGTGTCCGTAACTTTCGAATATTATTTCCAAGTACTAATTTCATAGAAGTAGTCCTCTTTCGATTTTTAAGAGTTTCTTTCATTATGACAAACATTTAATTAGAAAACAATAACATATCTGACAGATAAACAAAACAAAAACGAGAATTATCTTACCCTTTCTTCCCATAGGATCTTAAAAACGATCATACAAACGTCAGAATAAAGTATTGTCATTTCTTTTTATTCGTAGTATACTGTAGAACGAAATTTAAATAGAGACCAGGGGAGCTTCAGTGCAGAAGCTGAGAGTAAGGTAATCCTTAGACCCTTTTAACCTGTTGGATAATGCCATCGCAGGAAGTGTTGAAAAGTGACTTTTAAGCATCTGCTGCCTGCAGATGTTTTTTCTTACATAGGAGATTCTATTGGACTTGTCTAAACTGTTCTCTGTTTAAATTGCTCAGAACCGAAAAATAATTAAAACAAAAACTTTTATCAGAGGAGGATCATGAAATGAATGCAAGCGTAGCAATCCAGGTTTTACCGTCCGTACTTGACGAGAATGAGGTTATCCGCATTGTAGACGAGGTCATCGACTACATCAAATCCACCGGTTTGAATTATTATGTGGGACCCTGTGAGACATCCATCGAAGGAGATTACGACGAACTGATGGAGATCGTGAAAAACTGCCAGATCGTAGCCGCAAAAGCTGGCTGCCCGGCAATGAACACCTATGTAAAAATTTCTTACAAACCAGAAGGGGATGTGCTGACCATTGACAAAAAAGTTACAAAGCATCACCAGTAAATTACCTGCCATTATAGCGTTATGCGCCATCATTTTTGTATGGTACCTGATCTGTGCGCTGGAACTGGTGCCTTCCTACATGCTCCCCTCGCCGGTAGATGTGGTAAAGGCTCTGATTACAGATATGCCCATGATACTGACCCACGCAAAATTCACCCTGCAGGAGGCGTTTTACGGTTTGTGCATCGGTGTGGTTCTGGCATTTATCTGTGCCACGCTGATGGATCGTTTTCTGATGGTAAACCGGGCGTTTTATCCGCTGATGGTCATCACACAGACCATTCCGACCATCGCCATCGCACCTATCCTTGTGCTGTGGCTTGGCTTTGGCATGGCGCCAAAGATCACTTTAGTGGTTATCACCACCTTTTTCCCCATCACAGTAGGACTGCTGGATGGATACAAAAGTGTGGACAAAGATTCCATTGACCTGATGCGGGCGATGGGCGCTACCAGAATGCAGATTTTCGGTCATGTAAAATTTCCATCCGCTCTGTCCCAGTTTTTTTCCGGGCTGAAGATTTCCGCATCCTACGCAGTCGTAGGCGCTGTTGTCTCCGAATGGCTGGGCGGATTTAACGGATTGGGAGTATATATGACCCGTGTAAAGAAAGCATACGCATTTGACAAAATGTTCGCTGTCATTATTTTTATCGTGATCATCAGCCTGCTGCTGATGCTGGCAGTGCGCATCATAAGAAACATATCCATGCCCTGGATACGTGTAGAAAAAGGAGTGAACGAACAATGAAATATTGCATCTTAAAAAAAGCCGCAGCCGCTTCTCTGGCTGCAGTACTGACAGCGGGGCTTGCTGCCTGCGGAGCCGACAATAATACGAGCGGTACGGACGATGCATCTGCTGCCAATGCAGCCTCTTCCGTCACAGAAAATACCGGGGATACCCGGACCGGCGACGGAGAAGCTGATCTGACTCCGATCACCTTCTGTCTGGACTGGACACCGAATACAAACCACACCGGTCTGTATGTAGCACAGCAGATGGGTTATTATGAAGAAGCCGGACTGGACGTACAGATCGTACAGCCGCCGGAAAACGATGCAGCACTGATGTGCGCCGCAGGACAGGCACAGTTTGCAGTGGAGTGTCAGGATACTATGGCTCCCTCTATTGATTCCGATGATCCGCTGGGCATCACAGCGGTAGCTGCTCTTCTGCAGCACAACACCTCCGGTATCATGTCCCGTGCCGGCGACGGCATCGACACTCCGGCAGGTATGACCGGAAAAACCTACTCCACCTGGGAATCCCCGGTAGAGCTTGCAACACTGGAAAATGTGATCAACGCAGACGGCGGCGATTACAGTCAGGTAAATCTGATTCCAAATGATATCACTGACGAGCCTGCTGCCCTTGCGGCAAATCAAACTGATGCTATCTGGGTATTTTATGGTTGGGGCGGCATCAATGCCGAAGTAGAAAATGTGGACTGCGATTTCTTCTTTTTCAAAGATATCAACCCTGTCTTTGATTACTATACACCTGTCATTATAGCAAACAATGAGTTTCTTGAGACAGACCCGGACACAGCAAAAGCATTTCTTGAGGCGACCAAAAAAGGCTACGAATATGCTGTAGAGCATCCGCAGGAAGCGGCAGACATGCTGATCGCCGGGGACACCACCGGGTCCCTGAATGGATGTGAGGATCTGGTATACGCTTCTCAGGAATACCTGTCTACCCAGTATATTGACGATGCCGCCTCATGGGGTTACATTGACCCGGAGCGTTGGGACAGCTTTTATACCTGGCTGGCTGAAAACGAACTGACCAGTACAGACCTGAGCGGCAAAGGATATTCCAATGATTATCTGCCCCAATAGGCAGACCTTGATACGCCTTGGATCCCATTTTTGATAAAAGCGAAAGGTGCATCAGATAGGATAAAATTATGGCATTATTACGAGCGGAACATATTACAAAAGAATACGGCGGCAGAACCATCATCAAGGATATCAATATTGAGCTGAATAAAGGCGAGATCGTATCTTTGCTGGGTGTCAGCGGTTCCGGCAAGACCACCCTGTTTCATGTGCTCTCAGGTCTGGTGACACCGGAACAGGGTAAGGTGTATCTGAATGACAGAGATATCACCTCAAAACCCGGTGAAATCAGCTATATGCTGCAGAAGGATCTTCTGCTGCCGCATAAAAAAATCATTGATAATGTATCTCTGCCACTTGTATTGAAGGGTATGAAAAAAGAACAGGCAAGGGAACAGGCTTCCCCTCTGTTTTCCGAGTTTGGGCTGGAGGGTACACAATATCAGTACCCCAGCCAGCTCTCCGGCGGTATGAGACAGCGGGCCGCGCTTCTGCGCACCTATCTGTCCTCTCAGGGTGTGGCGCTTCTTGACGAACCGTTCTCCGCATTGGATACCATCACAAAATCCAATATTCATAAATGGTATCTGGATATTATGTCGCATATTGACCTGTCCACCCTGTTCATTACCCACGATATCGACGAGGCGATCCTGCTGTCTGACCGGATCTATATCCTCAATGGTACTCCGGGAGAAATCAGAGACGAGATCATCATTCGGGAGAAAAAGCCCCGGCCGGAGGACTTTTATCTCACGGAAGCTTTTCTAAACTATAAAAGAGAAATCATCCATCGGCTATAAAAATAAATATTTGAAATCCAATCATTGATTTTAGCAGCAAAAATGGTCTATACTTCACTTAACGTTAAATAATAGGGAGTTTCACCAAAACATATGACAATCGCACAAATAGAATGTTTCATCGAAATTGTCCGAATGGGAAATATAACGAAAGCAGCGGAAACTTTATTTATCACGCAACAAGCCGCCAGCAAACATATACAATCCATTGAAAAAGAGCTGGGATTTCGTGTACTGAAACGCAACAGAAAAGGTATAGAACTTACAGAGGAAGGGACCACGAGAAATGTATTATATGTTAGAATCCGGTAAATTAGATCTGGCGATCTGTTACGAAAGCGAATATAAAGATATCAGTTCACTTAACTGTCTTCCCCTGCATGACCGTGACTTGGATGTTTGTGTATTTATGTCCAAAGACCATCCTCTTGCACAAACAGATTTTACAATGGAAGATCTACAGTCAGAACCGATCGGCGTTCTGAGTATCAAAAACTCCATAGATTTCAAAGTAAGAATGAAGGATTTTTTTGGATATTACGGATTACAGCCCGATTTAACATATCAGGAATATGATTCCAGACGCAATTTGGAAATGGGGCTGGTCAACGATTATTTATGCAATGATTATGTACTTATTCTTTGCATTTCTCACAACAGACGGACAAAATCTATTTCCATCGGCCTTTGCCGGAGTATATGGCTTTGACTCAAATACACTCTTAGCCTATGCGACACCGGCAAGTATTGTTGGTATCGTCGGCGGATTCATTTTTGCAAGATTATTGATCAAAGGAGTACGAAAAATGGTATTTATAACAAAAATACCAACCGGTTTTCTGTAGACCGTTCCCCGCAAAAACGATAGCCCAATTCCCGAAATTCACATAGCCGGGATATGTCTCTCACCTGATGCTCCGCCATGTAACGCACCATCTCACCTCTCGCCATCTTTGCAAAGGTTCCTTTTTGCTTCACCTTCCCATCCACCAGCTCTCCAAATTCTACCGTGATAAACCGATCTTCCGGCGTGAGATAAGGCTCCACTGCCGCCGCATATTCTTTGGACGCCAGATTGATGATCGTACGGTCCTCATCCAGCAGACTCTGATACAGGGAATCCCCCCAGAAATCATACAGGTCCTTTTTGTCCTCCACAGACAGCTTTGCCTGCATTTCCAGGCGATAGGGCGCTACCCCATCAAAAGCGGAGAGTACACCGTAAAATCCGGACAAAATACGCAGATGCTCACTCACATACTCCACCGCCTGATCCGAAAAGACCATGGGCGCCATATGCTGATACTGCAATCCTTCATATGCCAGAATTGCCGGCGTAAGATTAGTTTCCAGATCCATATGGGCAAACCTGTCATAATTTAATTCCGCCAGTTTATCATTACACTTCCACAATTCCTTCGCCTCTGCATAGGACAACTGCTGTATACAGTCACAGAGCACCCGTGTTCGCTCCAAAAACCGCGCCTGTCCCAGAACAGGCAGGGAATCCGTGTCCACGTTCATCTTTTTTGCGGGAGATATGATGATTTTCATTCTAAAGTTCTCCCAGCATCTGAGCCGGATTATCTGCAGCCTTCACTTTTCCGATGGCTTTGACGATCACGCCCTGTTCATCAATGAGATAGGTAGTACGCACCACACCCATAGTTTTCTTTCCATACATATTTTTCTCTTTCCACACATCATACGCCTGAATTGCGGCCAATTCCGTATCTGATAACAAGGTAAAAGGCAGTCCGTATTTCTCCTCAAACTTTTTATGGGATGCCACGCTGTCCTTGCTTATGCCAACGACAACTGCTCCCTTCTCCAAAAACTGAGGATACAGCTCACCAAATCCACAAGCCTGCTTCGTACAACCCGGTGTATTATCCCTCGGGTAAAAATAAAGAATCACTTTCTTTCCTGCATATTCCTCCAGTGTATGCATTTCTCCGTTCTGGTCCGGCAGCTGAAATGTTGGCGCTTTTGTTCCTGCTTCTAACATAATTCTTCCTCCTGTCTTTCTCTGTATTTCAGCAGTTCAAGACTCACTGCATTCACTTACATACTAATACAACAACGCAAAAATATCTAGACTTCTGCAAAAAGTTTTCGGTATTTATCCACTTTTGCCTCAAACTGCGGATAAAAGTCCTCCATTACATCATAAGGCTGTAGGAAAAAAGTCCGTACCAGATACATGGTAAGTACTTTTTCCTGTTCTTCATCCGCCTGCTCAAACACTCCTTCCATCTCCTTTCGGAAATCATGCCATAGCAATACAAAATCATGATATTTTGACGCTGGTTCCACGCCCAGCCAGCGGCTGACTTTTTCTTTACTTCGATTCGTCTTATCACATAATTCAGACAACAATATATAGTTTAGCTTTCCATCCTCAAAATTGCGCCCCAGAGGAAACAGCCGACAGATACCCGGACGATAGGAATGTATGCTGCACCGTCCCTCTCTGTTTAAAAAAGGACACTGATCCAGCCACTCATCCATTTTTATATGAGGCACCACCATGCGGTCTTTGATACCAAGCTCTATCTTTTGCTCCTGCAATAGCTGCTCTGCCGATATATTTCCATACTTCCGGAACTGATAGATATCATAAGGATCCAACACAACAGAATCTCCCATGCCCTGACAGCATTTCGAACAACCGCTGCAATCATGGCAGTTCACCTTTGGCATATCCGACAAATTATAAAATTTACCATCCGAATCCGGGTTGATGTACCTTCCCATATGTATCTCCTGCCTTTTAAAAATCAATCTGTTTGAAATATCTTTTCTGCTTCCGATAAACTCATTTATATTATACACGAAAAAAGCCTGTTATGTAAAACCCTAATAATGAAGGGGAGCACTAAGCCCCCCTACAAAAATTCCTTGATATCCCGCATAAAATCTTCTTCCGCGCGAATCAGTTCATCCGATACTTCCGTTGCCTCCCTGGAAGCTTCACGCAATCCATTTCTCAGACTGCATATGGACTGAATACCCATATTGCATCCATTCATAAGAAGCTTAGCTGCCTGCTTCTGGTCATCCTTTTTCATCATCTTCAGCTCTGTCATTGTCCATGCCATAGCAGATGCCATCACGCCGGGACCCTCACCGGATTTTCCGGCGTCACGCAGCATAGAAGTCGTTTTTGCCTCAATTTCCTCATGCTTTTGACGGTAATCATCAATCAATCGAAGCATTTCCATATCCTGCACATGGCTTTCGATCTGGTCAATGCTGTCAATCGCCATCTTACACCCGGAATTGCATTCCTTCAAAAGCTTTACACTATCCTCATTCATAGAAAAAACCTCTCTTCCTTCGTTTTTCTTAGTTTCTCAGGAAAAGAGGTCTTTTATACTATTTGTTATTTTTTCTTTTCATTTATTTTTGGAGCAACGACAAATATCACAATACCCACAATTAAAATAAACAGAGAAATGAACTGGGAGGTGGACAAAGCTCCCACGGATCCTCTGCCCAGATCACCTCTGAAAAACTCAATAATAAAACGTCCTATACTGTAAAGAATCAGATACATAGCTGACGTTCTTCCATCGACCTTTGATTTTCCGGAAAACCACACAAGAAACGCAAAATTTGCAAAATTCAAACCGCTGGAAATCAACTGTGTGGGAATCAGCGCTACACCGTTTGGAGCAAAAGCCGAATCTTTAAATACTATAGAAATCGGTGTGTCTGCCTCCGTGCCATAACAGCAGCCTGCCAGGAAACAACCGATCCTTCCAAATCCCTGTCCCAATGCTACCGATGGGAAAATAATGTCCACATATTTCAAAAAATCCAGCTTTTTTATTTTACAATACAGGAAACAGAAGATAAAGCCTCCGATAATACCACCGTACACGACAAACCCATCACCGATATTCAGCATAATACCCGGATCTTCTATGATTTCATCCAGAATCGTAATCCAGAATAATACCTTCGCACATACCAGTCCCATAACAATGGCGATCAGTGCAATCGGAAATATTTTTTCCTTGTCCAACCCTTTTTTTCCGGCACGATACTCTGCCACCAGATATGCCGCAATAAATCCGATGGCAATCATAAGTCCATATCCGTGCACTGTAAATTTCCCTATCGTAAACAAATCGTTATGCATTCCTTTTACGTCTCCTTAAAATTCAAAGCTGTCTGAAACAGTATTACATCATGTTCACTAAATTCATGCTTCGCTTGCAGCTCGCATTCATTAAGTGTCCAGATATTACTCGCACTAAGTTCATGCTTCGCCTGCGGCTCGCATTCACTAAGTGCTCATATTATATCATACTTCCACTTACCTGTCTCCTGTTTTTCTTTGTTGTTATTTTCCTGTTTTGACATCCATTTACAAAACCTCAAATTTCTCCAGCAGATCCTCAATCTCATCCGTCATCTGTGCCTGCCACATAAAACCCTTTTTTTCTATACAAATCCCTCCACAGTCTGTTTTTACATAATATGTATCTCCGTTGTCAAAAACCAGTTCAAGTGCAGGCTCATGCTCGCATTCGTTCTCTCTGGAATACTCCAATTCCTTCAACTCCTCATCTAACCGTCTGATATTGTCAATATATTCCTCATCCGCCCAGAGAACCGTATTCATATAATTTTCCGGATAGACATTCACCCACAAAACACTTGCGATCTTGGCTTCCTTTGCCTCCCTTATCATCCTTGGAATCTGAATCGCATTGAGTGCAATCAACAGACAAAGGCAGCTTATGGCGCCTATTCTGTTAAATGTATTACGCTCAAAGCGTCGTTGTTCATATACCTCCACCCCCTTTTCCGTAAACATTTCTTCTATCGTCGTTCCATACCATTTTTTAATATTTTTTTTCCTGTACTTGATTCCCAGATCCGGTTTGACGATAATTACAATAAACAGAATAAAAAAAGGTATATTGATTTCCAGCCATATAAGCAGTGATGTTGACATAATGTTTTCTCCTTTTACTACGTTTTGGGACATCTATATGAATTTTGTACTTCCACTGATAATTGATGCCACAAACGCTCCGGTATAGTTCACATTATAAACCTTAAGTATTCCCCTGGCAAGACTTGTCTCCAGGGGGACAAGCGTCTGTGAATCTGCAAATAAAATGGGATCAGAAAATATTTTCCTTTTGTTGTACAATAATAGTCTATAACAAATACATCACATAATAAACTTGGAAAAAACCAATATAGCGCATACTATTTCCGCAAAAATTGTAAAATAAAATTCATGAATATGTCCGCAAAAAAAACAGAGACATACGCCTCATTTTGAGCTTATGTCTCTGCCTGTCATCAAATTGTTCTCTATTGTATGGAAAAGGTCAATTCATAATCCTGCTCTGCGCTTATATGATAAGCTTCCTCAACGTCAGCTCCCCAGCTGTCGATACCGCCTACACCTCTTACCTTTGCCAGAATCGACAATACCGTTCTGCGTGCCGGCGGAAGTTCTTCCATATGGTTTGCATTTTCCAACTCCTCTGCGGTATAAGGCAGACAGGAGAAAGCAAAATTTGCATCTTCCCTCTCAAAGCGGAGGGTAAACGCATCCTTACCGTGATCCGCATTATTCAAGGTCGTGTTTCTGGTGATCTCCACCCATTCCGTATTCATATGCACACCGCAATCCTGCGGAACCAAATGGGGCACCACCGGCAGCCCTTCCACTTTGTAAATCCCCGGCACGCCGCCTGCCATACGATCCGGGTAAGTCTCACCGGACAATCCCTTATACTCAAATCCGACTGCTTTTGTCGGCATAATAAAGCGCATTCCAAGCAGCGGAAGCTCAGGCAGCTCCTTCTGTCCGTGATAATACATATGCACGGTGATCCTTCCGTCACAGGCCACATGCCAGTTCACATCCACCTTCGCAACTGGATTTGTGCATGTCTCGTACACATATTTGATATCAATGCTGTCCGCATATTCCTCTCTGGAATATTTGTTATTTACCGGTGCAAGAGGAAATTCTATCTCCTCACCATCTACCCACATATATTTTTCCACACATTTCTGAAACAGGTCCGCACCGATCCACATTCCGGAGCGGTATGCAAAACCGTTTCCACGATCATTGTCCGTCTCGGCACGCCAGTAGGTAGGCAAGGGCAGACGGTATAACCACTCTTTTCCGTTTTTATTCAGAGACTCCAGAGAATTTTTTGCATGGGAAAAAATATAATGAAATCCCTCTCCCTTTACGCCCAGATTGCAGTCTCCGTATATGAGTTGAAGTTTATTCGCTGTATTTTGCATAGTAATATTTTACCTCCTGCATTGCCGGTTTTTCGGTACGGTCCGCAAACAGAATACCATTGCCGGAAAATTCATAGTCTGACGGTCTGTCATCAAAATCACCACCATAACGAAGTACGTCCTGTCCGGTAATTTCATCCTTTACGAAAAGTGCCTGGTCTACAAAATCCCAGATAAATCCGCCCTGATACATCTCATACTTATCCAGCAGATCCATGTAAGAATTCATCCCGCCCAGGGAATTGCCCATGCTGTGCATGTACTCGCAGAGAATAAACGGTTTTTGGGGATCATTTTCCAGATACTCTGCGATTTCTTTCGGCTGAGGATACATACGGCTCTTCACATCCGAGATGCTGTCCTCAAAGTCCGGATTCCAGAAATTACTCTCATAATGTGTCAGACGCTCCGGATCCATCTCCTTAAAATACGCATCCATCCTGCGGATATTTTCGTCCGCATAGGACTCATTTCCCAAAGACCAGAACAGAATGCTGGTGTGATTCTTCAAAACCATAAAGTTGGATCTGGCGCGGTCCAACACCGCTTCCAGCCACTGGGGAAGGGCGCCCGGAACGTTGTAGGAGGGTTCACATGCCCCCAGCTTCTGCCATGTACCGTGAGACTCCAGATTTGTCTCAGCCATCACATAAATGCCCTGTGCATCACACATATAATACCATGGTATCTGACACGGATAATGACAGGTACGTACCGCATTGATATAGCTGTTTTTTATGATCGCCATATCCTGCTCCATATCTGCTTTGGTGATGGCACGTCCGGTATAAGGGCTCCACTCATGACGGTTTACACCGTTGATGATCAGGCGTTTTCCGTTCAGCAGAATTACCTTATCTTTGATCTCTATGCGGCGGAAGCCAAAGGGATAGCATACATACTGGGGCTTTGCCCCGGAAGCATCTGTGATATATAATTCCAGCTTATACAGATTCGGCGTCTTCGTATCCCAGATCTGTACCTGCTCAAATGTCTTTGTATCTATTTTAAACTGTTCTGAAATATCCAGCGTACCTGCATAAATCTCACATCCTGCCGGATCAGTTACAGCCAGCTCCAGTTTTGCACCCGGCTGCACATCCTCAAAAGTAAACTGAACATCCAATGTACCGGTGGTGTTATTCTCAAGAAGCCTCGGCTGAATCCACATATCCTCCAAATGATTTTCACATCTGCCGATCAGTACCACATCACGG
Organism: uncultured Lachnospiraceae bacterium; assembly: GCA_964428795.1. GTDB lineage: Bacteria > Bacillota > Clostridia > Lachnospirales > Lachnospiraceae > CAYRZL01. The sequence continues at coordinate 29,311 of CAYRZL010000014.1, read as the reverse complement.
AAGATTCCGAAGAAACGGAAGAAATCCTGATCCTCCAGAAAGGCAGCGCTGCTTCTCTTGTGAACCTCCACCGCAAGAACATTCTCCTCCTCCAGATACTCCGTCAGATCAAATTCGGAAGGTGTAAAGGTATCCTCCGCATACCCCACAAAATGTCCGTTGAGCCACACATACATCGCCTGCTCCACACCTTCAAAATAAACGGACACTTTTTTCCCTTTCAGTGCCTCATCCAGCTTGAATGTGGTAATATAAGAGCCCACCGGATTGTAGTCTGCCTCGGAGAACATACCCTCTCCAGTATTATCTGGTCTCAGGGTGTACGCAGGCCTGCGGTAGAAATGCCCGTCCCACGGGTACATGGTGTTGATATAATGAATCTTGTCATATCCTGCCAGTTCAATATGTCCCGGTACTTTGATCGTATCAAAGCCGCTGTAGTCATAGCCCTTCTTATAGAAATCTGCCGGACGCTCCTTCGCATTTACAGAATAATGAAATCTCCACTCACCACTGAGGAGCTGGCAATAGGATCTTCTTCCCTGCTCCATATCTTCTTTTGAAGCATATATCATGTGGTCACTGTGTGCTTTTTTCCGGTTGACCTGAAACACCTCAGGATCATCCAGCCATTTAATATTCGCTTCCATAATCGTCTCCTTTTATCATTCTGCTCTTCAGCCACTTATTTTCTATCCTAAGTATAATCGCTCTGGACAAGTCTGTGTACAACATGTTATGCTAAAAAATATAATATTTTGAAACTATTACATATGAACCAAAAGACGTTTGGAATAATCCAATATCCGGAGGTCTGTATCATATACCCAGGAGGATACTATGGCATTTCATTTTCGAAGCTCCCCTGTCATCGAGCCTTTTTCCTTTGATTCCATCGGCAATCACTGGATGCAGGAAAACACCAACCGTCCAAAGGGTTATCCCCTCTATCATTATCTCCAGACAGAGCGGGGACGTGGTATTATAACCATTCAGGACAAAAAATATACTCTGAACGAAGGAGAAGGCGTACTGATCGCTCCCTTTATCAAACACGCCTACGCAAAAGACAACGATATATGGATCACCTCTTTTGTAACCTTTACCGGAACGATCGAAAACAGCATTGCAAAGATTTTGGGGAACCGGCAGGTGATCTTTACCGAAAAAGAGCAGGCAGCCCGAATCAGTCTGCGTATATCGGAAATCATTGAAAAATATGAGCATCCCCCGGTGGATGCAAGAGAATTATCTGTGGACTGCTATTGTCTGCTGATGAATTTTGCAGACGGAATGTATACACATGAGCTTTTGAACGATCCGCTGTATCAGCGGTATGTGGCGCCTGTAGTACAAGAGATTGAAACAAACTATGACACGGACCTGACGGTACAGCAGCTCAGCGGGCAGGTATATGTGACGCCTCAGTACCTGTCCCGGCTGTTCGGACGTTTTCTGGGATGCTCTGCCTATGAATATCTCACTACGTTCCGGCTGAACAAGGCAAAAGAATATCTGCTGACCCACCACCGCATGCCCATACAGGAAATTGCAAAACGGGTGGGCTATGGAGATGCCAGTCATTTTATTGCTATGTTCAAAAAAGTAACCGGAATGACACCATTGGAGTTTCGGAAATTGAATTAAATAAAATCAGAGGGTACCTCTTTGGTCAGCTCAGGACCTTTGAGATACCCTCCGTTTCTATTCCATAGTTTCTTCCATTTCCAGCACCTTACCGATCATTCTGTCATCAATCTTAAGGACAAAAACCAGTCCGATCACCGTAAGGATGAGAAAAATAATATATACTGCGGTGTAAGTCCCCCAAATATTAAGTCCTGCCGCAACCACCTTAAAACAGCATCCGAAGATCAGACTGACGATTGGATAGATTACCCGGTTTGCCGCCGGATAATCCCATCTTCCAAACAGTGTTCCGATCATAGAAGGTACCAGGTTTGCGATACCGCCAAAACAGGAATAGATAAGGCAAAGGGAAATCCATACACACGCAATGCTCTTCGGCTGCAAAAACAGCATACACATTCCGACAATCTGAATGATTCCATAAATAATGCATGCCTTTTTCGTCCCCATTCGTTTATCCATCACGCCAAACAAATAGCTGCCGGCCAATGCAAAAATAGCGGCAATGGACATCATTTTCACAGCAAGTGCCCTGTCATATCCAATGGACATAAGCCGCGGCACGTTCTGGCTGCATACACCCAATGCAGACATCCAGAAAAAGCCCAAACCGATACTGGTAAACCAGACTACCTTCGTAGACAGCAGCTTTTTGAATGTCCACGGGCTTTTATAATTTTTCACTTGCTGCAGCGTACATTCCATCAATTCTACGGAGCAGGGAATATTGTCCAGATAGGCGCCTGCCTCCTCCGGCGTATTTTTAACAAACAAAATACCGACCAAAGCAAGTGCGGCAAAACAAAGGGCAACTATATTCATCGCACTTCCCACGGAATATGTCTGAATTGCCTTTGTGATAACAGGAGTCCATGCAATATCCACAAAAATAATTCCCATCGTCACCCATCCAAGAACAATACCTTTCTTTTTCTGGTACCAGTTGCTGATCAACGTAAAGGCGCTGGCATTCTGATATGCAGTGGAAAAGACCCGGTTCAAAATAATGCAAAGACAGAAAATCCCCATTGTCGGTGCATGTCCGAACACGCATATATTGACAGCCGCGCAAAGCAGCCCGATCACCGCCACCAGCTTAGCCCCTTTTTTCATAACGAACTGTGAAAACAAAACCGCAGACACTACGCTGATCCAACTTGCATAAGACACAAAGCTAAGCGCCGTCGTATTGGACCACCCATTTGTCTCTGTGATAATCGGCAGGACCGTGTTCGTCATTCCGCTGTTTACGCAGCCGCATAAAAACAACATGCATGCCACATAAATCATAATACCAAGTCCTTTTCCAAAGGTTCCCGGATAAACTTTCGGTTCCGGTCTTTTGTCCATTTTATCCCTCCTCCAATGCAGTTACAGCGGGGAATATCCCCTGGATACCTTGTTACTTCATGTAATAGTTTCTGCCATATATGAGCGCCTCATCCTTCAGTGCGCCGATGGCTCCATCCGGTTTTAAAGCCTGCGGATCTCTGATCTGGACAGATGCACAGTACAGGGTATATCCGCCGCCCGGAGCATATGTATCGATACATCTGCGCACCTCCCGGCGCACCTCTGCGGCTGTCACTCCGTCCCGATCCACTACATTTTGTACATCAAGACCACCCACAATTCCTATTTTATTATTTAACAGCTTTTTCATCTCCACAATGTCATTGAGCGGCTGTACTGGATCTATGGCGTCTACCCCTATATCAATATATTCCTGTGTAAGTTCCTGCATCTTTCCGCAGCAATGGATTTTAAACAGAACGCCCTCCTCCTTTACCGCATCCACGATACGTTTCAACTGGGGTTTAAAAAATTCCCGGAACATATCAAGGGACATGAACAACCCTTCCTGATGTGCATAATCATCCAGAAACGTAAACACATCCGGCTTGTACACCTTCAAAGCATTATGTATCAAACTGATCTTTGTATCTGCAATTTTTCTGATCAGATCCTCTACTGCCTCAGGCTCCTCATAAAGTGCGCACAAAGCATCCTCAAATCCCATCAGATAATGCATCCGCTCAAACAGACCATTGGCACAAAACATATCCTGAATTTTATTTTTTCTGTCCCACTGAAATACTGCCTCATCTTTTTTATATGCTTCCGTCCAATCCACACTGTCATAATCCGGGAAGTGTACCTGCTCTTCCCATAAAGTGATATCCGTCAATACAGGCTTTACTGTCGGAGTAGGTGTAAAAGCTCCTCCTGCAGCACTGGATGCGGTAAGATGTACGCCATACGCATCATATCCTTCCGCCACGCCCAGCGGCGGGCGCTCTCCCATAGGAGATACAAACATCAACTCGTAATCATTAAAAAAGCACGGAACAGATTCCGGTATTCCTCCGGTTAATGCAATCATCGAATTTTCTTTTTGCGTCATTTTTATCATTTCTCCTGTCAGTTTTAAACTTCCTGGGCTGCTTTCCGCTCCGCCATTGTCCGGTTTACCATACGCTGAACATAGACTGCAAAGAATACGATACCTGCCGCAATCGGGATCAGCATGAATAAGAACATTCCCTGATAGCCCAGGATTCCTGCCAGAATACCTGCAATCTGTGACCAGACGATCTGTGCCGCATTATGCCCCATCTGATGGGTAGAGTTTGCCTGTCCGATTCTGTCCACCGGAGCACGCAGTACGGAGACAGACATGATACATGCCTGCGTACCATTATACCCAATTCCCCAGCATACCGCTGCAAGAATTACGATACCCATATTTGTTGCTGTGGCAATACAGATCACTGCGATAACCAGCAATGCAACGGTGCAGTAAAAGGTTTTATTGATGCCAATCCTCTCAATTATTTTTGTCAGGAACAGACGAGCCACAATATTTACAACCGCACCGATAGTCCAGAACAATGCTGCACTTGCAATTCCTCTCTCCAGCAGACTGACCGTGGCATAAGACTGTCCGATAAATACGATCTGCAAGATCAAAAAGGAAAGTAAAAATCCCGGCAATGCTGTTTTTTCAAAGCCAAAAGCAACCTTTTTCGGCGCATTCTCCTCTTTCAATGGTTTCGAAGTATTCAGGATAAAAAATACAATACCAACAACTGCAATCACTGCACAAATTTTAAACATCATCGGATAACCCATTTTTGTTGCTATAGAGGTGCCTGTCTGGGGACCTGTAAAATAGGATAATGCCGGACCCAGACCATATAAGGTCATAGCTGCGGAACGCCATTCCTTCTTAACAGATGCAGCAATGGACAGACATGCATTTAATACAAAACCAAATGCCAGGAATTGAATACACCTGCAAAGCATCATCATTCCAAAGGAATCTGCCAACAGATACAGCAGATAGGAAAATGCCAGCATTGCCGCGCCAATAGCGCCGCAGACACCATGGCGGATCTTATCACATAGTATTCCAAGTAAAGGGTAAGACAACGTAGCTACCAGTCCGGCAACTGCCACAACCGTACCAAATTGTGCCTGAGTCAATCCTGCACCCCCGATAGCATATGCAGCCGAATTTGTATTAACAGCCATTTGCGCGGTTCCGCAGATCAAACATGCGATTACCATCAGTACAAAATTTTTCGTAAGTATTTTTTTGTAAATTTCCATTTTTTCTCTCCTTTAGTGTTTTCCATAAGTCAATATTGTATCCATAGCCGCATCCAGAAGCTCCGGTTTCACATTGTCCATTCCTCCATCTGTAGAAAAGATGTAACCGCCGCCTGCCGCACAGTCATCGATCAGCGACTTGCACATATCCACAACTTCCTCCTTTGTGCCATGTTCCAGCAGATAAGAAGGAAATCCTCCCTCAATGCACGCCACATCTCCCAGAATCCGTTTTACCTCTTTCATATTGCAGTCCTCAATATGAACTACTGTTTTTCCCCTTGGAACCTCTTTTAAGTATTCCAGCCGGGTATCGTACTTTCCTTCGGTAAAAATGTATGGTACCATATCGCAGGCAACAATCTCTTCTATTACCTCCAGCAGATCCTTCCAATAATATTTTGCATACTGCTCATCCGACATAAAACCGTCCATGCCCTTATGCAGTGCAATAAATACCCATTTACCCTTCAGGAATTTGCCCTGTTCATGTATCATCTCTTTCATGAGCTTCAGATTCTGGCGGCTATAGGATAAAATCACATCTTCATTATCATAAAGATCCATCATGGAATCTAACGTTCCCCGGTAAATATCGCTGTACCGGTCAAAAGGAACTGCTGCTCCGCCTCTGTCTAAAACCGGATATCCTAATTTTTCAATCGTATTTTCGATATCCGTGATCTTTGCTTTCCGTTCCCGGATCATCTCATCTACAGCCCAGAATTCCTGAATCATCTCTTTGGATGCAGGTGTGCTCAACATGGAAATTACATTTGCCAGACCGTTAAAGGTCGGATTGATCTTGTTGAATCTCCAGTTTGCCATCTCATCAAACAAACCTCCCACTCTCGGAAAACCTTTGGTGATCAAATATCCGGAAAAATCCGTGCAAAATTCTTCCATCTCCTCCTCTTCCAGCAAAGGATACTCCAGAAACTGGTGAATGCTGTTATCATCCACCCGTTTGTCCGGTCCGCCGGCCCATGCAAGGTTTTTCATTTTCATACGCTCCCAGATCGGTCCCATACCCACATTATTGTTGGCAATCTGAAATAAGGTATCAGGATTGTAATCTGTCACGAATCTGACAAATGCATCTTTGGCTTTTCCCATATCATATACAATATCTTTCATTGTATATCCTGCGTGATACGCCAGATATCCCTGGCAATACGGAGCCCATGGAACTCTGTCAGATTCCTTCAGATCAATCGCATTTTGAATCCGCATCAATCTTTTTTTATAAGTTGACATTTTCTTCTCCTCCTAATCATCTTGTTGCCTAATAATATTGCAATTATCATGCCAACTTTTTTCAGCAAAATAGTCATCAAAACTTTTTGCGCACCTGCCGATAAAAAAGAACAGAACCACCACTTGATATGATTCTGCTCCTTTTCTTACAACGTAATATTATACTTTTTCATTTTACTGTACAGCGTATTTCTTGTGATACCAAGCTCCGCCGCTGTCCTTGCAATATTCCCTTCATTCGCCCACAATCTTTTCCGTATATGCACCTTCTCCAATGCTTCCAGCGAATAATCCTCCGGGGGATGATCTTCCGGTTCCTCCCGCACTCCCCGAGGCTCCGCCGCTGCATTTTTTTCGGCAGAAGTTATCCCTTTTTTCCTCTTACCAACCTGAAAGCATTCCTCAAGAATCTCCTTTGTAATCGTCTGCCCTGCATACAGTACACTCAGACGAATGACCAGATGTCTAAGCTGTCTCACATTTCCGGGCCAGGAATATTGCATCAGATATTGCTTTGCTTCATCTTCCAGTGTAATATCTTCCTGAAATTTTTCTATAAAATATTGCAGTAATAAGGGAATATCTTCCTTCCTATCCCGCAAAGCAGGAATATGGATTTCTATCGTAGCAAGCCTGTAATACAGATCCATTCGGAATTTTTCTTCCTCCGCCAAAACTGCCAGATTCTTATTTGTTGTGGCAATGATATTTGCCCGCAGGGGATATACCTTATCTCCGCCGACCCGCTCAAATTCCCGCTCTTCTAAAACACGCAGCAGTTTGCTTTGCAGCCCCAGATTCATATCTCCGATCTCATCCAGCAGGATCGTACCATCTTCCGCCATCTCAAATTTACCTTCCTTTGCTGTATGAGCCCCGGTAAATGCTCCCTTTTCATATCCGAAGAGCTCGGACTCGATCAGATTGTCCGGTATAGCGGTACAGTTTATCTTTACAAAAGGCTTTGCCCGTAAACGTGTCCGCTCCGTATGAATCGCACTGGAAAGAATCTCCTTTCCGCATCCGGTTTCACCGATGATCAAAATAGAATACTCGGACTTTGCTGCCATCTGACACTGTCTGATCACTCTTTTGGCAGCTTCACTCTCACCCAGGAAATCCTCAAACCGGTATCTGCTTACTGTTCTGGACAGGGTGTCATACATCTTTTTATCCTGATGTGTCTTTCCTATTTTCGCCACAACATCCTTTAAAGATGCAAGATCCTGTATGGTTGTCGTACACAGGGCGCCTATAATCTTTTCCCCATCCACAACAGGAATCGTATTGGTCAGCACTTTCTGTCCATTGATCGTTGCCACTTTATCTATCTGAGCCTTTCCTGTTTTCAGTGTGGTATAGACGATCTCCCGGGATTCATCGGAACGGATCGGAGATTTATAGCGATCCTTCGCCTTGTCCTTCCATGTATGATGGGTCTGCTTGCTGGCATAAAGTATCAATCCATTCTCATCCACCAGGATAGACGGATTCGGCAGAGCATCCATCATATAGTCCAGCATTCCTCCACGGGTCACCAACTGCTCTTTTGTCAATGTTAATTTCATGATTTCCCCCAAAAATATTTTTTTATATTATACCGGACTTTATAATTTTCAGCAACCTTCTTTTGTTTTATTTTTATACATAAGTGTTTATTTTTTTAATATATGCTTAGTTTTTCAGCATACATTCTTTTTTCTTATACTACTTTTTTAAGTTTATTTTTGGCATGGATTTTGCTTCTTATATTTTTATCAAAATACAAAAAAGGAGCTGGACTTTTATGAATCTGAAGAGAGAACTTACTGAAGAAGAGCTGAAAAAACCATATGCAAAATTTTATTTTCAGGAATTACCTGAGCCGGATCCCTCTGTCGTCGAAATCATGAAAAAGGGACCAATGGATTACCGTGATGCTTTAGATCCGGAAAACGTCAACGAACTGTTAAAGCCCGGGTATCATAAAGTAGAAACCGGATATTGCCAGATGCCGGACGGAACCGCATATATCGCAACTCTGTTTCATATGCCCGGTGTTACACTGGATATGGTAAACTGGTGGTTTGCATGGCATGCTTTGGAGGATCTTCGTTATATGATCTGGTATCCGGGCGCTCACTTCGCAATTCATGTGACAGAGGAAGGACGAAAAAAAATATGCGATCCGAATATTTCACCGGAAGAAAAGCATATGAATATCACCCACACAGTCTGCGAAGATATCATGGGCGCCGGGATTGTGCCTCCCCCACACGCCATCCCATTTGTGGATATGGAAACTCTGGGATTTGACCCGGAACTTTATGCGAAAACACCTGGCATCACTGTCATGGGAGCGGTTTCCGATCCGGAGGATAAAACTCTGGCACCGGAACGCCAGAGAATCCTTCTCCACTATTTCCGCGAAACAAGAGAAGGCGTCGAACTCAGAAGCAGGACATGGCGGGGCTGCACACTTGTAAACGGAAAGAAAGTCAAAATGATCCCCGACGGTGAAAAAATGCCTGTAGGAAATATCATTAAATTAACGGAGCATTCAGCCCAGGAATATACAAATCTTGCCCGCATTCTTCCGGAGCTCTACCGGATGATGGGCGGAAAATACGAATAAAGATGCAAGGAGAACAAGTCATTATGTCATTACAAGAAAAAAGCAGACCGAACTGCGGTCAGACCTTCTACCCGGAGTTAGAGACTCCATATACCTCTACCCTTCCCTACGACAAAGCGCCTTCTCTTCCCTCTAAGGAAGGCGGCTATCAGTTCCATGAAAAATGGAAAAACAGCGGTTATATGATGGTTGGAGAAGATGAAGTAAAATATTTAGAGGGTGTATCCCCGGAAATGCTGGACTGGTTTTGGGGAAATTTGGAAAAAGTATACTATCTCTGGGCGCCGGGTGAGCATCTGGGCTTCCAGTGGGAAGTGCCCCCAAACGAAGTCGGCTACGAAGGCTCTACGGAATATCTGTATGAAACCAACCATCTGCTCCCGGTACATATGAAACGTATCAGTATGGATAACTATCCATTCACGGAATGTGCCGAACATTGCTGGATCTCTGACGGTACATTTGGGGATAGCACACACGGGATGCGCCTGATCCATATGTACGAAAAAATGGACAATGGCACTAAATGGATCACAATAAAGCTGGTTCATAAGGATGATGCTCCCTGGATCCGTGAATACCGTGCCAAAGCAGATCCGGTAAAGACAGTAGAACACAACGAATATGAAGCAGGGCGCTTTAAATACTTTCTGCCCCAGATATATAATCTCTGGAAGGACCATCCAAATCCCTACCAGAATATAAAATTTGACCTGCGCACCAGGCAGAATCCGGACGGTACCTGGTCACATGTTTGTGACAATAAGCCGCCAAAATACAAAAAATAAAAAGATTCAGCAATATACGGGCGTATGCTGAGCATCTGCTTATAAAGCGGCGGTACTTCTGCAAACATACAGAAGTACCGCCCTTTTCAACCCCTGTAGGATAATTGCTTTTTCTGCCATGGCAATGTATAATGATAGCCAGACGGAACGACAAATATTGATAAATATTCCGTTGATACAGCCATAAGAAAACCATCATGAAATTTTTACAGCAAATGAGGAATCGCTATGGAATTAAAAATTGATCTCAGTCAAAAACAGGTTTTATCTCAGCATATGGTGCAATCTATGGAAATCCTTCAGATGAACGCCCAGGAGCTGGAAAGCTATATAGAAAAGCTTGCTTTAGAAAATCCGGTCATAGAACTTCCTGATTCTGTTTCTATACAACCGGATAGCAGAGCAGATGATTTGCAGCGTAAATTAGACTGGCTGGAATCCACGGACCTGCAAAACAAAGTCTACTATCAGCAGGAGCGTTCTGCCGAAAATATGCAGAACAACTGGCATGACAGCAGATCATCCGAAGAAAACTTAAGTGACTATCTTCTGGCTCAGATTTTGCTTTCAGATTATTCCAAAGAGGAGCGGACTATCATAGAATTTATGATTCTATCTCTGGATGCACGGGGATATTTTACGGATGAGCTTTCATCTGTTGCACAATATTTTTCTGTTTCCACGGATAATGTCCAAAACCTTCTCAAGGACATTCAAGCATTAGACCCTGCCGGTGTGGGCGCAAGAGATTTGAAGGAATGTCTGCTTTTGCAGCTATACCGAAAAAAGGACTACTCTCATATCTCGGAAGTTCTAATACAAAATCACTTGGAGGATATTGCAAAAAATCATCTCCATGACATTGCAAAAAAGCTGAAAATATCCATTGACAAAGTTCTGGATGCATGCGAGGAAATCCGCGCCTTGAATCCAAAACCCGGAAATTCTTTCAGCAGCCGGGAACAGCTCCACTATATCAGCCCGGATGTGGTGGTAGTAAAATTGGAGGATAAGTTTGAAATACTGATCAATGAATTTCAATACCCACATTTTACCATCAGCAGCTACTATCAGCAGCTTTTAAAGGAGACACCTGACAGGGAGACAAAAACGTATCTTCAGGAAAAAATAGCTCAGGCACAGTGGGTGACAAACTGTATCTCCCAACGATCCTCAACCCTTTCCCGGGTCATGAAATCTCTGGTGGAAAAACAACGTGATTTTTTTCTGTATGGCATCGGGCACAAATGCCCTATGAAATTGCTGGATCTGGCGGCAGAGCTCAACCTTCACGAATCTACCATCAGCAGAACCCTGCGGGGAAAATATGTGCAATGCTCCTGGGGGATTTTTCCACTGAATTATTTTCTCACCTCAATAGCGGCAAGAAACTCCGGCAATGCGGAAGAAAAAACCCCGGAACAGATTAAAGCGCTGATTCAGAAAATTGTGGATGATGAAGATAAAAAGAAACCGCTGAGCGATCAGGGGATCAGCCAAAGACTGGAAGAATTTCACATCAGAATATCAAGAAGAACGGTAAATAAATACCGCACAGAGATGGGACTTCCCGATAAAAGTGGGAGGAGATCATTTATATAAAATGATCCCCTCCCGAATTTACATTATGCTTTCGCGTTCTGCGCTTTTTCTTTCTTCGCAAAAATTTCTTTCAGAGATTCCGTATACGGTTCTCTTGCAATCCCGTACTCGGTGATGATACCTGCGATCAGGTCATGATCTGTCACGTCAAATGCCGGATTAAATACTTTTACCCCCTCCGGCGCCATACGCTCTTTGTACCACATCTCCGTCACTTCCTCCGCCGGACGCTCCTCGATATGGATATCATCTCCGGTAGGGCAGTTCATGTCAATTGTAGATGTGGGAGCACATATATAGACTGGCACATTGTAGCGTTTTGCCACAGTAGCCACTACGGATGTACCGATCTTGTTTGCGGTATCTCCGTTTGCTGCCACGCGATCACAACCTACAAACACTGCATTGACCCAGCCCTTCTTCATAACGGTTGCGGACATATTATCACAGATCAATGTCACATCCAGACCCGACGACTGCAGCTCATAAGCAGTCAGACGGGCGCCCTGCAAAAGCGGTCTTGTCTCGTCTGCAAACACACGGAAATTGTATCCTCTTTCATGTCCAAGATACATAGGTGCGGTTGCGGTACCGTATTTGGAGGTAGCAAGCTGTCCCGCATTGCAGTGGGTCAGCAGACCGTCTCCCGGTTTTACCAGACTCAGACCATACTCACCGATGGTCCTGCATACCCAGGTATCTTCTTCTTTGATCTCTATCGCCTCCTGCTTCAGAATCTGAAGCAGCTCCTTCATAGGCTTATCTGCATTTGCCCTGCAGACAGCATCCATACGGTTCAGCGCCCAGGACAGGTTTACCGCAGTCGGTCTGGAAGAGTCCAGATACTCCTTTGCTGCCGCAAATTTCGGATAAAATGCCTCAAAATCATCCTCCGGGTTGTCTCTCATCAATTCTTTTGCTGCCAGATAGATACCGATGGCTGCCGCACAGCCAATGGCCGGTGCTCCACGCACCTGCAACAGATAGATGGCATCCCATATCTGTTTCTGCTTTGTCAGATGTATAATCTCTGTCTTATATGGCAGTTTTGTCTGGTCGATTATAACCAGCGCACTGTTTTCATCGTCCAGCGCTATCGTCTCATAATCCATAATGGATTTTGTTTCACTCATATCAACTGTCTCCGTTTTTAATTACTATTTTTATATAGCGGTCACAAATCCTCTGTCTGCCACGTCCGGCTACTTGCGTCCGCAGCAATATTTATACTTTTTGCCGCTGCCGCATGGGCACGGATCATTCGGATAAACCTTGTTTACTTCCCGACGCTTTGGCTCTTTCTGCACGGTATCATCCTTGTTCGTTCCTGTAACCTTTGCAACCTCCTCACGCTCTACCTTCTGCTCGACTCTCAGATGATACAGCATACGCACGGTCTCCTCCTGAATACTGTCAGTCATGGCGTCAAACATATCATATCCTACCATCTTGTACTCAACCAGCGGATCTTTCTGTCCCAATGCCTGCAATCCGATGCCCTGACGCAGAATTTCCATATCGTCAATATGATCCATCCACTTACGGTCAATGGCTTTCAACAGAACTACACGCTCCAGCTCACGCAGCGTTTCTGACTCTTCAAACTCGGACTCTTTTGCCTCATACAGCTTCACAGCCTCTTCTTTTAATTCCTGCTTCAGCTCATTCTTGGACATCTTTGCAATATGCTCCCCATCTACCGGTTTAAGCGGAATGATCGGAAGAAGCAGATTGTTCAGCTCATTTACATCCCAGTTAGAATCCTCTCCATCCTCTGATTTACACATATCCACCGTATTATCTACACGATCCGTCACCATATTCAGAACCACATCACGCATATTTTCGCCATCCAGTACACGGCGTCTCTCCGCATAGATGATCTCTCTCTGCTCATTCATAACTTCATCGTACTCAAGCAGGTTTTTACGGACTCCGAAGTTGTTGCTCTCGATCTTGCTCTGAGCTTTTTCGATGGCATCTGAAAGCATCTTATGCTTGATTTCCTCTCCATCAGAAACACCCAGTGCGTTGAAGATACCCATCAGCTTCTCAGAACCGAACAGGCGCATCAGATCATCCTCCAGCGAAATATAAAACTGGGATTCACCCGGATCTCCCTGACGGCCGGAACGTCCGCGGAGCTGATTATCAATACGTCTGGCTTCATGACGCTCCGTACCTATGATCTTCAGGCCGCCCGCTGCTTTTGCCTCATCATCCAGCTTGATATCCGTACCACGGCCCGCCATATTGGTGGCAATTGTGACCGCGCCATGTTCGCCTGCATGTGCGACGATCTCCGCCTCAAGCTCATGGAATTTTGCATTCAATACATTATGCTGAATACCCCGGCGTTTCAGCATGGCGCTGATCTCCTCGGAAATATCGATCGTGATCGTTCCCACCAGTACGGGCTGACCGGTTGCATGTGCAGCTTCCACCGCATCTACCACAGCTCTGTATTTTTCCTTCTTTGTCTTGTATACAGCATCTGCATGATCTACACGGATCACTGGACGATTGGTAGGAATTTCGATAACATCCATGGCATAGATATCGCGGAATTCTTTTTCCTCCGTCAGAGCGGTACCTGTCATACCTGCCTTCTTCTCATACTTATTAAAGAAGTTCTGGAATGTAATGGTAGCCAGTGTCTTGCTCTCACGTTTCACCTTCACATGCTCTTTCGCCTCAATCGCCTGATGCAGACCGTCGGAATAGCGGCGTCCGGGCATGATACGTCCGGTAAACTCATCAACGATCAGGATCTGATCATCCTGCACCACATAATCCTGATCCCGATGCATCAGATTATGAGCGCGCAGCGCCAGAATGATATTGTGCTGAATCTCAAGATTCTCCGCATCTGCCAGGTTATCAATCTTAAAGAAACGCTCTGCCTTCTTTACGCCATCCTGCGTCAGATTTACAACCTTATCCTTCTCATCTACGATAAAATCTCCGGTCTCCTCGATCTCGATACCCATAATGGCATCCATCTTGGAAAACTCTCCGCTTGCCTCACCACGTTTCAACTGCTGGGCCAGAATATCACATGCCTCGTACAGACGGGTGGATTTGCCGCTCTGTCCTGATATGATCAGCGGTGTACGGGCCTCATCGATCAATACGGAGTCCACCTCGTCGATAATTGCATAGCGCAGCTCTCTCTGCACTAGCTGCTCTTTGTAGATGACCATATTGTCTCTCAGATAATCAAAGCCAAGCTCATTGTTTGTAATATAAGTAATATCACAGTTGTAAGCAGCACGACGCTCATCATTGTTCATGCTGTTTAATACCACACCTACGGTCAGTCCCAAAAATTCATGAACCTTACCCATCCACTCCGCATCACGCTTTGCAAGATAATCATTGACCGTAACGATGTGTACGCCTCTGCCCTCCAATGCATTCAAATATGCCGGCAGGGTAGATACCAGCGTCTTACCTTCACCGGTACGCATCTCTGCAATACGTCCCTGATGAAGTACCACGCCGCCGATCAACTGTACTCTATAGTGCTCCATTCCAAGCACACGCTTTGCAGCTTCACGAACCGTGGCAAAAGCCTCCGGCAAAAGATCATCCAGTGTCTCGCCTTTTGTGAGACGCTCCTTATACTCCGCTGTTTTCTCTCTTAGCTCCTCGTCACTTAATTCCTGCATCGCAGGGCGCAAAGCCTCAATCTTGTCCACAATGGGATTAACCAATTTTAACTCACGTTCACTGTGTGTACCAAATATCTTTTCAAAAATACTCATTCAATTTTCTCCAATCTGAATACATATATGTGCATGCCTATGTTCAAAGCCAAAAACACTCATAATATTTTACCACTAACTGGCGCAAGAAACAATACACAATACCGTGAACGATTTATGAACATTCTATAAATTGCTTCCCTTAAAAATTTCTTAATAAAATCCTCAGAACATCTTTCTTGTATCTTGATTTTACTCTGTGTTATACTTCCCCTATAATAACTGTTTATCCCCCAACGATTCATTTCTGTGTACTTTATGGGGACGATGAAGGGAGACAATATGTTTCAGATAAATTATCGGGATACAAGACCATTTTATATCCAGATCAAAGACAGTCTTCGCCAGATGCTGGCAGCAAAAGCAATCACCCCTAGCGAAAAACTTCCCTCCATCCGGGAGCTTGCCGCTTCCCTGGCAATCAATCCAAACACCATCCGGCGTGCATATCGCGAGCTGGAAACGGAAGGGTATGTTTGTACGATATCCGGCAAGGGTACTTTTGCCTCGGCATGTACACATAAGGGCGAAAACTGTTCGTCCGAACTGCTGGACAGCTTTGATACACTGGTAAAGGAGCTGCTTTTTTTATCTGTATCTCCAAAGGAACTTAATACCCGTATTGAACAACTGTATAAGGATGATAATAAATATGATTAAAGCAACTAATGTCACAAAAGATTTTCAGGGATTTCGTGCGTTGGATCATGCCTCCTTACACGTAAACAAGGGATCTGTATACGGACTGGCAGGACCCAATGGTGCGGGAAAATCCACGATTCTGCGCCACATCACCGGTGTTTACCGACCGGACGAAGGAGAAATCCTCGTAGATGGAACACCTGTTTTTGAAAATCCCGCCATAAAAGAAAAAATAGCGTACATTCCCGATGATCTATTCTACTTTATGCAGGCAGATACCATGGAAATGAAACGCTTTTATCAAGGTATATATAAAAATTTTGATGAAAAATTATTTGAACGTCTCCGGAAATTTTTCCCCGATATTGACACCGGACGAAATATCCGCCGCCTGTCCAAAGGTATGCAAAAACAGGTGGCTTTTTGGCTGGCAATATGCTGTCTGCCGGAGATTTTGATTTTGGACGAACCGGTGGACGGACTGGACCCCGTTATGCGCCGCCAGATTTGGGGATTGATTCTCTCCGCAGTGACAGAACGTGAAATGACCGTGCTTATATCCTCCCACAATCTTCGTGAGCTGGAGGATGTATGCGACCATGTAGGCATTATGCACCACGGGAAGATTATGATAGAGCGCTCTTTGAATGACCTGCAGGGCAATATATCCAAAATCCAGGTGGCTTTTCAGGAAGGAATGCCCACGCTGCCTGATCATTTTGAAATACTGCACATGTCCAACACCGGACGAGTGTACACATTGATAGTTCGGGGCAATCCGGCTGAAGCAAAAAGCCAGCTAAAGCTGCTGCATCCCATGCTGATTGATGTGCTGCCTTTGACCCTGGAGGAAATTTTCATCTACGAAATGGGAGGTGCTGATTATGAAGTCAAAGACATCCTGTTTTAATGCGGCAATATTTAAAAAAAATGTCGGAAGATTCTGGCCCCTTTGGGCATTGTACACTGTCATTCTCTTCTTTATAATGCCTTTTCAACTGCTCACGAAAATGACACTCTATCATTCCAATATGACAGCAGAAGAGCTTGCAAACAGCAAAATACAATGTCTTGCCAACATTTTGAATGCGGGGATCAACCCATTTGTACCGGCAATTTTTGCAATTCTGATCGCATTGGCACTGTTTTCCTACCTGTACAATGCCAGAAGCTGCAACATGGTCCATGCGCTGCCTGTACGCAGGAAAGAATTATTTTTCACCAACTATATATCTGGATTGTTATTTTTACTCCTGCCGCAGATATTGATATTTTTCCTGAGTACATTTATCAGCATTGCCATCAATATTCCGTCCAGCGAATATCTGGTTCACTGGCTGCTGCTGTCCATCGGAATTACATTTTTCTTTTTCAGTATGGCGGCCTTTTGCTGCATGCTCACGGGACATCCCGTCACTGCTGTAGTTTATTTTTTTGGGTTCAACCTTCTGTTTACTACATGCAAAATTCTCATTCTGGAAAGCATATCGCATTTATGCTATGGAATGAGCGCTTATACAATTTCCGGCAGCCTGTATACCCTTGTCGGCAAAACGGGAGATTATTTCTCCCCCCTTTATTATCTTGCAAGATATGTAAAATTTGAATGGAGCGGCAGCACGGCCACCGGAATTGTATTGTCAGGCTTTTCCGGCATTCCGTATGTGATCGCATATGCAATTACCGGAGCAGTTCTTGTATGGGTCAGTATCCTTCTTTACCGCCGGCGTCAACTGGAGGTGGCAGGTGATATCATTGCGATCCAATGGATCAAACCCATATTCCGCTGGGTATGCGGATTAGTCATCGGTCTTGGTCTTGCGCTGCTGATCACGGAAATCTGCTTTAATGGATACACCTTTTTTGCGGCATTATTCATCTGCCTGCTTATATTCGGGTTTGTATCCTTCTTTACGGCAGAAATGCTTCTTCGCAAAAAATTCAAGGTGTTCGCCCGTAAAAGATTGTTGGAATGGGGCGCATTTGCCATTCTCAGCTCCCTGATGCTGATCTGCCTGAAATTGGATGTTTTTGGCTTTACTTCATATATACCCGAAACCAGTGACATAGAGAAGGTTACAATATGCTGTGATTATCCTGTTTCGTTTTCTGCTGAATACGATATAGAAAAGATAAAAAGCCTTCATCAGAATATCCTTGACAATAAGAAAATTTTTCTGGAATATGAAAAATCTGCTTCCATCAACGATGATATTTTAGTTTCTTATATGAGTATCATCTTCACACTGAAAGACGGAACTACCCTTCGCCGGGAATATCCGATTCCGTTTTCAGATACAGAAGCTTCGGGCGCATACTCCGCATCTGCCCGGATACTCTCTCTGGAACAGCAGCCGGATCACTATTTATCCTATTATTTCTGTGAAAACTACGAGGAAATATCTTTGACGGATGCAACCTTTACTACTCTTTCTGATCAGAGAAACGGTATTATGAATACCACCGTTTTTTCCGCTGAAGAAGCCGATATACTCTTTGACGCGCTCTGCAAGGATTTGCAGGAAGGCAATATAGATTTCCGGTATTCAGAGGATGAGGTATATTACAACGATCTTTCATTTTCCTTTCATTGCCCATCCGGCATAAAAAAAATGGAAGATCCGTGGGATACTTATCAGACAAATTTCTTCGGCATTATTCACGAAGAATATTATTATGAGGAACCTCAGGCTACCGACTCCAACGCCTACGTTTCTCTATCCGTGAATTGCAGGCATCTCATACAGGCATTATCTGATCTCGGTATTTCCGAAGATGAGCTGATTACCTGCGGCGAGTACTTTATGCAGGAGGACAGCGGTTTCGTATATTAAATATCATTAGAAAAAAATTCCAAATAAAAAGGATTTCCCTTTCCAAACGATAAGAAAAGGAAATCCTTTTTATTTACAATATCTGTTTTAAACATCCCGGCAGTTCTCTTAAGGATGCTATCTTCGGTACATCTTCTTTTACATTTCCAAACCCATAATCCGCCAGGACAAATTTTACGCCGGCTCTTAGGGAACTATTATAGTCAGCCTGAATATCTCCCACATATACAGCCTCATCCAGATGATTACGCTCACAGATCAGTCGGATATTTTCATCCTTCTGCCGGTTATTGTCTCCAAAGCAGAGAATATCCTCAAAATATATTCCATATCCGTAATGATCCAGAAATGCCTCCACATAGCCGGACTGACAATTACTGACAATGTAAAGATGATACTTTTGCCGAAGGATCTCCATGGTTTCTCTCAATCCCTCATACACCACAGCTCCGTTCTCCCGCAGATAATTGTTTTCTACTATGCCGCAGCGCCGCATAATTTCCAGCGCACGCTCCCTTGGTACATCCGGCATCATGAGAAAAGCCATCTTATCCATGGGCATTCCCATATATCCCTGCAGCTCCTCCGGGGTGATCTGATATCCGTTCAGATCCGGGCAATCTGCAAATACCTGATTCCATGCCACCGGAATCTGCGCGGAGGAATCCCACAGAGTGCCATCCATATCAAATATAATTCCGATCTTACTCATATCTTATGCCTCGTCGATCGCCTTTCCGATATCATGCCGCATATATTTATTCTCAAACTGTACCCACTCGGCAGCCGCATAGGCATTGGCTCTTGCTTCCTTCAGATCCGCTCCTTTCGCAGTGATTCCCAGTACACGTCCGCCATTTGTGATAAAGTTACCTTCCGCATTCAGCTTTGTGCCTGCATGGAAACAGTAATAGCCCTCTTCTTTGTCAAACCGTTTCAGACCGCTGATCTCAAATCCTTTTTCATAGGAAACCGGATAACCCTCGCTGGCAAGAACAACGCATACTGCCGCATTATCCTCAAACTGTAAGTCGATCTGATCCAGTGTGCCATCGATACATGCCTCCGCCACTTCAACAATATCATTTTTCATGCGGGGCAATACGACCTGAGCCTCCGGATCACCAAAACGCGCATTGTACTCAAGCACCTTCGGTCCATCCTCAGTGAGCATCAGTCCAAAGAAAATAATACCCTTAAACTCACGTCCCTCCGCTGCCATGGCATCCACCGTAGGCTGATAAATGTACTTCTGACAGAAGGCATCCACTTCTTCTGTATAGAACGGGCTTGGTGAAAATGTGCCCATGCCTCCGGTATTCAGTCCCTTGTCTCCATCCATAGCACGCTTGTGATCCTGTGCGGATGTCATGGTCTTGATGGTCTTACCATCCACATAGGACAATACAGACACTTCTCTTCCCGTCATAAACTCTTCAATAACCATACGATTTCCGGCAGTCCCGAATTTCTTATCTTCCATAATGGATTTTACACCGTCTTTTGCCTCCTGCAGGTTATTGCAGATCAGCACACCTTTCCCCAGCGCCAATCCGTCCGCTTTCAATACGATTGGGAACCTGGCAGTCTCAAGGTACGCCAATGCATCCCCGGCATTGTCAAAGTTCTCATAGGCTGCTGTGGGAATGCTGTACTTTTTCATCAAATCCTTGGAAAAAGCCTTGGAGCCTTCCAGGATCGCTGCATTTTTACGTGGTCCGAATACTCTTAATCCCTCCGCCTCAAAAGCATCCACCACGCCGCCTACCAGCGGATCATCCATACCGATAATGGTCAGATCAATCTCATTTTCCTTTGCGAATGCTGTCAGTTTATCAAACTCCATCGCACCAATAGGCACACACTCTGTAATCGTGCCGATACCCGCATTGCCCGGTGCACAATAAATTTTATCTACCTTTGGACTTTTTGCCACTGCTGCAGCGATAGCATGCTCTCTGCCGCCGCTTCCTACGATCAAAACTTTCATATTGTCTCCTTTTTTATATTTTTTATTGAAGGATATTTCATATTTGCAGCAGGATAAGTCTCGATGGAACTACGTTCCTTAGCCTCGTCTTATCCTGCTGCAAATATGAAATATCCATTTACACTGTGAAAATAACTCGTCACTCGGAAATATACACCGAACCATCTGTCACAGACACTTTCCCGTTTGCGATCAGATCAATGGCTTTTGGCAGAATGATCCACTCCGCCTGCTCCATCACACGCTGCTGCAGTTCCTTTGGTGTATCGCCCTGTTTTACTTCCACTGCTTTCTGAAGAATGATCGGGCCGGTGTCCGTACCCTCATCCACGAAATGGCATGTAGCTCCGGTAACCTTTACCCCTCGTGCCAACGCACCCTCGTGCACTTTCAATCCGTAATATCCCGTTCCGCAGAAGGAAGGGATCAGTGATGGGTGAATGTTGATGATCCTGTTTCTGTATTTTTGAATCATAGCCTCAGGTATCACAACCAGAAAGCCTGCCAGAACGATCAGATCCACATCCGCCTCATGCACTGCAGCAAGCAGCGCCTCATTAAACTGCCCGCGGGTCTCATAATCCTTTGGTGAAATACACTTGTTAGAAATTCCGGCTTTCTCTGCCCGTTCAAGAGCAAAGGCTGATTTATTATTACTGATGACCAGCGCAATTTCCGCATTGGTGATCGTTCCGTTTCCAATGGCATCTATGATTGCCTGCAAATTCGTACCGCCTCCGGATACCATAACCGCAATTTTTAACATAAGGTGACTCCTTTTTCTCCTGCCTCAATATGACCTACCACATAAGGAGTATCTCCTGCTGCCTTGATTGCTTCCATGGTTTTGTCTACATCCGCCGGGTCTATTGCAACGATCATACCAAGTCCCATATTAAAGGTATTATACATCATCTGTTCTTCGATATTTCCTTTTTCCGCCATCAAAGTAAAAACAGGCGGAATCGGATAACTGTCTTTTTTCACAACCGCATGTACACCGTCAACAAGCATACGCGGAATATTCTCATAAAATCCGCCGCCCGTAATATGGCTGCACGCCTTTACGGTAACGCCTGCATTCTTAATGCTCTTCAATGCTTTTACATAAATTCTGGTGGGAGCGAGTAATGTCTCACCCAGAGTTTTGCCAAGCTCATCATAGTAAGTATCCAGAGATTCTTTTGTCATCTCAAATACCTTTCTTACAAGAGAAAATCCATTGCTGTGTACACCGGAAGATGCCATACCAATGAGAACATCCCCGTCCTTTAAATTCTCTCCTGTAATCAGATCTTTTCTATCCACCACACCTACAGCAAATCCTGCCAGATCGTAATCATCCTCCGGCATCAGCCCCGGATGCTCCGCAGTCTCACCGCCGATCAATGCCGCATCTGACTGTACACAGCCCTCTGCCACACCTTTTACGATCTCTGCAATCTTCTCAGGGTAGTTTTTGCCGCATGCGATATAATCCAGGAAAAACAACGGTTCTCCGCCGGCACATGCAATATCATTCACACACATAGCCACCGCATCAATACCAATGGTATCATGCTTGTCCATAATAAAAGCCAGCTTTACCTTTGTACCGCATCCGTCCGTACCGGACAACAGTACGGGATCCTCCATTTCTTTGATCTTGCTCAGAGAAAATGCTCCGGAAAAACCGCCCAGACCACCCAGCACTTCTTCGCGCATGGTTTTCTTTACATGTTCTTTCATCAGCTCCACTGATTTGTATCCGGCTTCAATATCTACGCCTGCTTTCTTGTAATCCATCTTGTATCCTCCTGCGTGGTATTTATATTTCTGATTTTAAAAATTCATATTCAGTCTGTATGCATATACAGACACCTTACAGTTTACTCTAAAACATGCAAAAATACCAGCCCCTAAAATAAAATACAGGAGGACATGCATCCCCTGTTGTTACTGTTCAGACAGTACCTGAGCACTTAGCTGCTCAGGTACGTAAGAACGTGATTCAGGTGTGAGCAGGCTCCTTTTGCGAAGCAAAACTTAAAATGAGCCTGCGAATCGTTACTGGAACGAGGTACGAGTGAACAATGAGGATATACCTTGACAGGTTGTATTTCCACATACTTATATTCCTCTTTTCCAAGCAGCGCCTGCATAGTCACCATAGCCGCTGCCTGTCCCTGCTCATAAGGACGCTGGGCGCTCAGACTGCGCACCATTTTTCCCTTTGACATATAGCTTGCAACCTTCATATCCAGATCCACCGTAGCCAGAGATATATCGGTACGATTCATATCCTCCAACGCCCGAATGACCTCTATAGCAGGTCGCTCCATCCGTCGCACTCGATCGCCAGATCTACGTCGATACTGCTTTCTTTCAGTGCTTTCATAATCGGATCGAAATCAATGGTTCCCACTCCAAGGGGGCAAAACATGCCATCCTCCGTCACATCCTTCAGATGAATATAATAAATCCGGTCAATATACTGTTTTACGATCTCATACGGGTCGCCGCCGCTCCAAATTTCTTTGCAAACAATGCCGCACGTTTCAGCCGGTCCAGCTCCTCCGGCAAAATCTCATCATAGATAAAATTGCAGGCTGCATAAACCCCTTTTAACGTGAGATGGTTTTTATCCAACAATTCCTGAAAGCAAAAAAAATCACCTGACGAAAAATTTCTGATAATTCTCCATCAGGTGTCTGTTTCTATTATGAAATCCTATCGTATAAATATACTGTCCGGCACATACGCCTCTACATAAATACCATTCTCTCTGTATTCCTCGCATATCAGCTCCCCGTACTTACGGATCCGCTGTATCTTACCTGCCTCCTCATAAGGAAAAAGCTTCTCTATCCAGATTTTATCCTCTCTGAGCACTTCCGCCAAAACTTCTTTCAGTGCGGCAAGCCCCTGCCCGGTTTTTGCAGAAATATGAAGAGTGCGGTCTGCCCGGAAATCCCGGTAACTTTCCTCCGCCGGCTCTCTGTCCGATTTATTAAACAGGGTAATAATCTTCTTCCCTTTCACCTCCAGGTCATCCAGCGTCTGATAAACCACATGCATCTGTGTCGCCCACATAGGATTGGACGCATCCACCACATGCAGAATGATATCTGCATACTTTGCCTCCTCCAGGGTACTTTTAAACGCATCCACCAGATGATGCGGCAGCTTTCGTATAAATCCAACCGTGTCTGTAAGAAGAATCTGCTGCTTTCCCTGCAGTTGAAGCATACGGGTCGTGGGATCCAGCGTTGCAAACAATTTATCCTCCTCCAGCACAGAGCTTTCTGTCAGATGATTGAGCAGCGTAGATTTGCCCGCATTGGTATAACCTACGACAGCCGCCACCTTCGTATGATTTTTCATGCGCTGGGCACGGGTCAGTTCCCTGTGTTTTTCCACATCCTGCAGCTCTCTGCGAAGCTGTGCCGCCCGATGATTGATCAACCGCCTGTCCATCTCCAGTTTTTTCTCTCCCGGACCTCTGGTACCGATACCGCCGCCAAGCCTGGACAGGGAACGTCCCAGTCCGGTCAGCCTGCTGAGACGGTATTTGAGCTGCGCCAGCTCCACCTGAATCTTACCCTCACTGGTCTGCGCCCTGGCCGCAAAAATATCCAGAATGATCAGAGTACGATCCATGATCTTTGTATCCAGAATCTCTTCCATATTCCGAAGCTGGGCGGGACTTAGCTCATCATCACACACAATGCCCGTTGCTTCTGTTTCCCATAGAAGATCCTTTATCTCCTCCAGCTTCCCTTTTCCCACATAAGTGCCCGGATGTATCATCTCACGTTTCTGAATGATACTTCCTGCTACCTCTGCCCCCGCAGTGTGCACCAGTTCTGCAAGCTCTAAAAGAGAATCCTCCGCGTCGTCTCCTTCCTGCTCACTGACTCCTACCAAAATCACTTTTTCTGCTAATGTCTCAATCGGATAGCCTTCATTCATAAAACGATATTCTCCCTGTCACTCTGTTTCAATATTCCCCTGTATTTCTTCGCTGTCTGTGTATGTAACATCCACTCTGGTCTTTAAAAATTCCAGATCTCTCGCAGCATCCTCGTCCTCCGGATGTTCACTCACATATACCTCCATCTGATCATATGCCATCTGAAAATCGCCCATATACTCATATACCGCAATAAGATTTCTGCACAAAGACTGCTCCAAAGACCCGTCATCTATGTCCATGGCGGACTCAAAATAGGAAAGCGCCTGCTCGTAATCCTCATTTTCCATCGCCGCACATCCAAGCAGATTCAATGAGACAGCGTTATCTCCGCCAATCTCCACCGCCTTGTCCAGATAAGCCTCTGCTTCATCCCCCATATCTGCCGCTTTTAGATTGTTGTAAATACCGATATACAGCTCCACATCATCTTCATTTAACGAGACTGCCTGTTCAAAATCCTGTATGGCAGACTCGGAAAATTCCTGCTGCAGATACACGCATCCCCGAAGGAAATATGCCTGCCAGTCCTTTTTATCTTCCTTTATCAGTAAATCATACGTGCTCATGGCATCAGAATAATCTTCATTTTTATATTGAGCCAGTGCGAGATAATAATAGCAGTCCCGGTAAAAGTCTGTCCCCTCCTGCTCATCTTTATTTATAAGGCTGCCTAAAAATGCGGTTACTTTTGCAAATAAACCATCGGAATCCTCCACCGCCTGTTCAAATTGTTCCTTTGCCGCCTCGTATTCGCCCTCTTCAAGATACGCAATTCCCTGTTCTCTGTATGCACTTCGATCCTCTGCGTCACCGCTGCACCCGCCAAGAGCAAGCGCCATTCCTGCTGCCGCAGCTATCACAAACCATTTTTTCATTCCTATTCACCTCGTTTCCAGTATAACGAATTTTCATCCCTTGTGCAACTGAAACCGGAGCTGATCAGGGCGATACCCTTTTGGATCGCATGTATAAATTACCTCTCATTATTATTTCTGCTTGATTTACATGTTCAATAGCTGTATAATACACCTGTCTTGTCACATGTATATTCTAATATATGTGACATAAAACACACAACCCAAAGGAGGCTCCAATGAAAGGACGAATTAAGTATGATGTCATGTCAGCCGAAGAGCTGGCTTTATTTAAAAACAGAATGGAAACTCTGCTCAGTGTCAGAGGCATCCATCTGGATCATCCGCAAATGAAGGAGGAACTTGCTTCCTCCGGATGTGCAGTGGAGGGCGACCGGGTGCGGTTTCCCTCAGAGGTAATTCAAAAAGCCCTGTCATCTGTGCCAAAGAAATTTACTCTGTATGCGCCAAACAGCAAATTTGATATGAAGTATCCCCATCCAAAGGGCAGTTTTTACACCCGCACCTGTACCGGCGCCCCGAACTATCTCCCCGTGAATGGTGAAAAACACTATATCAATCTGGAAGATACCACCGAATGGTTTCATCTGGTAAATGCTATGGATCATGTGGATTTTGTAGCACTGCCTTCCACCTGTGCTATCGGGATTCCTGAGCGTGCCATCGATGTGTATACACTGGAAAAAGCACTGAATATCTCAGAAAAACATATCTGGATTCAGCCCTATGACACAAACAACACAAAATATCTCATCGATATGTGCGCCGCTGCCGCAGGAGGTGCGGACAAACTGCGTGAAAGACCATTTGTCAGCTTTATCGCATGCAGTGTACCTGTTTTAAAATTCAAATATATGGATGCGGAAATTCTCTATGAATGCGCAAAAGCAGGTATTCCGGTACAGCCATGCTCTCTTCCTACCGCCGGAGCAAACACCCCGGTCACCGGACAGGGAACCGCACTGGCTGCCTGCGCAGATGTACTCGCAATGATCGTTATGCTGCAGCTGCTCTGCCCGGGTCTCCCGGTCATTGCGACACCGCTGCTCTTTTCCATGGATATGCAGACAACTTACACACTGCAATCCAACACAGAGATCACCTTCTCACGTCTGATCTGTATGCAGGCATTTGAGCAGGGATATGGCATTCCCTGCCACTCCTACGGAACAGGCACAGACAGTATGCTGCTGGATGCGCAAAATATGATCGAGCGCACTTCTTTAATTCACATGATGGCAATGTCTGATGCCAGCGTGCTGGGCGGTGCCGGTCAGATGGAAACTGCAAAAACGATCAGTCCGCTTGCCCTGATCACAGACAATGAGATTTTCGGAATCGCAAAACGTTTGAGAAGCGGTCTTGTGATAGACGATGAAGCGCTGGATTTTGAAGAACTCCTGGAGGGCAATGACGGGGATGGTTACCTGATGAGTGAACATACGCTGGATCATTTTCATGATATGCATCGCCCCGAACTGTTCTATAAAGGCTACGTCCGGGGTGAACAGGACGAAGAACGGGATATGTTGGAGCGCGCCCTGGCCCGTTATAAAGAAATCACGGAAAAGCCCGTTGAATCTATGCTGGATGCGACACGCAGTCAGGCAGTTCACGCTATCGTAGAACAGGCTGCTGTTGAGTTGTAATCAAGAATGAGGAACAGATCATGAAATTTACAAAAACCGAAAAAATATGGCTGGCTGTTGTGATACTTTTTTTTGTGCTCTACAACCTGCCCTTTGTACCAAAATATAACCACTCCGTCGCTGCCATCGTTCATGCACTGATTACTCTAATTCCATTGTGGATCGCTGTGTACGTGGGACTGGTTAAGGTCTGCCGGATCTATCGCCTGCGTGAAGACAGCAATGCACAAAAACGCAAAGAAGAAGTATCCTCAGATGAGCCAACGAAAAGAGGTAATCACACATGTTAAGTTCAAATGCCATCTGGATTGCCTTTGCTCTGTACCTTTGCTTTTTGCTGACTATTGCCATTTTTGAATCCGTACGCTCCCGGCAAAACAGTGTCCGTTCCTTTGCCACAGCAGGAGGAAGCATCAAATGGCCCATCCTTGTGATGACTTATATCGCCTCCCTTATGAGCACCTGGGTATTTTTTGCAGGGCCGGGCGCTTACTACCGTGGCGGCTTTGGCTACTGGGCTTCCGAGCTCAGTTATATCTGCCTGTTTCCGGTCATTGTCCATTTTGTCATGAACAAGGTCTGGATCACAAACAGTGTGCGCCATTATGTGACTCCGGCAGATTTTTATTATGACCGTTTCAAAAGTCCTCTGCTGCGTGTTTTACTGGCACTCATTTTTCTGTCTGCCTCTTTTCCGTATGTGGCTTCTGTACTGATTGCCATCTCGAAAGCGGCAGAGATCGCCACAGGGGGAACTATCGCTTACCAGAATGTAGTTATCATCGTAGGCATTGTTATCGTAGCTTACGTTATGATCGGCGGTCTGAAATCCATCGCACTGACGGATACCATTCAGGGACTGGTTTATATCAGTCTTCTGTGGATCATTGTGATTGCCTGCCTGATTACCGGATTTCACGGTTCCCTGCCCAATGCGATTCAGACCATATGGGAAAACACCAACAACTGGTTCTCCTATCCCGGTCCTGACGGGTGGGTCCCATACAGCGCACGATTCGGCTACCCCTTTAGCTGCGCCATTGGCTGGACGGTCATGCTTCCCCATGTATTTATCCGCTCCGGATATTCCGGTCAAAACCTGAATACGCAGCGCAAGCTTATGTTTTTAACACCGATTCTGCAAGCATTTGTCTGGACCGGAACCATGCTGATCGGACTGGTGAGCATCGCACTGCTTCCCGGACTGGATACGGCAGACACCGAATACATTATTCCGTATTTGATACAAAATATCATTCAACAGATCCATCCTACGGTTGCAGTCATTTTGATGATCGGATTTTTTATCGGTGCAGTGGCTGTTGGTATCTCCACCGCAGATTCCTTCCTTCTTGTAACGGGAACCATTATCTCGGAAGATATCATCCACCACACCTTCCATTTAAAGCTCAGTGAAAAAGGAAGCCTTCTATGTATGCGTCTTGTCATTGCCGCAGTGGGTATTGTCAGCATTGTATTTGCCCTGCATCCGCCTCAGCTGATCTTTACACTGATCATGTTTGCTATCGCCATCGTAATGCCTCTGTTTCCCATACTGGTGCTTGGCATCTACTGGAAGCGCGCCACAAAGCAGGCCGCAGTCTGCGCCGCCATTGTGGGCACAGTACTGGTGTTGCTCACTTATTTTGTGTGGGATCTGGGCGGGACCTGGTATGGAGCCTTTGGATTTGCCGGCTCTCTGGCTGTCATGATCGTTGTCAGTCTGTTCACGAGGCAAAAGGAGGATGATTCCAAAGAATTTTTCGCCGCCCTGCAAAAAGGCGAAAAAGAACATTACGATGTGCAGGAATCCTGAAATATTATCTCAATACAAAGGGCAAAGCCTGAAAATGACTTTGCCCTTTAGCTGTAGATATGCGAAAGAAAGCTCCGGCGGAGTTTTTTCGTAATTATTGACATCTGTTCAGAAAATCTTTGACAGCATCTCTGTCTCTGCTAAGCAGCAGCTCTACGAGTTCTCTGTCCGTAATACAATGCAATGCTATTCCATATGATTCCATTCTTACCGCCCATTCCCTGTCTGGGTATTCGGATATAAGGATTTTGTATAACATA
>CAYRZL010000013.1:0-41057 GCA_964428795.1 uncultured Lachnospiraceae bacterium | reverse complement strand
TAGGCTTTATGCGGCCTACAAGGTATTTTTTTATTATTCAACTGTCAAACTCCCGGGGAGCTCGGTTTTGTTTTTTCAGAAGAAAAAGAGAAATTCTGATGAAAAATGTGTCCGATTATGTTATAATACGAAATTGTTTATAACGATTTTGTACGGAAAGATAAGGGGAAAATAGAGAAATGGAAAAAATTGGTTTTGATAATGATAAATATCTGAATATGCAGTCGGAGCACATCAGACAGCGCATGGAACAGTTTGGCGGTAAATTATATATGGAGTTTGGCGGAAAACTGTTTGATGACTATCATGCGTCGCGTGTGCTGCCGGGATTTCTGCCGGACAGCAAGCTGCGTATGCTTTTGAAGCTGAAGGATCAGGCGGAGATCGTCATTGCAGTAAGTGCATCTGCCATCGATCAGAACAAACGCCGGGGGGATATCGGTATCACCTATGATCAGGAAGTGCTGCGTCTGATCGACAAGTTCAGAAGTGTCGGGCTGTATGTGGGAAGCGTAGTTATCACCCAGTATGAGGGACAGGCTTCCGCGGACGCTTTCAGCAAACGTCTGAAAGAGTTGGGTGTACCTGCCTACAGGCATTATATGATTGCGGGCTATCCTTCCAATATACCGCTGATCGTCAGTGATGATGGTTACGGAAAAAATGATTACATACCAACGAAGCGTTCTTTGGTCGTGGTAACAGCACCGGGACCGGGAAGCGGAAAGATGGCTACCTGCCTGTCTCAGCTCTATCATGAGCATAAGAGGGACATTCAGGCAGGATATGCAAAATTTGAGACATTTCCAATCTGGAATATACCGTTGAAGCATCCGGTAAATCTGGCTTATGAGGCAGCTACTGCGGATCTGAATGATGTGAATATGATCGATCCCTTCCACCTGGAAGCATATGGGGATGTGGCGATCAATTACAACCGTGATGTGGAGATATTCCCGGTTTTACAGGCCATTTTCAAAGAAATATATGGCTCCTGCCCTTATCAGTCCCCGACAGACATGGGCGTGAATATGGCTGGAAATTGTATTGTGGATGACAAGGTGGTTTCCAGAGCGTCCTACGAGGAAATTATCAGACGTTATTATATTGCGT
Organism: uncultured Lachnospiraceae bacterium; assembly: GCA_964428795.1. Classification (GTDB taxonomy): domain Bacteria; phylum Bacillota; class Clostridia; order Lachnospirales; family Lachnospiraceae; genus CAYRZL01. The sequence continues at coordinate 39,944 of CAYRZL010000013.1, read as the reverse complement.
TGTGTGAGCGGAAAAAAGGAAATGATAAAGCAAGTGAGATTGCGAAGCTGGAAATGCTCATGAATCACAGCGGTTTGTCTGTGGAGGATTATCCGGTGGCAGTTGCGGCAATCCGTGCGGAGGAGGAGAACAAAGAGCCGGCAGCAGCTATGGAGCTTCCTGACGGACAGATCGTCATTGGAAAAAATAAGGCGCTTTTGGGAGCGGCATCGGCCATGCTTCTGAATGCGTTAAAGAAATTGGCGGGAATACCGGATGAAGCATTACTTTTGTCATCCGCTGTCATTCGCCCGGTGCAGGATCTGAAGGTGCAGTATCTTGGCAGCCAGAATCCGAGACTGCATACGGACGAGGTTCTGGTGGCATTGTCCGTCAGCGCGGCGAGTGATGAAAATGCGAAAAAAGCGATGGACTGTCTGCCCATGTTAAATGGCTGTTCGGCACATTGCTCGGTAATCCTGTCATCCGTGGATGCAGATATATTCCGTAAGCTTCGCATTAACATGACTTGTGAACCGAAATATCAGAATAACAATTTATATCATAATTAAGGGATTTTTCCGTGTGGCAGCAGGTTTGGTGTGAGAGATCACGTCTGACTTTGCTGCCCTTTTCTTTTTATTTCCTTTTGCGATATTTATTCTCAATTATAACAATTCTATTCCCTTTTTTTAAGTGATATAATATTATATTGTTAGTTATAACTACATAAAATTAGAAAAAACTAATAATAATAAACAAAACAAGACAAAAAAGGAATAGAAAATATGAAATCAGCAATTTTAGGAAAAACATCTTATCCCATATCAGAACTTCCAAGCCCATATTGTCAGTGGGATAAACTGACCACAGAGAAAGCGTATCTGTCCGTATACAATCAGGGACAGCGCTTTGCAAATCTTCATGGAGGTGTGGTTCTGGCAGTGATCCACTATCTGGCAGGCGAGAGTGCGGATATGGCGCTGGTAAAGATCAGCGACACCTCATATGGCGTGGAAGCACAGACCCGGGAAGGGGTTATGGCTGCAAATATAAATACGAACGGTCGAATCCGGGCATCTCTGATCAAGGAGGATGGCACCTATGTGGCTTTGCCGAATCTATTGGAAGAAAATTTGGATACCACAGCGCTGATCCTTGGTTTTCTGCCGGTTCTTCGTGAGCGGTTTGATGAGATAAACGAGCTGTTGGAGCATCTGGAGGAAAGCAGCATCCGCTGTGAAGCATTTGAAAAGAGAGACCTGTATAAACTATGTGATTCCGTTTACCGCATTTTTACAGAGCGGCGCCTTGAGACAGATGAGAAAAACGGATGTATCGAAATGCTTACGGAGGAAAGCATTCACACAGGCGGTATGTGCTACAATCAGGTGATCTGTGGATGTCCCCGTGTATTTTGCGAGAATGACAGTAAAGAAAAACAGGGCAGGTCTGTGACGGTACGGGAGGCAAAAGAAGAATTTGCGGATTTTTCATCCGGTTTTTTGTGGACGGAGGAGGAAAAACAGTGGATACCGGTGTATGAAGATGATTTTCTGGTACCGGTGGAAACTCTTCGGATGGCACGACGTTATGTCCGCTCTTTGGAGGAAACACGTCCTATGGTCAACTTCATGTGGCGCGGAGTGACAGCGTACGGAAAGTCTACGGGAGTTGAGATTTTGGCATGTATTTTGAATATGCCTCTGCTGCGTGTCACCTGCAACAGCAATATGGAGACGCAGGATTTCTTAAGTGATTTTGTCCCGAATACTTCTTTTGAGGGAGGAGATGCTCCGAGATTTAAGCATGTGGAATCAAACTTTGTAAAAGCGTTGGAGCATGGCTACATTGTGGAGGTACAGGAGATTTCGCGTATCAAGGACAGCGGTGTGTTAGTCGGTTTGAATGAGTATGACAGAGCGGGAGCCATCATCCCCCTTGTGGACGGTTCCTTTGCCCGCAGACATCCGCAGGCGCTGGTCGTTTATACCGATAATGTGGGATATAACTCCTGTCGTCAGTTGGATCCTTCTGTGGTGCGGCGTATGGCGTTCATCATTGACAGTTATGATCTGCCGAAAGAAAAAGCCCTTGACAGGCTGGAGCGAAATACCCGGGTACATAACAGGGCAATTCTGGAAAAATGCTACACGGTCTGGGAAAGGATACGCAGCTTTTGTCAGGATAAAGGCATTACGGAGGGAAGTATTTCCCAGTCGGAGCTGGAGATGTGGGTTCTGGCGGTTAAGCTGGATGGATTTACAAATTATCGGCAGAATTGTATTGAATGTGTGGTGGCAAAGGCAACCAGTGATATGGAGGAGCAGGAGGAAATCATTTCTTCTGTTGTGGATCTGTACCAGTTGTGATGTATCAGGCGCAGGGGTTTGCGCGTGATGGGAAAAAGCAGGGATATAGTATGGAACAATTATTTATAGAACGGATACAGCGCTATAAAGAAAAATTAAGAGAGGAACCGGCAGATTTTGATAAGCTGGCATCATCATCTTTCTTTCATGATTATCTGGAACGGATCATGAGGACTATGACAGCAGGCATTGCGGATGATCTGAAGCTGGAGCTTCTGTCCGGGATGGCGGATCACAGGGTTGAAGTTTCAAGGGTGGATGGAAAGGTTCTATATATCAATACAGATAGCCGGATGATCCGGGGATTTAAGGCAAACCAGAATAAAATGTATGGCGTATTGGGATGTATGTTTCACGAGATCGCCCATGTACGCTATTTGGATATAAAAGGAGAAAAACGTGCTCTGGCTGAGCTTTGGGCAGGGCGGCTGCCCTATGCGGAAGGAATACAGGAACAGATGGGGCAGATACAGAGATTATTAGGAAAAGAGGAAAATCGAAATGTTTTTGTCCGGCTGTATCAGGGGCTTTCGGATGTAATCGGTGACGCCCACGATGAGAAAAGTCTTTGCAGAGAGTACGGTGTTTTGATCCGGCAGAGTATACGGACGATGCAGGAGTATCAGTTTTCTACGGTTGTATCATTGGAGGAAATGCTGAAAGATGAGGCATATGAGACGTTTGGTATTTTGCTGACACTTATTTTACAGTATGCCAGATTCGGTACGGTATTTGTGCTGCGGCAGGAGACGATAGAAGATACGTTTTACCTGAAATTTCTGGAAGCTGCCCGGGAGTATATTGACAGGGCGGTGTCAGCGGACCGTGTAAAAGACAAATTCCTGGCTCTGCACGAAATCATCCGGCTTTTAGTACCATATCTGCAGATACTGCTCATCTCAGAAGAAGAGCAGCAGGAGTCAGATGCAGATTCCGGGAAGAAAAGCGGAAATACCCAGGATGGTCAGGAGCAGTGTGAGGAGGAATGCCAGGATTGCGGCAGCAAGCATAAAGACAAATCCGTAGAGGAAGAAGAGGAAGAGGCGGATGATGCCGGAGGAGAGAGCAACTGTGGTGAGGACGGAGTGCCCAGCGAAAGCGATCCGGTAATGAAGCAAATGCAGATGGCTTTTGGCGGCAGCGGCGGTGACAGTATATCCGCGCCGCCGGCAAGTATTTTGAGAAGTGGAAAAATCCAGCAGCCGATGCAGACCGGGGCAGGTAAAAAAGAGGAGCTTCCGATTCCTTTCATGGAGGAAGAGGCAGGCAGGATCGTAGAGATCGCATTGCAGGAAATGCAGGAGGATATGCGAAAAGAGGAGGCGCTGGAGCTGGCAGCGATGGAACAGCACAGTGAAGCGATGGCGCGCATTCATACGGGAAATGTGTCCTCCGTGCATTTCGGGATTCAGGTTGATCTGAAAAAAGCTGAGGCTGCACCGGATGATAAAAACAGATATGAGCGAATAGCAGAAAGCCACCGTGCTTTTATCAATAAGACAAAAAAGGAGATCCGGCGTATTATTCAGGATCAGGATGTTGCCCTGCAGAAGCACCGCTATATGGGCAGACGGATCGATGCAAAAAGTGCATACAAGGTGGATCAGCGCTTTTTTACAAAAAAGCGTAATCCAGAGAAAACGCTTGATATGGCGATTGCCATACTTGTAGACAACAGCGGTTCCATGGAAGGGGAACGTATCGAGTCAGCGAAAGAGGCAGCGATTCTTTTGACGGAAGTATTAAATCAGTTGGAAATACCATGCCTGGTAGCAAGCCATAGCAGCGAAGGCGCTATGAATTTTACGATCTATCAGGATTTTGATGATACAAGGAAAGCGAAGTATTCCATCTGTCGTATGATGCCCGGAGGAGATAACCGGGATGGGCTGGCTCTGGATATTGCCGGAAAGATGCTCATAAAGCGGGAGGAAAAGGACCGGCTGCTGATCATTATATCCGATGGACAGCCAAATTCCCATGGTTATGCCGGAAGCATGGCGAAAAAAGATATCAAAGAAGTGGTAGCCGGATTTCGCAGACAGCAGATCAAAACACTTGCGTTTGCCATCGGGGATGACAAAAAGCAGGTAAAGGATATTTACGGAGAAGCGTTTATTGATATATCCGATTACGAAAAGTTCCCAAAGATGCTGGCGAAGCTGATCGAGCGGGAGATTATGTCAAATATCATATAAGATACCAGATTGTGGGAGCACAAAGTGCAAAGCAATCTGGTATCTTATATAAACAAATATCATGGAAATCAGAATAGAAAGCGGGAAAATCATGTCACAGAATGAAATTTCAGTTTTTATGGAGAAAGTAAAACAGGACGGAACCTATATACAATATATTGAGCAGCCCACAAGGGAGCTTTGTCTGGCGGCAGTGCAGAATAATCCGTGGGCTTTGCAGCATATCAAGGACCAGACAGAGGAAATCTGTGAGGCTGCACTGCGCATCAACGGGGTAGCGCTGGGAGCGGTGCGCAATCGTACATACCGGTTGTGCGAGGTTGCGATCGGTCAGAATGGTATGGCGCTTGGCTATGTGCATGATAAGACGGAGGATATCTGCAAAAAAGCAGTAAAACAGAATCCGAGGGCGATCCAGTATATTGAAGAGCAGACAGAAGAAATGTGTGTGGCTGCGGTGCTTCAGGACCCGGGCGCACTTCCTTTTGTAAAACCGGACGTTAAGGAAAAAAGCGAGAAGCTGCAAAAGATGGAGCGGATTGCAAAAGATGCCATGGAGCTTTTAAACATGGAAGAAACAGATGAAGATCTCTGTGTATTTTGCGTAAAGACGGATTGGACGATGTTTGAGCTGATCGAAGAACAGACGGAGGCGATCTGTCTGGCAGCAGTGGAGCAGAACGGAGAACTGCTCGCTTATGTAGAAGAACAGACGGAGGAAATCTGTCTTGCCGCGGTGGCACAGAATCCTGCGGCGATGCGGTTTGTAAAACCATGCTACAGAGATGAACTGCAGTGTGCGGGTTAAAGTAACAGTTCAGCCCGCGCCATTCGCAAAGCCGCACCTACGGTGCTTTCCCGCTGCTTCACAGCTAACTTTGCTCATAATCCGGCGCTCCGCTCATAGCGTATCGCACATTCTCATTCATGCGAGCATGATTCGTCTGTGCGATACGCTATGGCTGAACTGTAATATATGTTTCGAATTTGTCTGCTTGACAATTTTCCTGTAATGAAGGAAAATAGATTCTATATTAGCAGCCGTTCAGGATAGTAGGCTGCATTAGAAGAAAAGGTTGGAAATGATATGAAACATATAAAACGAATCATTGCATGGATCGGTATTATCCTGCTTGTGGCATTGTATGTATCCACGTTGGTTCTGGCTTTGTCAAACCATCCGAACGCTATGGATATGTTTATGACAGCGGTGATCATGACGATTGTTGTTCCTGTAATCATCTGGTTTTACACTTTTGTATATGAGCGTTATCAGCAGCGCAAAGCTGATATGGCGGCTGATATTCCGCCTGCAAAAGAGGATACGCCCGGGGAGCATGATAAATGCTCGAAATGATAATGCCCGTGGCTGAAGGAAAGCATGGCTGAAGGAAAATAGAAAATGCCGCAGCGGACCATGCGGTCGCACCACAGCATCTTCCTGAGGGGAGGATAAGTAATAAATATTTTCTTTTGTTCTATCCCATGCAAATAAGTAGGGGTTTTTGCTTTGGGATATTTAAAGTATGACCGGAATTTTTGATTTTAATCATTTTTTGAAGAAAATTTTTAAAAATCATGTTTTTTTGAAAAAACGTAAAAAAAATTGAAAATCCGAAAGAAATGAGGTATACTCTTAACGGTATGTGTATTTTCCCTGAATATGGAAATGAAAACACATAAAATACGATAATAACTAAAGGTGGTAAGTAAAATGGCTTTATTGCAGGAATGGCAAAAAATAGCATATAATGAGCAGGCTGACAGAGGACAGCTTCAGAAGTTTTGGCAGAGATATTTTCTGATTGAAAAAGAAGTTTATGAGAAGCTTCTGGCAAATCCAAATGAAGTGGTAGAAGGAACCGTAAAGGAGCTGGCAGAGAAATATGAGATCGATCTGATGGCTATGGTTGGTTTTCTGGATGGTATTAACGACAGTCTGGTAGAGCCGAATCCGATTGAGGAGATGGAGGAGGATACCCATGTAAGTCTTGCATTTGATAAAGAAAAACTGTATAAAAATATGGTAGATGCAAAGGCGGACTGGTTGTATGAGCTTCCTCAGTGGGAAGAGATTTTTGATGAGGAGACCAGGACAAGACTGTATAAAGAGCAGAAGAATGCAAACACTGTTATAAAGGGCACAAAGATTTATCCGAATGACCCGTGTCCATGCGGCAGCGGCAAAAAATATAAAAAATGCTGCGGACGCAAATAAAAGAATAGATTCATATGTAAAAACGCGGAAGAGAAGAGTAAGCTGCAGAATCGAACAGAGAGGGATGCCCGCATAAGCGGAGCTGGAAGCATCCGGACAGGAAACAGCCCAAGACCACCTCTGAGTGACCCCAATCCGGTCCGGTGACACCGTTATCGTCGAAGCAAGTGGTTTGTCGGAGAATACACTTTAATAAATGAGTGATAAAATGGCAGACAAGCAGGGTGGAACCGCGAGTACAGAACATATACCCGTCCCTGAGATCAGATTTATGGTCTCAGGGGCGTTTTTTAATATACAGGACTTAGGTATAATTCACAACAAACCGAATATCACACACATACAGGATTGTAGATTTTTTTCGTAACGTAAATGGATATTTCATATCTGCAGAATCATAAGTCGAGGCTAAGGAACAAAGTTCCATCGAGACTTATGATTCTGCAGATATGAAATATCCCTCAACAAAGCAAATAAAAAGGAGAAAAATGATGAAGATTACATTGAAGGATGGCTCTGTGAAGGAGTACAGCGAAGCAAAATCCGTTATTGATATCGCAGCAGATATCAGTGAAGGTCTGGCGCGTGCGGCATGTGCCGGTGAATTGAATGGTGAAGTGGTGGATCTTAGAACGATCGTGGATAAAGATGCGGAATTGAATATTCTTACCGCAAACGATCCGGAAGGTTTGCGGGTAATGCGTCATACCGCATCCCATGTTATGGCTGAGGCAGTGAAAAATCTGTATCCGGAGGCAAAGATTACCATTGGTCCGGCTATTGACAATGGCTTTTATTATGATTTTGAATCCCAGTCTTTCACGAGAGAAGATCTGGACGCCATTGAAAAGGAGATGAAGAAGATCATCAAAAAGGGAGCAAAGCTGGAGCGCTTTACCCTGCCGAGAGCGGAGGCTATCAAATATATGGAGGAAAAAGGGGAGCCATATAAGGTAGAGCTGATCGAGGATCTGCCGGAGGACGCTGTGATTTCCTTCTACAGTCAGGGGGATTTTGTGGATCTGTGTGCAGGACCGCATCTGATGAGCACCAAGCCGATCAAAGCCTTCAAGCTGACTTCCTCCTCCGGCGCATATTGGAGAGGCAGCGAGAAAAATGCAATGCTGACACGTATTTACGGAACTGCATTCGGCAAAAAAGAGGAGCTGAATGAATACCTGGAATATCTGGAGAATATCAAAAAACGTGATCATAACAAGCTGGGCAGGGAGATGGAGCTGTTTACTACCGTGGATGTGATCGGTCAGGGCCTGCCGCTGTTGATGCCAAAGGGTGTTACGATGATCCAGACTATGCAGCGCTGGATCGAGGATCTGGAAGAAGAGTGGGGCTATGTGCGCACGAAAACTCCGCTGATGGCAAAGAGCGATCTGTATAAGATTTCCGGTCATTGGGATCATTATAAAGAGGGTATGTTTGTGCTTGGGGATGAGGAGAAGGACAAAGAAGTGTTTGCGCTGCGTCCTATGACCTGTCCGTTCCAGTATTATGTATACAAAAACAGCCAGAAGAGCTATCGCGATCTGCCGCTGCGTTACGGTGAGACATCTACGCTGTTTCGAAATGAGGAGTCCGGCGAGATGCACGGTCTGACCCGCGTGCGCCAGTTTACTATCTCCGAGGGTCATCTGATCGTGAGACCGGATCAGATGGTGGAGGAGTTCAAGGGATGTCTGGCACTGGCAAAACATTGTCTGACCACGCTGGGCCTGCAGGATGATGTGACCTATCATCTTTCCAAATGGAATCCGGAAAACAGAGAGAAATATATCGGAGAGCCGGAGGTCTGGAACGAGACGGAGCAGCATATCCGTGATATTTTGACAGAGCTTGAGGTTCCGTTTGTGGAGGATGTGGGAGAAGCTGCTTTCTACGGTCCGAAGGTGGATATCAATGCAAAGAACGTATATGGAAAAGAAGATACGATGATCACGATCCAGTGGGATGCCCTTCTTGCAGAGCAGTTTGATATGTACTATATCGATCAGAACGGTGAGAAGGTTCGTCCGTATATTATCCACAGGACAAGCATCGGATGCTATGAGCGCACACTGGCATGGCTCATTGAAAAATATGCGGGTCTGTTCCCGACATGGCTTTGCCCGGAGCAGGTGCGTGTACTCCCGATTTCCGAAAAATATGCGGATTATGCAGATCAGGTGTACAAGGAGCTGAAGAAGAACGGTATTCGTGCATCTGTAGACCACAGATCGGAAAAGATCGGATATAAGATCCGTGAGAGCCGGCTGAACAAAGTACCGTATATGCTGGTAGTGGGAGAGAAAGAGCAGAGTGAAGGAAAGGTGTCTGTCAGAAGCCGGTTCCTGGGAGACGAAGGACAGAAGGATCTGGATGCATTTATCGATGCGGTCTGCAGGGAGATCCGCACAAAGGAGATCCGTAAGATCGAGGTTGACGAGCAGGGTCAGAAAAAATAAATAAAAAGAATAAATAACAGGAATTTACAGATACTATTCAGGCAATCATGCAAGTTGATATGAAAGGAGACCTGAATATGACACTGTTAGATTGTTCTGTAACAAACTGTCTTTATAACAAAGATAATCTGTGCAGCAAGGGTGACATTACCATTGGTGGAAAGAATGCAAAGAGCATGGGAGAAACCTGCTGTGAAAGCTTTCGCGAGAGAACAGGAAGCAGCACCATGAACAGCATTGCCCATCCTACCGAGAATATTGATGTGGACTGTGAAGCAGAAAACTGCAAATATAATGCAGACTGCAAATGTCAGGCAGGACACATCGGCATCTCCGGCAGCCAGGCATGTCGCTGTGCAGATACAGAGTGTGCAAGCTTTTGCTGTAAGTAAGAGTGAGTGATGTGTAAGATGTCGGTTTTTGTCGAAATTTGTCGATAAAAACCGACATTGTCACATTGCTTTTTTCCATATAGAAGATATACAATAGGGACAAGATACGGATGGAGAAAGCAGCAGAAAGAGAGAGGCACATGAGAACAGAACAAAATACAAATGCAGCTCAGGCAGAAGTGCTGCGGCAGAAGATCGAATTTACCAGAGCAGCCCTGGATGTCCTGATTGAGAAAAAAACAGAGTTTGAAATATACTATCCTGTCAGTCTTGAGCTGGATCAGTTGATTGAACAATATGTGGAATTGATGTGATTTGTGGGAAAATAGCAGAGGAAAGAAGAAAGTACGCTTGGAATCTTTAAGATTTCAGGCGTTTTTTGATGTCTTATTTTCTCATATTTGGACTTGCAATTTGTATATAATTGCTTTAATATAGAGATATGAGTGGTAAAAAGTGCCATCAAGTGGTAAAAAGTGGGGATAAAGTTGATAAATTGGTGGATAAGTTGACATAATAAAGAGTTATCCACGAAAAGTTATCAAAAGGAGGTGATTCTCGATGTTCATGGGCGAATATAACAACAAAATTGACGCAAAAGGCCGTCTTATTATTCCGGCGAAGTTCCGCGACGCATTGCAGGAAGAGTTTGTTGTGACCAAAGGACTGGATCATTGCCTGTTTGTATATCCGCAGAATGAATGGCAGAACATCGAGAGTAAATTCCGTGAGATTCCGCTTACCACAAAGGATGCCAGAAAGTTTACCAGATTCTTCTTCGGTTCAGCCGCTTCCTGCGAGGCGGACAAGCAGGGGCGTGTCCTGATACCGCCGGCATTGCGGGAATATTCCGGCTTGCAGAAAGATGTGGTACTGGTGGGTGTATTGAACCGTATTGAGATCTGGGATAAAGAACGCTGGTTAGCCAATGAATATGATGATGATGAGATGGACGATGTAGCAGAGCACATGGCAGAGCTTGGTGTGGCTATCTAGTACATCGTTTCGCAAATAACTACACCAAATCACTTGTCTGCTTCCCCGATTGCACAGGTCAAAAAGCCTCAGCGTAGCTCGCTACGCCCACGTTTTTTGACCTGCACACTCAGAAAAGCATTCTTCGTGATTTGTCCAGTTATTTGTCGAACGATGTACTAGCTGTCGGAAAAGAGGTTTGGTTCGGATGGAATTTCAGCATGTATCCGTTTTATTAAACGAGACAATTAAATACCTGAATATCGATCCGAATGGTACATATGTGGATGGAACACTTGGCGGTGGCGGACATGCATGGCATGTGTGCAGCAGACTTTCCGAAAAGGGAAGATTTGTAGGAATCGACCAGGATGGGGATGCCATTGCAGCAGCCGGAAAAAGGCTGGAGGAGTTTGGCGGCAGAGTCACCATTATCAGAAGTAATTACAGCGAGATGAGATCCTGTCTGCGGGAGCTGAAGATAGAAGCAGTGGACGGTATTGTACTGGATCTTGGAGTTTCTTCCTTTCAGTTGGATGAACCATCCAGGGGATTTACTTATAAAGACGAACATGCACCTCTGGATATGCGCATGGACAAACGGCAGAGTCTTACAGCAAAAGACATTGTAAATCAGTACAGTGAGACAGAGTTGTTTCACATAATCCGGGACTATGGAGAGGATAAATTTGCTAAAAATATCGCAAAGCATATTGTAAGTGCCAGAGCACAGAAAACCATTGAGACAACAGGAGAGCTAAACGAGATCATCCGGGCGGCAATTCCGGCAAAGGTGAGAGCCACCGGCGGACATCCAGCGAAAAGAACCTATCAGGCTATACGCATCGCCTTAAACCGTGAGCTGGAAGTGCTTGAGAATTCACTGGAGGATATGATCGGCTTGTTAAAGCCGGGTGGACGTATTTGTGTGATCACGTTTCATTCTCTGGAAGACCGGATCGTGAAGAACATATTTCGGAGGGCGGAGCATCCGTGTACCTGTCCGCCGAATTTCCCGGTATGCACCTGTGGAAAAGTCTCAAAGGGAAAGGTGATCAGCAGAAAGCCGATCCTGCCTGAAAAAGTGGAGCTGGAGAGGAACAGCAGATCAAAGAGCGCGAAGCTGCGTGTGTTTGAACGCAGTGAATAAAGGAGAGTTTTTTATGAGTCAGACAAAGACATATAGCAGAAATACACAAAGATATTCCGGCAGAAGCACATCCAGATATGAGCAGGAATATGTATATGGCAGCGCAGTGCGCAGGCTGGAACCGGAAAGAGAGGAACCAAAAAGACGGGAAGAACCCCGCAGGGCTCCGGTGAGAAAGCAGAATGCAAGCCATCTGAAAAAACAGCGTCAGCAGCAAAGAATATCGAAAAAAAACCAGCAGAGAGCACTTGCCATGAATATGGGCTATGTTGCATTTTTGGCTGCGGCAACTATCGCATGTGCTGTGGCATGTCTTTTTTTCATTGGCGCCCAGTCTAAGATGACAGCATCCATGAAACAGGTGGAGGCACTGGAGAGCCAGATTGAGGAATTGCAGACCCAGAATAATGTGCTGGAAAATCAGATTGCTGCCAGTATTGATATCAATAATGTAAAGAGAAGAGCTGAGAGCTATGGCATGAGCTATCCCACTGAGGATCAGATCGTGCACTACAGTGTAAACAGCAGTGATTATATGGATCAGTATATTGAAGTTCCTGCAAGATAGGAGGACTTTTTGTGGCAAACGTAAGGAGACGAAAAAAGAAACAGCCGAAGAAGTTTCAATCTACCATGCGGGTGAAACTGATCATTCTGTTTGGGATCATTGCAGGACTCATGCTTTTTCTCATATTCCGGCTGCTGTATATTGAACAGAAAAGCGGAGACAAATACGAGAAAATTGTACTTTCACAGCAGGAGTACAGCAGTAAAACCCTGCCTTACAGACGGGGCGATATTGTAGATCGCAACGGTACGATTCTTGCGACAAGTATAGATGTTTACAATGTGATTTTGGACTGCAAGGTACTGCTCGGAAAAGACAGTTATCTGGATCCGACAGTTGCAGCATTGGTAGATTGTTTTGATTTTGACGGAGAAGAGATCAGACAGTATGTTGCGGAGCATCCTGACAGTCAATATTATGTGCTGGCAAAAAGGCTGCCCTATGAGAAAGTGGAGAAGTTCGAGACATTGATGAACGATGAGGAGAACGGAAGCAACATCAAAGGTATTTGGTTTGAAAAAGAATATGTCCGCAGCTATCCCTATGAATCTTTGGCAAGTACGGTTCTTGGTTTTACCGCTTCGGGAAATGTGGGAATAGGCGGACTGGAAGATGAGTATAATGAAGTACTGAACGGAACAAACGGACGGGAGTATGGATATTTAAACAGTGATTCCAATTTTGAGAAAACCATAAAAGAGGCAGTAGACGGACATACGGTAGTGTCCACACTGGATGCTACGATACAGTCTATTGTGGAAGAAAAGATCCTTGCATACAACGAGGAGCATAAGGATGGATTTGAGCCGGGACCTGCGGCAGAGAATATTGCGGTCATTGTTATGGACCCGGACACCAGTGAAGTGCTCGCCATGGCAAACTATCCGGATTATGATCTGTCCGATCCGTGGGATCTGTCCGGCAGATATTCCGAGGAATATATTGACTATTTCCTGAACACATATTATACGGATTCTACATTTGAAACGTTTCTGGAACAGTATTCCGAGGATTATTGTTCCGGGAAAGAGATCAGTGCTCTGACAGAGGAAGAGCTGGCAGCGGCAAAGGAGAACGCTATTCTGAACAAGATCTGGCAGAATTATTGCGTTACCTACACATATGAGCCGGGTTCTACCTTCAAGCCTTTCACCCTGGCGGCGGGACTGGAGACGGGAACGATTAAGGGTGATGAGACATATTACTGTGACGGTTATGAATTGTTTGGCGCTGAGGAGCGCAGGGTAAACTGCAACAAGCGAAGCGGACATGGAGAAGAGACCGTAAAAAAAGCGATCGTGGACTCCTGTAATGATGCACTCATGCAAATGTCCTATACGATCGGAGCGGAAAACTTTTTAACCTATCAGAATATTTTCGGGTTTGGTTTGAAAACCAATATTGACCTGCCCGGTGAGACGAGAACAGACAGCTTGTTGTATACAATAGATACGATTACGGATATCGACCTTGCGACAAACTCCTTCGGACAGAACTTTAATGTGACCATGATACAGATGGCAAATTCTTTTTGTTCGTTAATCAATGGCGGATATCTGAATCAGGCTCATGTGGTGAAGGAGATTCAGGATGCTTCCGGTAATACCGTTGATACGACGGAGCCTGTATTGTTGAAACAGACGATATCCAGGGAGACCAGTGAGACACTGAAAGAATATCTGAAAGCAGTTGTGGAGGAAGGAACCGGTAAGACCGCGGGAATCGAAGGGTATTCCATCGGTGGAAAGACCGGTACCGCAGAGAAAGGTAACCGTGATGATGATGTGTATCTGGTTTCCTTCATGGGATTTGCTCCGGCGGAGGATCCGGAGGTGTTGGTGTATGTGGTTGTGGATCACCCGAATCTGGAGGGAGAGGCACAGGCAAACAGTCATCTGGCAACCGAGATTTTTAAAAACATCATGGAGGAGATTCTGCCTTACATGAATATTTATCCGGAAAGTACCGATGAAGGGGATGCAGAGACTGTAGAAACGGAAAATAACTAAAGATCGACACATAACCTCATAAAAACCGTAATAGATTATATCAATGGCTTTTATGAGGTTTGTTATATGCTTAAATTCATGACCTATCAGCGGAAAAAGTTATTTTTACTTGTTTTTCTGGTGTTTGCATTTTCCTGTGTGCTGGTGGGAAGGCTGATTTATCTGATGGTGTTTCAGTCAGAATATTATGAAGAAAAAGCGGAAGCTCTTCATGAGAGAGAACGGAGCATCAAAGCGGCAAGGGGAAAAATCCTGGATGCCAATGGTGTGGTTCTGGCTTCCAACCGTTCTGTATGTACCGTATCTGTCATACATAATCAGATTGAAGATCCCGAGGAGGTTATTCGTGTCCTCACAAAAGAGCTGGGGCTTTCAGAGGAAAAGGTTCGGTCGAGAGTAGAAAAAGTAAGTTCTATTGAGCGTATTAAAACCAATGTGGATAAACAGACGGGGGATGCAATTCTCGCTTACGGGCTTTCCGGTGTGAAAGTAGATGAGGATTACAAGCGTTATTACCCTTATGGAGAGCTTGCTTCCAGAGTCATCGGATTTACGGGGGGAGACAATCAGGGAATTATCGGTCTGGAGGTCATGTATGATGAATATTTGGAGGGAACAGATGGAAAAATACTCACATTGACAGATGCCAGAGGTGTGGAAATTGAAAATGCCGGAGAGCAGAGGCAGGAATCCATAGACGGAAACGATCTGTGTATCAGCCTGGATTATAACCTGCAAAGCTATTGCCAGCAGGCTGCCGAAAAAGTAATGGAAGAAAAACAGGCGGATGGTGTGGGCATCATTATGATGAACCCGCAGAATGGAGAGATCATGGCGATGGTAAATGTACCGGAGTTCGATCTCAACGATCCGTTTACCTTAAATACAGATACGGAGGGTGAACTGACCCAGGAGGAAGAGCAGGAGCTGCTGAATCAGATGTGGAGAAACCGGTGTATCAATGATACTTATGAACCCGGCTCCACATTTAAGATCATTACAACAGCGGCGGCTTTTGAGGAGGGCGTCGTATCTCTGAGCGATCAGTTTTATTGTCCCGGTTACAAGATCGTGGACGATCGCCGCATCCGCTGTCACAAGACAGCCGGGCATGGAGCCGAGGATTTTGCCCAGGGCATTATGAACTCCTGTAATCCGGTTTTTATTGAATTGGGACTGCGCCTGGGTGCAGATAATTTTTTTGGTTATTTTGAACAGTTTGGGCTGCTCTCAAAAACAGGTATTGATCTGCCTGGCGAAGCAGCTACTATTATGCATAAAAAGGAAAATATCGGTCCGGTGGAGCTTGCAACCATATCCTTCGGCCAGTCCTTCCAGATCACACCCCTGCAGCTTGCCGTTACGGTCAGTTCTATTATAAACGGAGGCACCAGAGTGACGCCGCATCTTGGTGTGCAGGTACAGACGCCGGACGGAAAGGTCTTAAAGACATTTTCCTATGATGACGGTGAGCAGATCGTCAGTCAGGAGACATCGGAGACGGTAAGAGGGCTTTTGGAGAGGGTCGTATCGGAGGGAACCGGAAAAAATGCGGCGGTGGAAGGTTATTCCATCGGCGGAAAAACTGCCACCTCACAGACCTTGCCGCGAAGCGCAAACAAATACATCGCATCTTTTATAGGGTTTGCCCCGGCAGAAGATCCGCAGGTGCTTACGCTGCTTGTAATCTATAATCCACAGGGAACTTATTATGGCGGAACCATAGCGGCACCGGTTGTTGGAAATATTTACGAGAATGTACTCCCATATTTGGGTATAGAAGCAGCAGAATCACCAAACGGTGAAACGCAGGAAGATTGACTTGCGAAATAAACATAAAAGACGTATACTAGATAAGTTAAAAAATACAGTACATCCGTCCGAACCGGATGGGTGATGTGAGAAGGGGAGTAAGAGATGACGTTTGAGTTAGCATTTCAAATTGTAATTCCGGTTATTATAGCTTTTGCCATTACAGCGGTTTTGGGACCGTTTGTAATTCCGTTTTTAAGAAGATTGAAGGTCGGTAATACCGAGCGTGAAGAATTGAAATCCCATCAGAAGAAAATGGGTACCCCTACGATGGGCGGTATTATGATCCTGGTTGCGGTGGTGGTGACTTCCCTGATTTTTGCAAAAGATTATCCGAAGATCATTCCTGTTCTTTTTGTGACCGTGGGATTTGGAATTATCGGTTTTCTGGATGATTATCTGAAAGTAGTATTGAAACGTTCCGATGGACTGCTGGCGTGGCAGAAGATGCTGTGCCAGTTAGTTGTCACGGGTATTTTTGCCATTTATATGGTTCGTTCCACCGAGGTGTCTTTGTCTATGCTGATTCCGTTTTCCGGAGGAAAGTATCTGGAAATTGGCTGGCTGGCGATTCCCGTACTGTTTCTTGGTGTGATAGGTACGGTGAACGGTGTGAATTTTACGGATGGTCTGGATGGACTTGCATCCAGCGTTACGGTGCTGGTGGCAACCTTCTTTACCGTAGTTGCGGTAGGAACTCAGGCAGGACTGGCTCCGATCACCTGTGCGGTGGTAGGTGCGCTGCTTGGATTTTTGCTGTTTAATGTATATCCGGCAAGTGTGTTTATGGGAGATACCGGATCGCTGGCATTGGGAGGCTTTGTGGCAGCTACTGCATATATGATGCAGATGCCGATTTTTATTCTGATCGTAGGTCTGATTTACTGGATCGAGATCATATCTGTTATGATACAGGTATTATATTTCAAGAAAACGGGCGGAAAGCGGTTTTTCCGTATGGCACCTATTCATCATCATTTTGAGCTGGGTGGATGGTCGGAGACAAGAGTAGTGGCAGTATTTTCCATTATTACTGCTCTATTGTGTCTGGTAGGACTGCTGGCACTTTAAGCATACATAGGATAAAGTGAAATTACGCTGTTTGGCGGGAAATTCGAGGTGTGGAATCGTGGAACTGAAGAACAGAAATGTGCTGGTGTTCGGTACCGGAATCAGCGGTATTGCAGCGTCAAATCTGCTGCAGAGCTGCGGCGCAGAGGTTATTCTTTATGATGGAAATGAAGCGGAAGATAAAGAGAAAATTCTGGCGCAGTTGAATGATAAACAGACAAGGATTATATTGGGAAATCTGGGAGACGAGATCATTTCCGGGCTGGATCTGGCAGTACTCAGTCCGGGTGTTCCGACAGATATTCCCGATGTGAACCGGATGAGGGAGCAGGGGATCCCCATCTGGGGAGAGATTGAGCTTGGATTTTCCTGTGAGCGGGGAAATGTTCTTGCTGTTACGGGAACCAACGGAAAAACGACTACAACAGCTCTTCTCGGTGAGATTATGAAGCATGTGGGAGAACAGGTGCATGTGGTTGGCAATATCGGCATTCCTTATACAAGTGTGGTGCAGGAGACTACTCCTGATTCTGTGACCATTGCGGAAATCAGCAGCTTCCAGTTAGAAACGATCCATGATTTTTGTCCGGCTGTATCTGCGATTTTAAATATTACGCCGGATCATCTGAATCGTCATCACACGATGGAAGCTTATATTCAGGCTAAAATGAATATTTCAAAGAATCAGGGACAAAAGCAGACCTGTGTTCTGAATTATGAGGATGAGGTGCTTCGTGAATTCGGAGCTTCTCTGCAGACGAATGTATTATATTTCAGCAGTCTGCGAAAACTGGAAAAGGGATTATATCTGGATGGGGAACAGATCTGTTATGCCGACGGACAGCAGATCTATCCGTTGATCGATACAAAGGAATTGAATATTCTCGGACGTCATAATTATGAGAATGTTATGGCGGCTGCCGGAATGGCTTTGAAATTTGGTGTTCCTCTGGAAAAAATACAGGAGACATTGCGCACATTTCAGGCGGTGGAGCATAGGATTGAATATGTGACGGAAAAAAGCGGAGTCCGCTTTTATAACGATTCCAAGGGCACCAACCCGGATGCTGCCATCAAGGGGATTCAGGCAATGAACCGTCCGACCTGTCTGATCGGCGGCGGTTATGATAAGCAGTCTGAATATGAAGAATGGATTCAGGCGTTTGAAGGGAAAGTAAAAAAACTGGTTTTGATCGGTCAGACCAGGGAAAAAATAGCTGAGACTGCCGAAAGGCTTGGCTTTCATGACTGGGTTTATGCTGACAGTCTGCAGGAAGCGGTAGATATCTGTTATGCATGTGCAGCAGAAGGGGATGCTGTATTGCTGTCTCCTGCATGTGCAAGCTGGGGCATGTTCCCGAATTATGAAGTGAGAGGCAGAATGTTTAAAGAAATGGCACATGCTTTGCCGGAAAAATAGAAATGGAGTTTGTATATGAGTCAAAAGCAAAGACAGACAATTAAATATTTTGATTTCAGCTTATTGTTCATCATCATTTTTTTGCTGGGCTTTGGACTCGTTATGCTCTACAGTACCAGTTCTTATTCTGCAATGTCCCAGTACGGAGATTCCGCCCATTATCTGAAACAACAGTTTAAGGCGATCGTTCTTGGATTTGTATTGATGCTGATTATTTCCAGGATTCCTTACCGGGTCTGGCAGAAGTTCAGCTCATACATATATATCATTGCATTGATTTTATGTACCCTTGTTATTTTTGCAGGAGATGAATCTCACGGACAGTCCCGATGGCTGAGCGTGGGCCCCATCAATTTCCAGCCCTCTGAGCTGGCAAAGATTGCGGTGATTCTTTTTATGGCGGCAATGATTTACAGACTGCCAAAAAAGATGGGAGATTTTAAGACCATTGTGAAGCTGCTTATTCTGCTTGTGCCCCTGGTTGGTGTCATTGCCTATAATAATCTGAGTACAGCGATCATCGTAGCAGGTATCGGTATTGCAATGATTTTTGTGGCAAGTCCGAAGTATAAGCAGTTTTTTGTGATCGGAGGAGCAGGTGTGCTTGGAGTACTGGCATTTACGATGCTGGCAAGTTATCGAAGCGACCGTTTTAAGATCTGGCTGCATCCGGAACAGTATGACAAAGGCTATCAGACACTTCAGGGATTGTATGCTATCGGCTCCGGAGGCCTTTTCGGAAAAGGACTGGGAGAGAGTATGCAGAAAATGGGGTATGTGCCGGAGGCACAGAATGATATGATCTTTTCTATTATCTGTGAGGAATTGGGGCTGTTTGGTGCGATCTGCGTTATTTTACTGTTTTTGCTGATGATCTGGCGCTTTATGGTGATTGCCAACAATGCGGCGGATCTGTATGGCTCCCTGATCGTGGTAGGTATTCTGGTACATATTGCTCTTCAGGTAGTATTGAATATCGCGGTTGTAACGAATACGATCCCGAATACGGGAATTACACTTCCTTTCATCAGTTACGGAGGTACATCTGTGACGGTACTCCTGATGGAGATGGGAATTGCACTGAGTGTATCCAGAGGAATCCGGCTGGAGCCCCAGACGACGGTGCGATAGAGGTGGTACAGCATGAGAATAAAACAAAGACGGGCAATAAAGAAAATAGTACTCAGGATCGTTGTGACGGCTGCAATCCTTGCGGCTGCAGTGTTTATCCTGGGATTTAAAGTGTTTGTGGTAAAAAATGTCGAGGTGGAGGGAAATGAACTCTACTCGGACAAAGTGATAGAGAAAGCAATTTTAAATGATAAATATTCCTGGAGTTCACTCTATGTATTTTTCAAATATCGCCTGAAGGATGCGGAACCGATTCCTTTTATCGATACAATGGAAGTGAGTATGAAATCTCCGCAGACGATTCAAATTTCTGTGTTTGAGAAGGGGATGCTCGGTTATGTGTATATCGAGTCCACAGGCGAAAATGCCTATTTTGACAAGGATGGTATTGTAATAGAAATATCATCCGATGTGATCGATGGAGTGACCGAGGTCAAAGGACTGACTATCGATAAAGTAAAATTGTATCAGAAGCTTCCTCTGCAGGATGAAAGCGTGCTCACAACGTTGCTTGGGGTGACACAGGTTTTGCAGAAATATGATGTGACACCGGATGAGGTATCTGTCAGTGATACCGGAGAGGTCTGGCTCCTTTTTGGAGACATCAATGTTAATCTGGGAAAGAACACCTACCTGAATGAAAAGGTCCTTCGTCTGCAAAGTCTGCTTCAGGCTCCTGAGATAGAGGGGAAAAAGGGCGTCCTGCGTCTGGATAGCTGGACACCGAGCAGTACGGATGTCTATTTCAGCGAGGAAGGAACCGCAGATTCTGATACGACAGGGGAGAACGCGGATGAACCGGATACAGGTGAACCGGACGACGCGCAGGAAAATGGAGGTGAAGATGGAAATGAATAATAAAAATAGCTATTTTAGCGTTTTTTTAGAAAATTTGTGTTGATTATTTAGCAATTTAATTATATTATTATATATAAGAGTTTTATTGCGTAGAAATATGTATTTAGCCCGTCAGGGGCATAAAATTTGAAAATAGACCGGTCGCACAGACCGGCGAGATCTAAAGGAGGAAATGTTGTGCTTGAAATCATGTCAACAGAAGCAGAATCTAATGCAAAAATTATTGTAGTCGGTGTCGGCGGAGCAGGTAATAATGCTGTAAACCGTATGATAGATGAGGCGATTGAAGGAGTAGAATTTGTCGGAGTCAATTCTGATAAACAGGCATTGACACTGTGTAAAGCTCCTACATTGATTCAGATTGGTGAGAAACTGACAAAGGGACTGGGCGCAGGTGCAAAGCCTGAGATTGGTCAGAAGGCTGCCGAGGAGAGCAGCGATGAATTGTCCGCAGCAATGCGCGGTGCAGATATGGTATTTGTAACATGCGGTATGGGCGGCGGAACAGGAACGGGTGCAGCGCCTGTTGTTGCAAAGCTTGCAAAGGATATGGGTATTCTTACCATCGGTGTTGTGACAAAGCCTTTCCGTTTTGAGGCAAAAGCCCGTATGGTAAATGCGATCAATGGTATTGAGCGTCTGAAAGAGAGCGTGGATACTCTGATCGTAATCCCGAATGATAAATTGCTGGAGATCGTGGACCGCAGAACGACGATGCCGGATGCTCTGAAGAAAGCAGATGAAGTATTGCAGCAGGGTGTTCAGGGTATCACAGACCTGATCAATCTTCCGGCATTGATCAATCTGGACTTCGCAGATGTTCAGACGGTTATGAAGGACAAGGGTCTTGCACATATCGGTATCGGTTCCGCTACCGGCGATGACAAGGCTTTGGAGGCAGTAAAACAGGCAGTTTCCAGTCCGTTGCTTGAGACAACGATCAATGGTGCATCCCATGTTATCATCAATATTTCCGGTGATATTTCTCTTATGGATGCAAATGACGCAGCAAGCTATGTTCAGGATATGGCAGGAGAAGAGGCAAATATCATCTTTGGTGCAAAATATGACGAGACTGCACACGATTCTGCTACCATCACTGTTATTGCAACCGGTCTTGAAAATCAGGAAAGCTCCGGCGTGATTCCGGGTGTAAACAGCCAGCCGAGAAGCTTTGGACAGACACTTGGTATTACCAGAACTGCGGCAGCTACGGAGCAGCCGAAGGTAAATGCTTACACAAGACCGCAGGCTACGGTAAGCTCTAATGTTCAGGAGAAGGATATTAAAATTCCTGATTTCCTGAAAACCACAAGAAGATAAGCACTGTTATGTGTCGAATAATGTAAATGAAATCATAAGAACGCAGCCATGTTTTTGACAAAAAACATGGCTGCCTTTTTATATACTTTTTTAAGTTGCCAGATTTCCATTGTTGAGCATGGGATAGGAAAAGAGGTGAGTCATGTCATACATATGGTATCCGGATCTGTTTTTCCTGATCAATTTTGTGATGGATCTGATGGCATTTTTTACAACAGCTGTCTGCTTTAGGATTCCGGTCAGGAAAAGTCGGCTGATTCTGGCAGCGGCAATTTCCGGTGGGTGCAGTACCTTTTTGTTTTATGTGCTGAAGCAGTATTTACTTTTCCGGATACTCGTTCACGGAGTGGTAAATCCGTTACTGGTCGGACTCTTTTTTTCTCCGGCAGATGTGCGGGATTTCCTGAAAAAATGGGGAAGTACTTATCTGCTTCTGCTGTTGTTTGGCGGAATACAGATATGGATGCAGCAGACTTTTTCGGGAAAAGCGGCAGGAGGGTGGCTTTCCGTTGGAATCTGTGCTTTGTGCGGCAGACTGGTGATTTTTTTCTGGAAGAGAAGGATTTTGGATACTTCTATGGTATGGGTCTGCCTGTACTGGAACCAGAAAAAATTAAAATGCAGAGCTTATGCCGATACCGGAAATGTGCTGCGGGATGTATATACCAAAAAAGCGGTGAGCATTATAGGAAGAACAGAGATGGAAAAGGTTTTTGGGGAAGAACTTGGAAAATACGCACCGCGGATGATTCCGTATAGGACCGTGGGGAATCAGCATGGGCTGCTTCCCGTATATACAATAGATAAATTAGTGATATACACAGGAGATTGGGAATCTACCAAACATGCTCCCGTAATAGGAATCAGTGAGCAGGGATGTATGATAGGAAAAAGCTGTTGTCTGTTGCTGAACAGTGAATTTTGCAGTCTGGAGAAAGATCATGGGGAAATGGAGGAATGTAAATGAATGTAAAAGTAATCGTACCGGGCAAATTCCAATTTAGGATGGCAGCTTCTTTGAGAGATATGTTTTTGAAGGATACAATGGATGTTCACTATATTGGCGGGGCGGAGATCCTGCCGCCTCCTCTGGCGGGAGAGGTGGAGCAGGAATACATTGGAAAATTGCAGACGGAGGAAGCGAATGAAGCAAAGAATCTTCTCATAGAACATAATTTGAGACTGGTAGTATATATTGCAAAAAAATTTGACAATACCGGCGTGGGCGTGGAGGATCTGATCTCCATCGGAACCATCGGATTAATCAAATCGGTCAATACCTACAATCCGACCAAAAAAATCAAGCTTGCCACTTATGCATCCCGCTGCATTGAGAATGAGATTTTGATGTATCTGCGCAGAACAAGCAAACTGAAAATGGAGGTGTCCATTGATGAACCGCTGAATGTTGACTGGGATGGCAATGAATTATTACTATCAGATATTTTAGGGACGGAAGAAGATGTGATTTATAAGGATATTGAGACGGACGTGGAGAAAAAACTGTTGAAAAAAGCGATTGAGAAGCTGTCAGAGCGGGAGCGGATGATCATTGAGCTGCGCTACGGACTTACTTCCGATCAGGAGAAGGAAATGACCCAGAAGGAAGTTGCGGATCTGCTTGGAATTTCTCAATCCTATATATCCCGGTTGGAAAAAAAGATTATGAAACGGTTGAAAAAAGAAATTGTAAAATATGAATAGATTATAAAATTATTTAAATTTTCTTTAAGTGGTTGATGAATAAGGAAAAAGGAGTAAAATAAAAAAGGACAACAAAGGCGTAAGAGGTTCAGACAAAAAGAATGTGTCTGCTTACAAAGGAAAAGAAATATGGCAAATGAAAAGATGAAAAAGTCAGAATTGAATATGTTGAATTTGGATAAAAAATCAACCCGGAAAGGATTAAAAATAATATTGATCATCGTGATCGTTATAGCGGCCATCTATATAGCCGGTATCGTATATTTTCATAACCGTTTTTGCATCAACACTTCGGTGTTTGGAATTCCCATTGCAAATGAGACTATGGATTCTCTTCGCACGAAGATAAAAGAAAAGGTAGATGAATATACGTTGACCGTCGATACCAGAGATGGTGAATTTGTAATCGAAGCAGAGGAAATCGGTCTGAATTTTGATGATAAAAATCAGATTCAGCAGATGAAAGATAATCAGAATGTGCTTTTGTGGCCGGCTGTTTTTTTCCCGGGCAGCGGAACCGAAGATGTGTCGATAGACATTGTTTATGATAAAGAGATGTTTGAACAGGTGATCATGGGGCAGCCGTTCTTTGATGAGGAAAAGGTGCAGGTGCCGGTGGATGCATATCTGGAATATGAGGATGGTGCATATGAAGTCATTCCCGAAGATAACGGAAACCTGTTAAAGCAGGATAAGACGATGGAGCTGCTCTCAGAGGCAGTGTATAACGGAGAGAATGACGTGAATCTGGATGAAGCCGGCTGTTATGAGACCCCGCAGATATACAGTGATAATGAAAGTCTGGCCGCACAGCGTGATGAATTAAATAAGTGGCTGGCTGTTGAGATTACTTATGATTTCGGAGATCGCAGCGAGACAGTGACAGCGGATATGATTCATGAGTGGCTTGTTCTGGGAGAGGACTTTTCTGCAGATCTGGACCGGGATAAGGTGCGTGAATATATCAGTTCTCTTGCACTGAAATATGACACTTATGGTTGTACCAGGAAATTTAAGACCAGCAAAGGGAAAACGGTAACTCTGACCGGAGGAGATTATGGCTGGTGTATGCTGAGAGATAAAACGACAGATGCTTTGATCGAGCAGATTAAGACAGGAGAGTCTGCTGTGCTGGAGCCGAGCTATCTGTATTCTGCAAAAAGCAGAAATGAAGATGATATAGGCGGCACATATGTTGAGATCAGTATACAGGATCAAACGATGTGGTGTTATAAGGACGGAAAACTGCTGGTGGAGACGCCCGTGGTTACCGGAAATCCGTCCAAGGGAAATGAGACTCCGGCAGGCAGTGTATGGGCGATTGACGGTAAAAAATCACCGGCAACACTTGGAACTATTGAGACGATGGGATACAGCTCTGATGTGACCTTCTGGATGCCATTTAATGGAAATGTAGGTATTCATGACGCAGATGGATGGCGTACGGAATATGGCGGAGATATATATAAGACAAACGGGTCGCACGGATGTGTGAATACGCCTTATGATGCCGCAGAAAAAATCTATAATGCAGTGGAGATTGGCACAGCGGTTATCGTATATTAGTTGCCAGGCATGTGAAAGAAAGCTCCGGCGGAGGTTTCTCTTCGCCATACGAAGCTACGAGGAGCTATCTGACCTTATTTTACAGTCAGATAGTTCCTCATATTTTTTATTGCTGATTTTTCAAGGCGGCTTACCTGTGCCTGAGAAATATGAATTTCATTTGCCACTTCCATCTGTGTCTTGCCCTCAAAAAAGCGCAGCTTAATGATATGCTGTTCCCGTTCGCCCAGTCGTTTCATGGCATCACTGAGGGAGAGATTTTCAATCCAGCGCTCTTCCCGGTTTTTTTTGTCGCTTATCTGATCCATGACATAGAGAGTGTCTCCTCCGTCGGTATAAACAGGATCGTAGAGACTGACCGGGCTTTGGATCGCGTCCAGAGCCTGCACGATATCCTCCTTTGGAATATTGATTTCCTTCGCAATTTCTTCAATCGTAGGTTCTTTACAGGAATTTCGCTGGAGCAGCTCTTTGGTGTGCAGTGCCTTGTAGGCGGTATCGCGGAGAGATCGGCTGACCCTCAGACTATTGTAGTCTCTCAGATACCTGCGGATTTCTCCTATGATCATAGGTACAGCATAAGTGGAAAATTTTACCTCCATATCAGGATTGAAATTGTCGATGGATTTAATCAGACCGATGCAGCCGATCTGAAAGAGATCATCCACATTTTCGTTGCTTCCGGCAAAGCGCCGCACTACGCTGAGTACCAGCCGCAGGTTCCCCTTGATATAAGCCTCTCTGGCTTCTTTATCTCCGGCTTTGATCCTGCGGAACAGCTCCTCTTTTTCCGCTTCTTTCAGGATAGGAAGCGTAGATGTATTTATTCCGCAGATTTCAACTTTGTATGATGCCATACCCGTACCTCCATGGATGGTGCTGTATTTTCAAAGAAATTTTTTGATTTTCCTTGCAGTAAAAGAATGCTCGTAAAAGAATCTTTTTATTCTGCATAAGAGGTCATGTTATCGACGAAAAAGGGTAGTATTTTTGTTATTGAGGCTAACAGAGTTTTGTGATATAATACGAACACTTGCCGAGGTATTTACGAGGCTAGTGGGAGTAATACAACGTATAATACGAACACTTGCCGAGGTATTTACGAGGCTAGTGGGAGTAATACTTGGCTTATATAAAAGAGAAAAGAGGTTGATGATATATGAAAAAAATGCTTGATCTGATTACAGACCAGGTAAAAAAGGCATTTGCAGATGCAGGTTATGATGAGAATCTGGGCCGCGTGACACTGTCCAATCGCCCGGATCTGTGTGAATTTCAGTGCAATGGCGCGATGGCAGGTGCAAAACAGTATCATTGTGCACCGTTTATGATATCGGATAAGGTAGCGGAGCTTTTGCAGGAAAACGAGATGTTTTCTATGGTGGAATCGGTAAAGCCCGGATTTATCAATATTAAGCTGAGTGAAACATATCTGGCAGACTATCTGTGTCAGATGCAGGAATGTGAGCGTCTTGGATGCGACAGGGCAGAACAGCCGAAAACCATTATCGTGGATTATGGCGGAGCCAACGTGGCAAAACCGCTGCATGTGGGACATTTACGCTCTGCGATCATCGGTGAGAGTGTAAAGAGAATCGGCAAATTTATGGGACACAACATGATCGGTGATGTGCATCTGGGAGACTGGGGCTTGCAGATGGGTCTGATTATTGTGGAATTAAAAGAACGCAAGCCAGATCTTCCCTACTTTGATGCGTCTTATGAGGGGGAATATCCGCAGGAGGCTCCCTTCACGATCTCCGAGCTGGAAGAAATTTATCCAACTGCAAGCGGTAAATCAAAGGAAGATGAGGCATATAAAGAGGCTGCCATGGAGGCAACCTATGAATTGCAGCATGGGCGTAGAGGTTACCGGGCATTATTGCAGCACATTTTAAATGTTTCTGTTACCGATCTGAAGAAAAATTACGACAATCTGAATGTATCTTTTGAACTCTGGAAAGGCGAATCCGATGCGGACCCGTATATTTCAGATATGGTTCAGATGATGAAGGATAAAGGATTTGCTTATATGGATGAGGGAGCGCTGGTGGTGGATGTGAGAGAGGAAACGGACGCAAAGGAGATTCCACCCTGCATGATCTTAAAATCGGACGGAGCGGCTCTTTATACGACTACGGACCTTGCCACTATCGTATGGCGTATGAAGGATTATCATCCGGACCAGATCATTTATCTGGCAGATAAAAGACAGGAGCTGCATTTTATTCATGTGTTCCGCTGCGCAAAAAAGACCGGGCTGGTGGATGCGGACACCGATCTGAAATTTATCGGATTTGGAACCATGAACGGGAAGGACGGAAAACCATTTAAGACCCGTGATGGCGGCGTGATGCGTCTGGAGCACCTGATTGCCGATATCAATGAGCAGATGTATCAGAAGATTGCAGAGAATCATACGATGGATGAGGAAGCGGCAAAGAAGGCTGCAGGCCAGATCGCACTTTCAGCTATCAAATATGGGGATCTGTCTAACCAGGCATCGAAAGATTATATTTTTGATATTGAACGTTTTACTTCTTTTGAGGGAAACACAGGTCCATATATTTTATATACGATTGTGCGTATTAAATCCATTCTAAACAAATATGCACAGAGCGGAAAATCCGCAGATGATGCGGTTATTCTTCCAGCGGGCTCTGAGAGTGAAAAGGCACTGATGCTGGAGCTTTGCAAATTTAACAGTGCGATGGAGACTGCTTATGAGGAATTGGCGCCTCATAAGCTCTGCGCATATATTTACGATTTGTCCAATGGATTTAACCGTTTTTATCATGAGACAAAAATAATGGCAGAGGAAGATGAAGTGAAGCAGGCAAGTTATATCAGGATTTTGGAGCTGACAAAGGCGGTTCTCGAGACTTGTATTGATCTGCTTGGATTTGATGCACCGGAGAGGATGTAGGGGAGTATATTCATGAAATGCAGATCATGCGGAAAAAGATTTGACTATGAAAAATACTACGGAATCTGTCCAAAGTGCGGTGTGTATCATAAGCCGGAAGAAAAAGCAGAGGAGTAGCCGGAGACTTCCTATAGTCAGCAGGAAATGCTTTATGAGCAGCCGGAGATTTCCAACAGTCAGCCGGAAATGTCTTATAAGAAGCCCAAATCTGCAATAAAGCCATTTCGCAGTACTATAGTTCTTGGAATCATTGTTCTGGTTGTTTTTGTGGCGATTGTCGGAGTCGGTGTGGCGTGATATCTTTATTTTTTCGTTCCTCAGGATGCACAGGAATGTGCGGTTTATGTACAGGTATGGGATGAAGCAAAAGAAAATATTCAGGCGTGCTATCGGATCCCTTTTTCTCTGAACACGGAAGAGGACGGAGGTGTACAGGATGAATAAGCGGTCTGGATCGAAAATTAATTCCAATATTGTTTTGAGCGTTATATTGATCATTCTTTTGCTGTTACTGTTAGGTATAGTACTGAAGTCCGTGATGAACTGAGATATGCGGCTGAGGGCGATTACAGTACGGATCATTTGGAAGTTTCCGGGCAGATACAGGTGGAAAAGCTGGGAGATGTGTATGAGGGAAATTCTGAGCAGGGATATACTTTTTACAAAATCGTGGTTCCGGTGACAAACACAGGAACAGCGCCAGGGTATTCTCTTTCTCATTACATACATGGTGATGAATATTATGTGAAGGAATATGATTACTATTATAACGATTTTTATTGGGAAAGCAGGGAAAATATTCCCCAGGCTGCAGATGGAATCCTGGATTGGGTTATTCAGGTAAAGGATGGTGTCACGGAAATTGATTTAAAGATTTTTCAGGAACAGGATGGAGAGCTGCAGGGAGCAGATTATAATCTTCAGCTTCCCCGGGAAATGTAATATAAGGCATAGTGAAATAAAAAATATAACAGAAAATATAGCAGGCTCCGGCAATTTTGTGTGATATACAAAGCTGCCGGAGCTTGTTTTTGCCCGTAATCAGATTTTTAATATCCAAGCTCTTCTCCAATCAGAATGACTTTGATACGCCCTGGGATGGCACATCTGCGGGTCACAACAGTATGGGAACAGATGCAGTCAGGACTGAAACAATCGCCGCATTTTCCCGTAAGAGCGCATGGTGTATTACGGTTCAGCCGGATGGCGTTTGGGGGAGAAGCAATGTTCTTTACTCTCAGGTATGCGTCGTTGACATCCAGTGCGGCTTTATTCATTCCGCATAGGATGATGACCGTTTTCGGACCGTAGATGAGACAGGCTACCCGGTTTCCGGTTCCGTCAATATTTACCAGTTCGCCCTCTCTGGTAATGGCATTGGTACTCATAAAGTAACAGTCCGCATCGAAAGATTCATGATAGATGCGTGTGATTTCTTCCGGTGTGGAGGCGTCCCTGCGGTCCAGAAACGTAATATCCTTTCTGTCCTTCAATGCATCCAGCATTCCCATATCGGTGGCTGTCATGGTTCCACCATTGGATACGGTCATACCGGGCTTTACAAAGCTCATAGCCAGCTCGGAGGCTTCGGCTGCTGTAGCACAATAGTAGCCTTCTATCTGTCGTTTCTTCATGTTCTCAATGATTTTTTCCGCAGTAATTTTATAAAATGTCTGTTTTGGATTCATCTGATTTCCTTCCTTCAATTTTTTATAGTACTATCATAGCATGGGAAATTAAAAAAGTAAAAGAAATAATACGTTTAAATAAGTTGCCAACGCTACTTTTTTGTGATATTTTATTACACGGAAGGAGTGAATATTTATATGAATGGTAATTTTTCTAATTTAGGACGATGCATTTCAATTTTAGACAGGCTTATGAAAATGTATTATAATCATGGTTTGGCTGAGTTTGAAATAGGATGGGGACAGCAATTTTATGTAGAATATATTTATGATCATCCTGGTGCCACTGCACAGGAGATGGTCAATCATTTTCGTGTGGATAAAGCCACGCTGACCAAAATCATTAAGAAGCTGGCAGAAATTCATTATGTAAAGCTTGTGGGTGATGAAAAAGATAAACGCGTAAAGCATTTATATCTCACAGAAAAGGCAATTCCGGCAGTAACACGGATCAAGGAAATACACAATGGATTTTACAGGACGTTGAGCCGGGATATTTTACCGTCTGAGATTTTGTCTACCGAACAGAATATGGAGCAAATGATAGAGAATATAAACAAAAAAATATGGCACAGAATGGATTCGGGAAAGGAAATAAATGAAAATGAGTAATTCAGTAACCATAACAAAAAATAGAAGAACGCTGATTTTTATAAATATCATAATATCCTGTATTGCCACATCAATGCTTGCAACAGCTTTGACAACAGCGCTTCCGGATATGGTGCGGGATTTTGGCATAAGCGTTACAACAGGGCAATGGCTTACAAGCGGTTACTCCCTGGCAATGGGAATTATGATGCCGCTCACAGCATTTTTGATTAATCGTTTCCCATCGCGCAAACTTTACATAACGGCGATTATTGGCTTCCTTATAGGGTTGCTGTTGTGCGTAATTGCTCCGAATTATTTTGTCCTGATGCTTGGTAGAGTGTTTCAGGCTTGCGGAAACGGAATATTGATGTCAATGGCTCAGGTTATCATTTTGACAATTTATCCGCCTGAACAGAAAGGAACCGCCATGGGCTGGTATGGATTATCCGTGGGCGCAGCTCCGGTCATTGCACCCACTCTGGCCGGGGTGTTGGTGGATTCTTTCGGCTGGAAGATGATTTTTTATGCCGCAATAGCGATTATGGCAGTTTCTCTTGTATTTGCGATCTGTACATTTACGAACGTGCTTGATACTGCAAAAAATAATTTTGATGTAGCATCATTTATTCTCAGTGTGTTTACCTTTGGCGGAATTACACTGGGAATAGGAAATATGGGAAATTATCCATTTGTAAGTATTCAGATATTATTTTGCCTTGTGGTGGGTGTGGTTGCCGGAGTATTTTTTGTATATAGGCAGTTCCATCTTACGGAGCCGTTTCTTGAGCTTAGGATATTAGCAAATAAAGAATATGCGTTAAGCGTGATAGGAAGCATGCTTCTTTATCTGGTTATGATGGGATCTTCTATTATTATGCCGCTCTATGTCCAGACTATTATGAAATGTTCTGCAACAACCTCCGGTCTGGTAACGCTCCCAGGCTCACTGGTAATGGCTGTTATCAGTCCTTTTGCCGGTAAAATCTATGATAAAGTCGGAATGAAAGTACTATTCCTGACAGGGGCAGTTTGTATGCTGGCCAGCAATCTGGGTATGGTAGTGATCAATATGCAGACACCGATATGGCTGCCCGCGATATATAATGTAATACGATGTGTTGCAATAGGCTGTCTGATGATGCCCATTATTACATGGGGAACACATGGAATCCGTAAAAAATCAACAGCTCATGCCACTGCGCTTCTGACATCCTTAAGAACTATTGCAGGAGCAATAGGAACAGCTGTGTTTGTCAGCATCATGACTGTAACAGCGGAGCATTCGGCAGAAGTATACGGTGATAATGCCCAGATACATGGATTAAATGTAACTTTTGCGGCGATGGCTTTGGGCAGTGCTGTTTTATTGTTTATTGCTGTATTCTGTGTAAAAAAGAATGCTGAAGAGAAAAGTTTATTTCCACTTTGAAAACCGCTTGAAAAAAGCGGCATTTACTCTTATAAAAAAGGGAAAATGCCGCTTTTTTGTTGTATGTAAAGTAGAAATAAACTTCCGGTTTACCGGAGGTGGGGAACGCCGCCTCGGGGAAATTTGTGCGGTTTCCAAAAGATGCCCCGGAACAGGTGGGGACGCTGATTTTGTATTTCGTTTCAATTTTCTGGTGCTGCTAAAAACCAGCTCCAAAGAATGTTTTATAGAAGCCTGCGGTGCGAAAAGACGCTCCTCGGCTTCTGACATTCTTTTTCGCTGCTTTAAGAGCACCACGAAAATTTCAAAGAGATCCAAAATCAGCGTCCCCACCTGTACCTTGTGTCATCTTTCAGAAACATCTACGTTTTCTCCGTTGGCGGCGTAAATACTTCCCCAGCAAACCTTTAGCGCCTAATGGCGGCGAAGCCGCCTGAATCGGAAGGAGGTTTGTTGATCTGCGATTTTGCTGTGGTGTCAGTTTGTTTTGAAAGCAAAAAGAAACTTCCACCGGAGATTTCTTTCGCGTGCTTGGTAACGTAAATGCATCGCAATGTCAAGAAAGGACTGAAAGAGGATGATTTTCTTTTGCTCTGAATTGCACGCTGATTTTGCCAGAAGGGGACAGAGAATCAAATGCGCCGAGCAGCAACCCATTTTTGCAGCACAGGCGCAAATAAAAGATTGTCTGTCCCCTTCTGAGAAAAATCCAGTGCAAAGAAGTGCGAAAGAAAATCATCCTCTTGCAGGACTTATGGACATGCGATGCCTCACAATCCCCAAAACATCTGGAGCCACAGCCTTCCGTCAAAGTGCCAAACCGGAATTTATGGAAGAGTGTTGAAAAAAGAAAATGTCCATGTTAAACTCTATAGAGTAGTTGAGAAACAAGACTGATATTGTAAAAAGCTACCTGACAGGAGGAAAAGTTTATGGAAATGGTTTCATTGAAAACAGAATTGCAGAGCAATTCTTACCCAGGCAGAGGTATTGTGATAGGAAAGAGCAAGGATGGCAGACATGCAGTGACCGCATACTTTATCATGGGGCGCAGCGCAAACAGCCGCAATCGTGTATTTGTGGAGGACGGACAGGGTATCCGCACCCAGGCATTTGATCCTTCCAAGCTGGAGGACCCAAGCCTGATTATTTATGCTCCAGTGCGTGTACTCGGCAACAAGACCATCGTGACAAATGGGGATCAGACCGATACCATCTATGAATTGATGGACAAACAGCAGACCTTCGAGCAGGCGCTCCGCACCAGAGAGTTTGAGCCGGACGCTCCAAATTACACACCGCGTATTTCCGGTATTATGCATGTGGAAAACGGAAAATACAGCTATGCCATGTCCATTCTGAAAAGCAATAACGGTAATCCGGAGAGCTGCAATCGTTTTACTTATGCATATGAGTACCCGATTCCGGGAGAGGGACGTTTCATTCATACATACAAATGTGACGGTAATCCGCTTCCAAGCTTTGTTGGAGAGCCAAAGCTGGTGGAGATTGGAGATGATATCGATGCGTTTACCGATATGATCTGGAATAGCCTGAATGAAGAGAATAAGGTATCTTTGTTTGTGCGTTATATTGATATCAAGACAGGTACCTATGAGACACGTATCGTGAATAAGAATAAGTAATATTGCAGAGCTAAATGCAGCGTGTAGAGCGTGAGTTGGAAATTATTCGTTAGAAATAAAAAGGAGTGTTTTATGAAAGAATTAGAATTGAAATATGGATGTAATCCGAATCAGAAACCATCAAAAATATATATGAACGAGGGTGAGTTGCCGATTCAGGTGTTAAACGGTAAACCGGGTTATATAAACTTTCTGGATGCCTTCAATGGCTGGCAGTTGGTAAAAGAGCTGAAAGCAGCTACCGGGCTTCCGGCAGCGACCTCTTTCAAGCATGTATCACCGGCAGGAGCAGCAGTGGGACTTCCAATGACTGATACCGAGAAAAAAATCTACTGGGTAGACGATATGGATGTGGAGTTTACACCTCTGGCAAATGCCTATGCGAGAGCCCGTGGTGCAGACCGTATGTCCTCTTTCGGAGATTTTATCTCTCTTTCTGATGTGTGTGACGTTGCAACTGCCATGATCATCAAGAGAGAGGTTTCCGATGGCGTGATCGCTCCCGGATATGAGCCGGAGGCACTGGAAATTCTGAAAGCAAAGAAAAAAGGAAATTACAATGTGATCCAGATCGATCCGGATTATGTACCGGATCCCATCGAGCATAAGGAAGTGTTCGGCATTGTCTTTGAGCAGGGCAGAAATGAGCTGAAGATCGATGAGAATTTCTTTGGTAATATTGTGACGGATAACAAAGAAATTCCGGAGCAGGCAAAGATTGATCTTGCTATTGCAATGATCACCCTGAAATATACACAGTCCAATTCTGTATGCTACGCAAAGGGCGGACAGGCTATCGGAATCGGAGCAGGACAGCAGTCCCGTATTCATTGTACCAGACTTGCCGGAAGCAAGGCAGATAACTGGTTCCTTCGTCAATCTCCGCAGGTTATGGGATTACAGTTTGTGGACAAGATTGGACGTGCGGACAGGGACAATGCCATCGATCTGTATATGGGTGAGGATTACATGGATGTACTGGCGGACGGTGCCTGGGAACATATCTTCAAGGTAAAACCGCCGGTATTTACTGCGGAGGAGAAGCGGGCATGGCTGGATCAGATGACCGATGTGGCCCTTGGCTCGGATGCATTTTTCCCGTTTGGTGACAACATTGAGCGTGCACACAAGAGCGGTGTAAAATATGTGGCTCAGCCGGGAGGTTCCATTCGTGATGATCATGTGATTTCCACCTGCAACAAATATGGTATGGCAATGTGCTTTACCGGTATTCGTTTGTTCCATCATTAAGAAGCAAGGATCCATTCAAAAACGAATAGAAAATATGAAAAGATAATAAGAAAACCTCCTCTGCTTTTGAACAGAGGAGGTTTCTTTTCACAATTGAATTACTCTTGAATGTCGGTAAAGGAGATCAGCAGATCGTCCTGATGTACGCTGTCGCCGGCAGCCACATAAATCTTGTCGACCTTTCCGGCAACCTTGGATACGACGGTTGTCTCCATCTTCATTGCCTCTACAGTCATCAAAGGCATATTTACGGTTACTTCGTCGCCCTCTTTTACAAGAACCTTTCCTACGGTACCCGGGATAGAGGATCCAAGGTGACCTGGATTGTTCTTGTCAGCTTTCAGCTTGTTATCGGACTTGATCTCAAGTGTCTTATCCATGATGCGGACGGTACGTGTATATCCATTGACGGAGAAGGTCAGGATGCGGGTTCCATCCTCAAATGGCTCGCTCTCTTCCAGGAACTTGATGATCAGCTCTTTGCCCTCGCCGATCTTCAGGGTGGTTTCCTCACCCTTTCTCAGTCCGAAGAAGTATACATGGCTTTCCAGTCTGGTTACATCGTTATACATCTCGAAGTGCTCGCAGTAATCCTCATATACTTTTGGATACAGAGCATAGCTGATAGCTTTCTGTTCCATATCGGCAGCGCTGCGGTGCTCCAGATGATATTTCTCGGTCAGCATTTTCTTGATGGCTTCCAGATCCACATCCGGCATTGTCTCACCCGGTCTTACGGTCAATGGTTCAATGTCTTTCAGTACGATCTTCTGCAATTCTGCAGGGAAGCCGCCGTCCGGCTGTCCCATCATACCCTGGAAGTAGGATACCACAGAATCCGGATAGGAGAGACCTGCGCCTTTTTCCAGAATGTTCTCCATAGTCAGCCCATTCTTGTACATGAAGATGGCAAGATCACCCACTGCTTTGGAGGTAGGTGTAACCTTTACGATATTTCCAAGCAGATCATTCGCATCCTTGTACAGTGCTTTGATCGCCTCGAACTCGTCTGCGGAACCCATGCTTGTTACCTGAGCCTGCAGGTTGGAGTACTGACCGCCCGGAATCTCATATTTGTAAATCTCTGCATTCGGAGATTTCATATCACTCTCGAATTTAGCATAAACCTTACGCACACGTCCGTAGTAGCGGCTCAGCTCATCCAGCTCCTCGAAGTCCAGTCCGGTATCACGCTCTGTTCCCCGGAGTGCTTCTACCACAGCATTCATGGAAGGCTGGCTGGTGAGAGAACTCATGGACTCGATTGCCAGATCCACGATATCTACGCCTGCTTCCGCAGCCATCAGCACGGTGCTGACACCGTTTCCGGTGGAGTCGTGTGTATGTAAGTGGAGCGGTACGTTCAATTCCTGCTTCAGAGTTGTTATCAGCTCTCTTGCTGCCATCGGTTTTAACAGACCTGCCATGTCCTTGATGGCAATAGAGTGACAGCCTAAGCTCTCCAGCTCCAGAGCCTTGTTTACATAGTAGTCCATCGTGTATTTTGTCTCTTTTGGATTGGTTACATCACCGGTATAGCAGACGGTTCCCTCTACGATAGCTCCGGTTTTCAATGCTTCCTCAATCGGCATCTTCATGTTTTCCACCCAGTTTAAGGAGTCGAAAATACGGAATACATCGATACCGTGCTCAGCGGAAATACGGATAAATTCTTTTACTACATTGTCCGGATAATTGCTGTAGCCTACCGCATTGGAAGCGCGCAGCAGCATCTGGATCAGGGTGTTTGGCATACGCTCTCTGAGCAGCTCCAGACGTTTCCATGGAGATTCCTTCAGGAAACGGTAAGCGGTATCGTAAGTAGCTCCGCCCCATGCTTCTACAGAAAATGCATTCTGCATAAAAGCGTTTGTGGCATAAGCAGCGCCGCACAGGTCCTTGCTTCTCATACGGGTTGCCATCAGAGACTGCTGTGCGTCACGCATAGTTGTATCTGTTACATACAGTTTTTTCTCATTTTTGATTTTCTGCATGAAGTCTTTTGCGCCCAGCTTTTTGTACTCATCTCTTGCACCGTAGATCAGTTTGGTGGAATCATATTTTGGCAGTACCCGGTTTTCATAGTATCCTTTTTCGCCCACATTTTCATTTACGATCTTATTTCCGATAAATTCAATGATCTTGGTGGCACGATCCTGGCTCTGCTCCAGCTCGAACAGCTCCGGTGTCTCCTCAATAAACGTGGTGTAACAGGAACCGCTCTGGAAGGTCGGATGATTTAATACGTTGATCAGGAACGGAATGTTTGTCTTTACACCGCGGATACGCATCTCACGCATTGCACGGAGAGATTTTCTCACAGCTCCCATAAATGTACGGTCAAGAGAGATCGCTTTTACAAGCAGGCTGTCATAGTAAGGGGAGATGACAGCGCCTGTGTAAGCGTTTCCGCCATCCAGACGAAGTCCGTTACCGGAACCGGAACGATATACGGTGATCTCACCGGTATCCGGCAGGAAGTTGTTGGTAGGATCTTCGGTTGTAACACGGGTCTGAATGGAGTAACCGGTACAACTGATGTCCTGCTGGGATTTGATATTGATCTCATCAGAGTTCAGCGGATATCCCTGTGCTACCAGAATCTGACATTGTACCAGATCGATTCCGGTAACCATTTCGCTGACAGTATGCTCTACCTGGATACGAGGATTCATCTCGATAAAATATGGGTTTCCGTCAGCGTCAACCAGAAATTCCAAAGTACCTGCATTGCGGTATCCGACGGATTTGGACAGGCGGATAGCAGCATCGAAAATGATTTTCCTTGTCTTTTCCGGAATGGAGAAAGCAGGTGCATACTCAACAACCTTCTGATGACGTCTCTGTACGGAACAGTCACGGTCGTAGAGATGTACTACATTGCCATAATTGTCACCTAACACCTGTACTTCAATGTGCTTTGGCCCGCGGATGTATTTTTCAATAAAGATTTTATCGTCACCAAATGCTTTTTTAGACTCATTTCTTGCTTCGTTAAATTCCTGCTCCAGATCTTCCATAGCGTTTACGATACGCATACCGCGTCCGCCGCCGCCATTGGATGCTTTCAGCATGATCGGGAAGCCTACCTCAGCAGCAATCTTTTTTGCAGTTTCCACATCCTTGATGGCATAGTCGACACCCGGAATGATGGGAACCTGTGCTTCGATTGCCATTTTTTTGGAAGAAATTTTATCTCCCATGGCATTCATAATGCTGCTGGACGGTCCGATAAATACGATACCGTTGCGCTCGCAGGCATCTACGAAATCAGGATTCTCTGACAGGAAACCGTAACCCGGATGGATCGCATCTACGTTTGCTGCGATTGCAATTTTAATAATGGTGTCAATGTCCAGATATGCATCAATAGGTCCTTTCTCCGGATTTAATGCATAGGACTCGTCAGCTTTGGAACGGAAGAGCGCATATTTGTCCTCCTTGGAATAAATGCTGACAGTTGTGATTCCGAGTTCGTTTAATGCACGGAATACACGGATGGCAATCTCTCCTCGATTTGCCACAAGAACTTTCCTGAACGGTTTGATCGTTACCTGATTCATAGAAATTCCTCCTTAAATAAATGTGATAGGTTAATGAGTTTCATAAAGCATTTGTTCATCTTTACTTATAATTAACTGAAAATAATCAGCGCATAATGATAAGTATAAGAAGAAATTGTACAAAATGCAAGACAAAAAAATGAAAATTCAAAAATCTGTGAAAAATACAAAATAAAAGTATCAAAATGCAGGATAAAAAGATGCAACTTGCAAAAATGATAAAATTTTAACGTTATTTATATATCAAACTTTGGCGAAACTCTCCTTGTCTTTCGCAGCCATCCATCTGAGTGAGGGCACAGCGGCAGATGTCTGATGCATGGATATCCAGATCCAGAAGCCGGGTGTCAGACAGATTCCGGTGTGCCTCTGCCAGTCTGGTGATCACAGGGATAGTCCCTGCCAATGAGATCTGTTTCAGCAGAGCTCCCGCAGATTTTCGCATACCAAGAATGCGCACATAGGAAGGATGTGCCAACTGTTCTCTTG
The DNA here is from genome assembly GCA_964428795.1 of uncultured Lachnospiraceae bacterium. Classification (GTDB taxonomy): domain Bacteria; phylum Bacillota; class Clostridia; order Lachnospirales; family Lachnospiraceae; genus CAYRZL01. Next base: position 1,153 of record CAYRZL010000013.1, on the reverse strand, counting down.
CAAGTGCAGCATGTTCTTTCGTATAGTTCAGCAGTACATGCAGCAGGAAACGACTGATTGCAGTGTAGGTCTGGTTTTTGGATTTGATCCGGGTACAGAAATCAGACCAGTCCGTATAGTGCTCCAATTCATTGACGATGCGGTTGTTCAATTCCGGATTTCCATCGGCAAAGTGATTCAGGCATTTCCTTTGTTGTAAGAGCTGATAGTGTAAAAGCCCGGAAAAATCCTGCTCTGACAGAAGATGATATGGGTTATATTCATGCATCAGCATATGATAGCCATAATCTGTCATGGAGATGCGCAGTATGGGATGCTCATTGTCATGTTTTAAAAAGCTGTTTTTGGCAAAGGCAGCATCCGTATAAAAGCCGCTGCTCTTGAGGTATTCCCGGATGGCGGTGGCGGAAGCATAGATTCCGTCAGTCTTAAGGCTGTGATATCCCTCTCCCTGACGGGGGATGGCAGCCGGCTTTAAGGAACTGTTCTGTCTGCGGATCGCTTTCAGATACTCGACCGCCAGAATGTTGTTTGGAGTATCCAGAGCGGGAACCGGATGTCCGGTGTATTCGGCCATTGCCTTTGCTCTTGCAGCCGGATAGGAAAGCCCGCTTTTTAAATAGGCAGAGAGTGCATCCGCATAAAGTGCAGGTTCCTCTGCCAGAATATCGGCAATCTGTTCCAGATCATTTAATACGTTATGTGTGCTTTGCCCGGAATCTTCGTATCCGAAACCGATATGCTCCACGCATCCCAATGCGGAAAGGATAGCTATGCCCCCTGCTGCAAACAGTTCAGCACTTGCGGTGGCATAGCATACAGGCAGTTCCAATACGAGATCAACACCGCTTTCCAAAGCCATTTTAGTGCGGCTGTATTTATCCATAATGGCAGGAGCCCCCCGTTGTACAAAATCACCGCTCATGAGAGCAATGACATGATCGCATCCGGTGCTGCGTTTTGTCTCTTCGATATGGTAAGCGTGTCCTTTGTGGAATGGATTGTATTCTGCAATGATACCTGCAACCTTCATGGCGCCCTCCTGTTTCTGGTTATATTTTACAATAAAAGGAATCGGGGAAGCAACAAAAAAATTGTTAAAGGTTGAGTGAAAAAGTAAATTCCACATGTAAAAGTAAATTCTATACTGAAG
>CAYRZL010000012.1:0-43211 GCA_964428795.1 uncultured Lachnospiraceae bacterium | reverse complement strand
TTCGAACCCCCGACCCACGGCTTAGAAGGCCGTTGCTCTATCCAGCTGAGCTACAAACACAGAAGCGGGTGATGGGAATCGAACCCACGTATCCAGCTTGGAAGGCTGGTGTTCTACCATTGAACTACACCCGCACATGATCGGGGTGACAGGATTCGAACCTGCGACCTCCTGGTCCCAAACCAGGCGCTCTAGCCAAGCTGAGCCACACCCCGAAAAGCATCGGTTTAAACGTCACGCCGTGACGCAAGACATATTATATAATACGCTTAAACGCTTGTCAATAAAATTTTTTTATTTTTTTATCTAAATTTGTCCCCGGCTTGTTTATAAAAAAGCTACAAAAAGTAGCTCTTTTTTTTGTACATTATAGTTATTGACGATAGAGATTAAAATATTTATGATAGAATTATATTATTTCCAAAGGAAACTATATGATTCCAAAGAAAGGAGAAAGACATGAAAAAACGAAAAGAAAAGTTAATGGACACAAGGATGGCCGCAATCATGTTATGTATAGCATTGATATTGGTTGTTGTCAGCAGCATAGGGGCTTCCATAATCCAGACGGATTTTGGAAGAGTGGAGGTTTCCGAATTTAAGATTCCGACAGATGAAGGACAGTGGATTACCGGTACACTTTACAGACCCAAAGAGGCATCCGCTGAAAATCAGGTTCCGTTAGTGATTACCTGCCATGGGTTATTGAATAACAGTGAGATGCAGGATATGAATGCGATTGAACTGTCGCGCCGGGGAATTGCAGTGATTGCTTATGATGCATACTATCATGGCGGATCCAGCAGCGCAGAGCTGCCAATGATGGAGGCTGTTGCAGCAAATGGAATTGGTATGATACCGATGGTGGAATATGCGTGGAACAATCTGGATTATGTGGATCATGAAAAAATCGGCGTATTGGGACATTCTATGGGCGGCATGGCTGTATGGTGTACCTTGATGTATTATGGAACACAGGAGGAAAACAAAGTATCCGCAGGTATGCCAATGGGCTTTATCCAATTTTCCACAGAGGAAGTATTTCAGGTTATCCATGCAAACATGGGAATCGATTATGCAAAATATGACGAAGGAAATAACACGATGGCAAAGGGAAATGGTGATATTTCCGGAGAATGTCCGGAAGCGTTGACAGCGTTAAATTCCGTTTTGGGCGAAAAAGAAAAAGTGACTTCCGTGGAACCAGGGAAATATTATGGCAGTGCAGAGGATAAAACGCTGCGCGTAGTATATAATCCTCCTGTGATTCATCAGGGATTACATTTTTCAACAAAAAGTGCGGAAAATGTGGTTGACTTTTTTGCGGCATCTTTTCGGGTGGAAATGCCGATTGAATCAAGAAACCAAGTTTGGCTGGTAAAGGAATTTTTTAATTTGATTGGTGTGATCGGTATATTTTTAGCTATTATTCCTATGGCAGTGTTACTTTTACATATTCCGATTTTCTCAGGACTTCAAAGAATTGTTCCGGAACAGGAAGATTCTCCTGAAAAGCCGGAGAAAAAGAAGATTTTCTGGCTGGGGTGGGCAGTGACATGGATCATATCAGGATTGTCCTTCTTCCCGATATCAAAGCTGGATGCAGTATTTTTCCCGGATCAGACAGCTTTTGGATCGGCAAACGTGTTTGCACAGTCATCTACGAATTTCATTATGCTTTGGGCTGTTTTCAATGGAATTGTGGGATTGGTTTTATTTTTGATTATGAGAAAGTTCAGCCGGAATGTGAGGGAACAGTCAAAATCCAGTATAAGAATCGGAGGAATTGATTTCTTAAGGACGCTTGTTTTGGCAGTATGCGTATTTGTAGGATTTTACCTGATAGTTTTTGCCTCGGACTATTTCTGCCATACGGATTTTCGTTTCTGGGTACTTGGCATCTGTACTTTTACACCGGACAAGATTATCGTATTTTTGCAATATGTGGTATTCTATTTTGTTTACTATTTTTCTATTTCGATTACAAACAATTTATTGTTGAGAGGAAGTCGGCGCAGAGAAAAAATCAATATGATACTTTCTGGCTTGGCTAATATGCTGGGAATCCTGATTTTAAATGTCATTCAGTATGTCAAATTGTTTTCTACCGGAAATGCCATGTGGGCGGATGATCGGCTTTACCTGCAGGTGGCGATACCGCTGACAGTATTGTTGTTTGTTGCGGCATTTATTAACAGGAGCTTGTATAAAGCGACCGGGAAGGTATGGCTAGGAGCGTTGGTAAATACATTTATTATGCTGATGATCGGAGTGGCTAATACAGCCACATTTGGTATATTATAAAGTTTCGGATCATTGTTTCAGATCCTTCGTTTGACCGGGCTTATGGGTACATAACTGTTTGCCCGGTTACTTTTATTATTTACTTCTGTTATTTTCTGTTGTTATTTGCAGGGGTTCTTTTTTTGTGTTAGAATATCCGTATAATTTGCGGATCACAAATCAGCTTATGTTGTAATAAAGCGTTGAATTGTTTTGGCGGAAAAGAGGATATAATTTATGAAGCTGGAATGGATGGGAAAATACAGGGATTTTGTGGAAAAGCTTGTCAGATACGGAAACTCCTATGCGCAGGCATATAAAGTGGAAAGCAATTATACGGATGAGATTCCTTATTCCGCAGCGCAGCTTCAGGTGATGGAGTATATTTTGGAAAACGAGGAGAAAAACCAGAATATGGCAGAAATTGCCGGCAGATTAGGTATTACGCCCAGCGCTTTTTCAAAAAATGTAAAAAAAATGGTGGAAAAAGGGCTTTTGGAGAAATATCATACAAGCATAAATAAGAAGGATGTTATCATAAAGGTATCACCGATGGGCAGACAGGTGTATCAGAAGTATACGGAGTTTGCCTATCAGCGTCTATATAAAGAGCTGTTTGAAATTTTGGATACCATACCGGAGGAATATGTTTCAAAGTTTTCCAAAGTATTGGAGCTGTCAGCGGAGCAGACACAGTTAAAGCGGCTGCGGGAAAAAGATATCGTTTTTATTAAAATAGATTCATGAGATGGGAAAAGAACAGCAGCGCTGTTCTTTTTTTGATTCCCAGACATGTGAAGGAAAGCTCCGGTGGAGGTTTCTTTTCGTAAAAAAATTGAAATCATGAGACAAAAAGGCTTATTGAGTTGTTATATATATGAGTGCTCAAAAAAGGGGGAGGTTACTGAATTGGATATTGCGAAGGTTTACAATGACAATAAGCATTCGGTCTATCGACTGGCGTTGACATACCTGCATTCACAGGAGGAAGCGGAAGATGTTTGTCATGATGTGTTCATAAAATTGATGGAACATAAGTTTTTGGTTTTTCCGGGAAAAGAGAGGGCGTGGCTTTTGACTGTGACAGCCAATGAATGTAAAAATCGTCTGAAATTTAGGAAACGTCATGCGACGGAAGAATTGTCCGCCGGTATTCCGGCGAAGGATACTCAGCCATTGGATATATTGGAAACAGTTATGTCATTGTCTGTAAAAGAGCGAACGGTAATCTACCTTTACTATTATGAGGGATATACTACGGAAGAGATTGCCGGGATTTTAAAGATCACCGCATCTGCAGTAAGATCCCGGATGGAACGGGCCCGAAAACATTTGAAAAGCAAGTTGGAAGGAGAATTATCATGATAGATGAATATATGAAAAAGTATCGTGAGCAGATGAATGAGGTAACATTATCGGATTCTGCGGATCAGACAATTATGGATGATCTCCTAAAGACTGAAACTCGGAAAGGAGGACCATATATGAAACGAACAAAGAGAAATATAAGTGCAGCTATCATTGCGATAGTCATTGTAATAGCTTCTTCCGCTACAGTCGCTGCTATCCGGGGAGCTGCAGTCATTAAGTCAAATAAAGAAGACAGAAGGGTAGAGGGAGTCGGCGCTAAAGTTAATTTGGGAGAATCTTATTATTACGATCTTCTGGCGGGTGACAACGGTGAGATCTATGCTCTGACGGATAATGATGCGGAGAATGAATTGACAGATTATCATGTGGTGGCATGGAAAAGTACGGATCAGGGGGATACATGGGAATCGGTTCTGCTTCAACCGGATGAACTGAAGGGGGAAATCTATCTGTCTGCCGGTGATCTTCGGGAAGGAAAAGACGGGATTGAGGCGGTTGTGATGTTGGCGGAAGAGGAGGAGAAAACAGAGGATGGTTATTATATATGGCGCGTGTATCAGATCACGGAGGATTCCTATGTAGAGTATGATATGGATGAGGTATATGCGGAGTTTGGAAATGATTTATTCAACGTAAAGTATGTAAATGATGATACGATCGCTCTGATAGGAGGAGAGAGATGCCTGCTGTATGATGTCAATAAACAGAAAGTAATAAAAAGTCTGCCATACGATATGACTATGGGATGCCTGAAAACCCAGGATCAGTTCTTGCTGTATGGAAAAGAGATTTATAGCTGTCTGGATGCAGAAACCCTGGAAGAGCAGGAACCGGAGGAAGGGCTGCAGGAATTTGTGCAAGTGATGTATGAGAAAAATCATAATGACGTTTTTCCGCCTATGCAGGCATGGAAGGACACGATCGTATGCATGACAAAATCCGGCATTTATGAGTATAAGGATGGAGAAATCATATATATCAGACAGCTTTCCCCTAGTGTAGTAAACAATGTTTTTAACGGTCTGCTGCCGATCTGTAAGGTGCGGGATGGTGAGTATTATTTATGCACGCTAAGCGGAACAGAAATGTCTTTGTGGCAAATTGATGGTGATAAGGAAGAAATGAAGTAGATTTCAACGCTTACATTTCAGAACGTGTGACTTTTAAGCAAGCTGTGTCGGATTTGACCTGCTTTCCGGAGGGCAGCAGGTCAAATCCGCGTTTCATTTCAATATGCTAGTATTTAAAGATTCTGATAGTCTTTGTCATCTACCGGTTCGAGCCATTCTGCGTAAGAACCCTCTGCAGGAACTTCTACTGCCAGATGAGCAAACCAGCTATCCGGGGCTGCGCCATGCCAGTGCTTTACCCCTGCCGGAATATTTACTACGTCGCCGGGCAAAAGCTCTCGCGCAGGTTTTCCCCATTCCTGATAATATCCTCGGCCTGCTGTTGCCAGAAGGATTTGACCGCTTTTGCGGTGAATGTGCCAGTTGTTGCGGCATCCCGGTTCAAAGGTTACATTTGCGATCCCTACACCCTCGGTTGTGAGCATGTTCAGATAGCTCTGACCTACAAAATACTGTGCGTAAGCGGTGTTTTTTTCTCCCGTTGGGAAGATGCTGATATTCTGTTGATCCATTTTTTATTATCCCCTTTCAAATTTTATATACTTTTGTCTCATAAGGCGCTAACGTTATGTTCCCGGTTACCGTTTTTTGGCTATCCATATCTGTCAGCGGTTGTTTGAGCTGAATGTTCTGAGGCTGACTGCTGTAATTTAATACAAACCAGTATTTTTTATCCTTTTTCTCCCGGACTACAAGCTCGCAGTCTTGCGGAAGCTCTATAACTGCTTTTTCCGGTTCCAAAATATCGGTATAAGCCAACAGTTTTTTTACCGTTCCTCTTGTAAAGGTGCCTCCGAAATGAAGGATTCTGCCTTTCCCGTAAGAGGTCTCTGTCAGGGCAGCAGTGCTTTTGTAATATCCGGATGCGTATGCTGCCAGTACGGTGGCATTGTCTGAGGGTTCAATGATCTCATTGAAACGCCCGGTGGAATAATTGGAATCGTTCCATGTCATATCTATGGGAGTATCCGCAGGGCCGATCATCGTGAAATCGGTTGTTTCTGTCTGAGTGATGTCAGAGAGCAGACCCGGTGTGGAAGTCATGACGCATGCCCCGGTGGAATCTTTTAATCCGGCTCTCGCCCCGATGATGAGAGTTCCACCGTTTTTTACATAATTTTTCAATATGTCAGCCTGACTCTCTGTCATAATCAGCGGATGCGGATAGATCAGTACCGGATATTTGGCAAGATCAAAAACATCTGTATCATCCAGCAGATATACAATATCCATCGGAGTGTGATTGAGCTGGGAGGCTGCAAAAATTTCATTTTTACTTTGTTCTGTCAGGCGGTTATGCCAGATATCCAGTTGTGCGTCCCAAATATTATCATAATCACGAATCATTGCAAAAGATGCCTTGAAATCGGCTCCGGCGATCTCATCGATTGCTTCGGTGCGTTTATGAATATGGCGCAGTTCATCGATCTTACGGTTGTCCTTATTGTTGTAATCTAAAAGACCGTGCCAGTACATCTCGGTTCCTTTGGTGGCTGTTCTCCAGCGGAAAAAATTGATAAAGTCAGCACCATGAGCGATACTCTGCATGGTCCAAAGCATCATCTGACCGGGCTTTGGTGACGGAGCCAGAGAGGTGGAGGTCCAGCCATTTGCACCGGATTGCTGTTCCATAATTCCAAAATGTGGGCATACGGAGCGGACTTCAGATAAGTGATAGCTTTTTTGGCGGTCATTTAAATCATCGGAATGATCTGGATCGTTTCCGATGCAGAAGGCAAAATTTGGATAGCTGTCGTAGGTATATACATCTAAGCAATCGTCCATGACTTTGTGATTATCCAGATTTCCGAACATACCGTTGGTGGTGATAAAGTCCCCCGGTTTTTTGTACTTTTTAATAATCTCGCTTTGCAGTTTGAAGTAGAGACGTACTGTTCTGGATATGAAACGGTAAAAATCCAGCATTTGGTGAGGATTTACAAAGTCATTGATGGTAGTACGCGGCACATAGATTTCATTCCAGTCCGTGTAAGTCTGATTCCAGAATACGGTTCCCCACGCGTCGTTTAAGTGCTTTAGTGTTTTGTATTTCTCTTTTAAAAAAGAGCGGAAGGCGATGGTGTCACTTTCAGAGTAATACTCGTCGATTTCGCAGTTGATCTCGTTGTCGATCTGCCAGCCGATGATGGCTGGATGCTTCCCATAATGTTCTGCTACTTTTTCCACAATATTGGCAGATAATTCCAGATATTTCGGAGAATTATAATTTACATGCCTGCGCATTCCGTGGCGGAACAATACACCGTCTTTCCTGCTGTTGAGGACCTCCGGATATTTGTTTGTGAGCCATGCAGGCGGGGTTGCGGTAGGTGTTCCGAAAATAACTTTTATATTTTCAGCTTCTGCCAAGTCCAGAAATTCATCAAAGAAAGAAAAGGTAAAGCATCCTTCGGTCGGCTCTATCTTGCTCCACGCAAACTCCGCAATACGGATGGTAAAAATACCGTTTTCTTTCATGCGGCGCAGATCATCCTGCCATAATTTGGGATCCCATTGTTCTGGGTAGTAGCAGGTTCCAAGGGATAGATGGTTCCAGTTATAAGATTGTTGTTTTCTCATGTTTTTTCTCCTTTCATTTTACTTGTTCTGCTGCTGTATTTACACAATTCAGAGCATTCAGACTGCGGGGATAGCCGATGTAGGGGAGGCATTGAGAGATGACTTTGATCAGAAATGATTTATCATTTCCGATTCTCATATTGCCCGCTGCATGGCTGGTAAGCTGCGGCTCGCAGCCGCCCTGAGCAGCTAAAAAGCAGAACGTGATCAGTTCTCTTTGTTTATAATTCAGTCCGGTGCGGGTGTAGTAGTCGCCAAAACAGTTGTCTGTCAGCCAGTAATTGATATGGCGGCTTTCCTGCGGACCGGATTTCCAGAAATCTGTCATTCCTTCACCGAAGATGTCTACCTGAGCCTGAGTGCCTGCTTCACGTCTGTTTTCGGTTGTGGTAGTGGACTGACCGGGAAGCGGGAGGCTGATACCTTTTGCAGCTAATACCTCGTTGGTTGCTTTCAGGAAAGGGAATACTCTTCCGATGCCAAGGTAAGCAACTGCCTGATAGACGATTTCTTTTACTTCCACCGGAGTCACGCCAAAATTTAGTGCGGCGGGAAGCATTGCACGAAATTCATCCGTTCCCTGACAGCCAAGCAGTGCGGCAAGAATTGCGATAAAGCGTGTTTTATCGTCCAGATCATCCTGGTGTATTACTTCGTCAAAGGCGAAATTGTCGAACCGCTCGATAAATTCAGGGTCGGTTTCTAAAAAAGAGGAATGATATCCCGGAAACATTTTTTCATGGTACATTTTTGCAAATTCAGTAAGTGCCATTGTATGCATCTCCTTTTTTCTGTTTGTTTTTCTAGTTATAGTTTACTTACAAAGGTATTTGGAAACAATTTGGATTTTGGGGCTTTTCTATAAGAAAAACTAATACGAAAAAACCGCAGCCATGTTTTCATGGGTGCGGTCTTTGCTGCCAAGCATGCGAAAGAAAGCTCCGGCGGAGGTTTCTCTTCGTATGTAGTAAGATTTTGGGATATGCTAGTTTTGAAATTGTGATTTTAAAATATCGGCAAAGTCTTCAATATAATAGCCGGAATTATCGACCTTCCAAAAAGCGCAGTAATTTCGTTTGATGGCTTTCCCGTTTCGGGTTAGAAGAATGCGGCATAGCATAGGACTGGGCAGCATTTCTGTGTCCCCGCCTTCTATAGGAATAAACCCTCTGTTTCCAAGAACCATCATTCGGGCATCTTCTAAATTGTCGGCAAATAGAATGTCTCCGTGTATACCTACGATTTCACGATAGTAGGTCTGCTCATTTTCCCGTTGTTCCTTGGAAGCAATCAGAATACAGGGAAGGTTTTTCAGATCTTTTAATTCCACGGTATTCAGACCGGCAATGGGATTTCTGGCAGCAATTTCAATATGGCATTCTCTGGTAGTTAAGATTACGTTTTCATACTCATCAGAAAAAGCGCGACGCTGATCGCTGAGAATCAAATCTACTCGATCCTCACGAAGCTCATTATATAAATTCTCATGATTCCCGTTGATGATCTGTATCTCCACATTCGGATATTTTTGTGAAAAAGCAGTCACTGCAAGCCGAAATTCCTGTCCGCTATAGCCTTTGAGATATCCAATGCGCAGTTTTGCCTGATCCTGATTGGCTATCTGAACGGTTTCCTGACAAAGACGGTCATAATCAGCAGTCAACAGTAGACTTTTTTTATAAAAATGTTCTCCGGCGGGAGTCAGAGAGAAACGTCTGTTTTCACGATGCAGCAGTTTTACGCCCAGTTCTTTTTCCAATGCCTGAATCTGTTGGCTGATAGCTGATTGGGAAATATAGCATTCTTCTGCCGCCTCTGAAAAGCTTTTACAGCGAACTACCGCCTGAAAATATCTGATTTGTCGTAGCATATGATGCCTCACCGCCTTGTCTGTAGGATTGGAATTACCAGGTATATTATATAAAAATATGCGGAGGTGTTCAAGTGAGACTGTATTTCGAATAATTCTCCCCGGATATTTTATATACTGTCAGTAGAAAATAAATCGGGGGAAGTCAAATATTCTTCCGCATAATGCGCTGCGACAGCTCCGTCTGAGGTGGCTGTCACGATCTGGCGCAGTGTTTTGGTACGGACATCACCAGCCGCAAACACGCCGGGAAGATTGGTTTTTGTAGATTCATCGGCGATGATATAACCATTTTTATCTAAAGCCAACGTGTCTCCGAGAAAATCAGTGGCAGGCTTTCTTCCAATACTCACAAAAATACCGTCGCAGGAGACGATATACTTCTTGCCCGTGTTCACATGCTGAATGAGCGCACCGGTTATGTGTTCATCTGCAAGAAATTTCGATACGGTGCTGTTCCATAGAAAGTCCACATTTTCTGCTTCTAAAAGCGGTTCCCGATAAATTTTTGAGGCGCGGAGTGAATCTCTGCGGTGAACAAGGATGACTTTTCGCACAATGCGGGAAAGATACAGTGCATCCGTTGCCGCGGAGTTTCCGCCGCCTACAACAAGAACCGTTTTATCTCTGTAAAACTGTCCGTCGCAATGGGCACAGTAATGGATGCCTTTTCCAATCAATTCCTGTTCGCCTTGCAGCCCCAATTCTCTTGGGTTGGCGCCTGAGGCGATAATAATTGTTTTTCCGAAATAAGACTCGTTTGCGGTTTCTATGCGTTTGACAGATTCCGAAAAATCCACAGATATCACCTCTGCATGTTTTGTTTTTGCGCCAAAGCGTTCTGCGCACTTCTGCATGTTTTGCCCCAGAGTAAAACCGTCGATTCCCGTTTCAAAACCGGGATAGTTATCAATGATATCGGTCCATGCCATCTGACCGCCTGCACCCATTCTTTCTATAATAATAGTATCCAGTCCTGCGCGGACAGCGTAAAGAGCCGCGGTATATCCTGCGGGACCGCCGCCGATGATGATGGTATCGTAAATGTGCTGCATGATAAGCCTCCCTCAATGACTGGTTTTGCATTTGTTTATTTTATAGAGTGCGCAAAATGCGGTGTTTCATTCCGGAGACGGAAAAAATGAGAGGAGTGTTGTTTATAAAGAAAAGTTCTCAGTTGCCATGCTTGACATCCGTTCGCTTTTTTTATAATATAACAGTGTTATATAACACTGTTATACGGAGATTTGCAAATGACTACAGAACAATTAACAACATTGGAAGCTATTCACAAAGCGGCAAAGGAAGAGTTTATGGAAAAAGGCTTTAAGTCCGCTTCCCTGCGCAATATTGTAAAAAATGTGGGGATGACGACAGGTGCATTTTATGGTTACTATAAAAGCAAAGAAGCCTTGTTTGAAGCTCTTGTGGGAGAACAGTATGAAACCCTGATGGATTGTTATTGCAGGGCGCAGGAGGATTTTACAAAGCTTCCGCCGGAAGAACAGCCGAATCTCATGAGTGAGATCAGCGGAGAATGTATGCATGATATGCTGCTGTATGCTTATGAAAATCTGGAAGCGTTTAAGCTGCTGTTATGCTGTTCGGAAGGGACGCGATTTGAGGGCATGATTGATGAAATGGTGGAAATAGAAGTGAAAGGGACCCATGATTACCAGGAGGTATTAAGAGGTCTCGGGCATCCATCGCCGGCCATTGATCCAAGACTGGAGCATATTCTGATCACAGGAATGTTCAATGCATATTTTGAACTGATCATTCATGAAATGCCCCTTGAGCAGGCGGAAAAATATTTAAATGAACTGCGGGAATTTTACACCGCAGGATGGATGAAAATTATGGGGCAGTAAAGCTCTATAATTTTTAAATGATGGTTAGTCAAAACTAATCACTGCGGTTTCGGATACTGCGGGGATGGCTGCAGCATCTCCCGTATCAATGATAGATGAAGAAGGAGGATGATCACTTTGAAAAAGCATTTAAGTTTACCAAAGCTGATGGAATATGCGGGAAAACACAGGTTTCTGACCTATAGCTCATGGATATTGTCTGCCTTAAGTGCGATTATTGCTCTGGTGCCATTCTGGTATATCTGGTGCATTATAAGAGATGTTCTGGAGGTTTACCCGGATTTTACCAGAGCGGAAAACCTGCCCCATTACGGAGGGATGGCAGTGCTGTTTGCTGTGCTGTCTATGATCATATATGTTGCTGCCCTGATGTGCTCCCATATATCGGCGTTCCGGGTCGCATCAAATCTGCGCAGCGTTATGATGCACCACATTGCAAAGCTGCCTTTGGGTTTTGCGGAGAGCTTTGGCAGCGGAAAACTGCGGAAAATTGTAAACGAATCCAGTGCTTCCACAGAGACGTTTCTTGCTCATCAGCTTCCGGACAAAGCGGGAGCCATTGCAACGCCATGCGGACTGCTGGTTCTTCTGCTGGTGTTTGACTGGAGATTGGGACTTTTGAGCCTTGTGCCCGTGGTGCTTGGATTTCTCGTTATGATGAGTATGACGGGAAAAAAGATGGAACAGAAAATGAAGGAGTACCAGAATGCGTTGGATGCCATGTCCAACGAAGCGGTGGAGTATGTGCGGGGCATTCCGGTAGTCAAAACCTTTGGGCAGACCGTATTCTCCTTTAAAAAGTTTAAGGCGACCATAGACACTTACGGAAAATGGGTGATCGCATATACGAAGGATCTGCGTATGCCTATGATGTTTTATACCACAGCCATCAACGGAGTGTTTGCATTTCTCATTGCTGCCGCATTCTTTTTTACAAGGGATGGAGTTACCGGTCAGTTTTTGATCAACCTGCTTTTTTATATCATCATCACGCCGGTCATTTCTCTGACGCTCACAAAGATTATGTACATGAGTGAGAATGAAATGATCGTTGCCGATGCGCTGGAGCGGATCGACAGTGTGCTGACGCTGGAGCCTTTGTCGGAACCGGAAAAACCGCAGATACCGGAGGATTCCTCCGTGGAGCTTTCCCATGTACGGTTCAGCTATGATGGCGAAAAGGAAGTTATTAAAGACGTGTCCCTTCGCATTGAGCCGGGGCAGACCGTTGCTTTTGTGGGACCTTCCGGCGGAGGAAAATCCACACTGGCAAGCATTATTTCACGTTTTTTTGATCCCCAGAGCGGCAGTGTGAAGATTGGCGGAGTGGATGTAAAGGACATAAAGAAAGAGGAGCTTATGAATACCGTTTCCTTTGTGTTTCAGAACAGCAGACTGATCAAGGCATCCATTCTGGACAATGTGCGTCTTGGGAAACCGGATGCTGAGAAAGAAGAGGTGTTGCATGCCTTAAAAGCCGCACAGTGCATGGATATTATTGAGAAATTCCCGAAGGGTGTAGATACGGTGATCGGCAAAGATGGCGTGTATCTCTCCGGCGGAGAGCAGCAGCGCATAGCCATTGCCCGCGCCATATTGAAAAATACACCCGTAATAATTCTGGATGAAGCCTCTGCTTTTGCCGATCCTGACAATGAGTCAAAGGTACAGGCGGCGTTTGCCGAGCTTGCAAAAGGCAAGACCGTAGTCATGATCGCACACAGACTTTCCACCGTGGCAAATGCAGATTGTATCTATGTGGTGGAGGACGGACAGATCACAGAATCCGGCAAACGGTCAGAGCTTTGTGAAAAGGGCGGACTGTTTGCAAAAATGTGGAAGGATTATCAGACATCTATTCAATGGAAAGTGGCAAAGGAGGGATGATTATGATAGAAAAGCTGCAAAAAAAATATGCGCTCTCAAAGCAGGGAGCAAAGGATCTTGTGAAAGGCTGTGTCGCCTGCGCATTACAGAATCTTTCTTTTATGTTTCCGGTAGGACTGCTCTATTTTCTTGTGAAAGATCTGATGGAGGGCGGATCTGTCAGGGAGAGGGCTGCCTTTTATGTTGCGGGTTGTGTCATTGCTTTTGTATTCATCCTTTTGACTACATGGTTTCAATATAACGCTACTTATTTTGCCACCTATGTGGAGAGCGGCGTGCGTCGTATCACCCTCGCCGAAAAGCTGAGAAAAATCCCGTTGTCCTTCTTCGGGAAAAAGGATCTTGCGGATCTGACCAGCACGATCATGGCGGATTGTGCCTTTTTGGAAACTGCGTTTTCCCATTTTATACCGGAGCTTGCAGGTTCTGTTATTTCTACCGTGCTGGTGGCGGTGTGGCTGTTTTTCTTTGACTGGCGCATGGCGCTGGCAGCTTTGTGGGTGCTTCCGGTTGCACTTGCTATTGTAGGCTTTTCCGCAAAGGTTCAGGAAAAACTGAATCAGCGTCAGATGGACGCAAAGATGGCGTGTGCCGACGGTATTCAGGAGTGTATTGAGACGATCCGTGATCTGAAGGCCAGCAATGCGGAGCAGAAGTATCTGGCAAGGCTGGATCAGAAGATTAAGGCAGTAGAAAAAAGAGCGATCATAACGGAACTTGGAACAGCCCTGTTTGTAGTGTCGGCGTCCCTGCTGCTAAAGCTTGGAATTGCCACTGTGGCGCTGGTGGGTTCTATTCTGCTCATCCGAGGAACACTGGATGTAATCACCTTTTTCCTGTTTCTGCTGGTGGTTTCCAGATTATATGATCCGTTTCAGTCGTCATTACAAAATCTGGCTGCTATCATTGCTGCAGGCACCAATATCGGACGTATGAAAGAGATTTTTGATCATCCGGTACAGGAGGGCAGCGATGTACTGACCAATCAGGGCAGTGATATTGTGTTTGACCATGTAGGATTTTCCTACAATACGGGTGAGACTATATTGCAGGACGTTTCTTTTACCGCAAAACAGGGGGAGGTTACTGCGCTGGTGGGACCTTCCGGCGGAGGGAAAACCACAGTTTCCAGACTGGCGGCACGGTTTTGGGATATAGAGGAAGGTAAAATCACGGTGGGCGGCATGGATGTGTCGAAGATCGATCCGGAGACGATCATGTCTCTCTATTCTATCGTGTTCCAGGATGTAACGCTGTTCAATAATACAATTATGGAAAATATCCGTATCGGAAGAAAGGACGCGACGGATGAAGAGGTGCTGGCTGCGGCAAGGCTTGCCAACTGTGATGAGTTCGCAGAGAAGCTGCCTCAGAAATGGAATAGCATGATCGGCGAAAACGGATGCGAGCTGTCAGGCGGCGAGCGGCAGAGGATTTCCATCGCCCGCGCCTTCTTAAAGGATGCACCGATTATCCTGCTGGATGAGGCTTCCGCATCTTTGGATGTGGAGAACGAGACACTGATACAGTCTGCATTGTCCAGATTGATCCATGATAAGACGGTGCTTGTCATTGCACACAGGATGAGGACGGTAGCAGGTTCGGATAAGATCGTGGTGCTCTCAGACGGAAAAGTTGCTGAATCGGGTGCGCCGGAGGAGTTGTATGAGAAAAACGGTATTTATGCCCGCATGGTGAACATTCAGACAGAGAGTCAGAACTGGGCGTTATAAAAGCAGATTACGATTCTAAATGAGGAAGCGGCATCTTAGCTGCTAGGAATGCGAGCGGAAGCGGCAAAAAAATAGGAAGAGAGACTATGCTGCAGTGATGAATGTCAACTGTCAGCATGGTCTCTCTTTTTGCCTGTTTATAGAGGTGAATTGTTATTTGTAAAATAAATTTGCCCGTATCAATGCTTTTCGTATCTGAGTACCCAATATCAGTGCAATGATAATTTTTGCAATATCAAATGGGATAAACGGGATGACACCAGCCATCAAAGCAGCCTCTGCTGTCATTTTTGCCTGAAAAGCGAGCCAGATAGTTCCAAAGGCATAGCATACGGCAACGCCAAGTACCATTCCAAGAAAAGAAGGAAGGGGTTTTGCATCAAAGTGATCCATAAACCATCCTGCGATCAGTGCGAGAAAGATATAGCCAATGATGTAACCGCCGGTAGGGCCGAACAGCTTAGCCGGACCGCCGGTAAAACCGGAGAATACGGGCAGACCGACCAGTCCGAGCAATATGTAGATGATACAGGCAATGGCAGCACGTTTCATGCCAAGTGCGTAAATGCCGATCAGGACAGCAAGAATTGACAGAGAGATCGGAACCGGGCCGATGGGGATGGAAAATGGACTCACCACACAGATCACAGCCACAACAACAGCTATAACAGCCATTTGATAAAGTTTACTTTTTTCTTTCATAAATCAATATCCTTTCATTGTGTAATGAAAAATATATGCGCCAAATGAATTGGAGCTTGTCTTTTCATTATATTTTCTTTATCATGGGGAGTATAAAGGAAAAAGAGTAAATTGTCAACTATAATTTTTTATAGGTTGACAATTAGAGAGAGAGGTAACACAATGAAAATCATTACATTGGTTGAAAACACATCTGTATGTGACAATATTGGATCAAAACACGGTCTGAGCTATTATATAGAGACGGGAGAACATAAGATTCTGGTAGATGTGGGACCAAATGATCTGTTTTATGAGAATGCAAAAAAGCTGGGAGTAGATATTGAGGCTGTGGACACTGTTGTGATCTCTCATGGACATTATGACCATGGCGGTGGTTTGGATACTTTTTTACGTTATAATACCACAGCGACCGTATATGCACAGAAGAAGGCATTTGAACCGCATTTTGCTTATGAGGGAGAGGAACCTGCATGTGTGAGTATCGCATTAAACCAGTTTTTAAAAAATCATAGACAGGTTCGTCTGGTGGAGGATGGCTTTGATATTGATGAGAAGCTTCATCTGATTTCAAACATCACAGGGCGTATCTGCTTTGCAGAATCGAACAGTAATCTGTGTGTGATCTCCGGTTCCGGTGTTGTACCGGATGATTTTGCTCATGAGCAGGCACTGATCATTGAGGAAGATGATAAGCTGGTACTTTTTGGCGGTTGTGCTCACAACGGGATCATCAATATTCTGGACAAAGCCTGTCAGCGTATGGGACGTGAGATGGATTATGCCATCTCAGGTCTGCATCTTTACAGCCCCGGTACGGGAAATTACGAAAAAGAGGAAACCATTACGGAGCTTGCATCCCGTCTGGAGCAGCTGCCCACCCGGATCTATACCGGGCACTGTACCGGGCAGCGCGCTTATGAAATGCTTCATGAGAAGCTGGGCGATCAGGTGCAGTATCTGGCGGCAGGCAGTGTGGTGGAGCTGTAGTGCTCGAAAATATTCTATAATTATAAGTTAAAAAGTGATTTCAATGGTTGCTGAACAAGAAAAAATGTGCTATCTTGTTAACAAGAGAACAACCGTGTTACAGGGTGGCTGACATTCATTTTTTTGATTTGTCGATAATGTTTTAAGGCATAGAAAAACCACCCTCATACTTTGACCGGTAATGGGTGGCATTTCTATGTCGTATCTTTATAGGTCAACCACTTTGGGCGGTTGTTCTCATTACATTTTTACTATATCACATCATATCGTAAACGTGCAAGCAGAAATTCCTGGCACTTTGCCAGTTAAAATCAATGCAGTACATCTTCCATGAGACGCAGCGCATTTTGATAAAAAATTTTATCCAGCTCGGATTCGGCAAAACCTCCCCGGCGTAATGCAAGACGGAGGTTTTCTATTTTATCGGCAGATTCCAGATCTGTGAGACTGCCTTCAAATCCGTCAAAATCGGAACCGATGGCAAGTGCACCTATACCGGCGTGATTTGCAATATGTCTTGCGTGAGCAACCAGCTCATCCGGTGCGGCATGCTCTGTTCCGTTTACAAAAGCCGGATAGAAGTTCAGCCCTGCGATGCCGCCCCGCTCTCCCAAGGCCTTCAGCATCTCATCTGACAGATTTCTGGGGTGGGGACAGATGGATCTCGCATTGGAGTGGGATGCAAGGACCGGAGCCTTGCTGGTACGGATCACATCCCGGAAGCTTCCGTCAGATGCGTGGGAAACGTCGATGAGCATTCCGAGATCATTCATCCGCTCCACCACCTCGAAACCAAAAGAGGTAAGTCCCCGCTGCATTTTAGAAGAGTCTTTGCTGTTTGGCGCTCCGAGGCTGTTTTCATAATTCCAGAACAGGGTGATGAGACGGATTCCTTCTTTATAGAGTATATCCAGGCGATCCGGTTTTCCGTTTAATACGCCGCCTTCCTCTACGGTAAAAAAGGCAGAAACGGAGTTTTGCTCCTTGTTTTTCTTTAAGTCGGAAAGACTATACGCAGGCAGGATATCAGGCACTGCGTTTGGCTCGTTGCAGGCTGTGATCTGTGCCTTCATATAGTTTAACATATCCAGAACACGCTTAAATCCCATATCATAGTCCATATCAAATTCTTTTGCATAGATAAAGCAGGCAAAAAACTGAGCCAGACTGTTTGCGGACTGTAATTTTTTCAGGTCGATGCACAGCGGGCTTTCTGAGAAGCTCAGTTCCGGGTGTGCCATCAGTTTATATATTGTGTCGCAGTGAAGATCAATGTAATGCATGCCGGAATCCTTTCATAAGGTATTATTAAATACTATGTATTCATATTATATCAGATAGAAGGGGAGACAGTATATGCTTTATCGGGAAAATTGTAAAAAAGATGATCATCGTACAGGGGAAGCTCCGCTCATCGGCATTGTGGTATGCGGTGTGGAGCAAAACCGGCAATTTGTAACGGATACTTATGTACATGCGGTTGCGGCAAGCGACGGTATTCCTGCGTTGATTCCGTTTTTGAGAGAACGTGATATGATTTCTGCAAGTGAGGATGCCATATTATCATATGTTAAATTGTATGACGGGTTCCTGTTCCCCGGCGGAGGGGACATTGCCCCCACATTGTTCGGGCAGGAGCGGCAGCCGGGCTGCGGGGATACCAATATAGAGTTTGACCGGTTTCAGATAAGGCTGATGCAGCAGGTATTATGTGCCCGAAAGCCTTTGCTTGCCATATGCCGGGGGATGCAGGTGCTCAACGTGGCATGCTCAGGCAGTCTGTATCAGGATCTGCATTTGCGTATGCAGCATACAAATGAGCATATGCAGCGGACGCAGCAGCGATATGAGACGGTCCATAGGGTGTATTTGAACGGGGGAAATTTGAGACAGTGGATGGGACCTTGGGTGGATACGAACAGTTATCATCATCAGGCGGTGGCACGTATTGGAAGAGGGCTGACCGTGCGGGGGCAGACCGCAGATGGTGTGGCGGAAGTGTTGGAAGGTGTAACAGATGCTTTTGTACTGGGGGTACAGTGGCATCCGGAGGCTATGTATGATACATCGCAGCAGATGAGAGAGCTTTTTAAAAGATTTATTCAGAGCAGTAAAGGAAAAGAGTGAAAATCGTTGTATTTTCGCCCGGCATGGTATATAATCTACGAGCGGGAAAAAACAGAAATTTTCTAAGAAAAGAGGATATAGATATGAGTAAAGTAAGAACCAGATTTGCGCCAAGCCCGACGGGACGTATGCATGTGGGAAACCTGCGCACTGCTTTGTATACTTATCTGATCGCAAAGCACGAGGGCGGCGATTTTATTTTGAGAATAGAGGATACAGACCAGGAACGTTTCGTGGATGAAGCCCTTGGCATTATTTACCGGACTCTTGAGAAAACCGGACTGATTCACGATGAAGGACCGGATAAAGATGGCGGATGCGGGCCTTATGTGCAGAGTGAACGCTGTGCATCCGGTCTGTACATGGAATATGCAAAACAGTTGATTGAAAAAGGCGAGGCTTATTACTGCTTCTGCGACAAGGAGCGTCTTGATTCTCTGAAACAGAATATCAATGGAAAAGAGATTTCCGTGTATGACAAGCATTGTCTGCATTTGTCCAAAGAGGAAGTGGAGGAAAAATTAGCGTCCGGGATTCCTTATGTAATCCGCGCAAATGTGCCAAATGAGGGGACGACCACCTTTCATGATGAGATTTATGGGGATATCACTGCGCCAAATGAGGAGCTGGATGATATGATACTGATCAAATCCGACGGATATCCTACTTATAATTTCGCGAACGTCATTGACGATCATCTCATGGGCATTACACATGTGGTCCGCGGAAATGAGTATTTGTCCTCCGCACCGAAATATACACGCCTGTATCATGCTTTCGGATGGGAGGAGCCGAAATATATCCACTGCCCGCTGATCACCAATGAGGAGCATCAGAAGCTGAGCAAGAGAAGCGGACATTCCTCTTACGAGGATCTGATCGAGCAGGGATTTGTATCTGAGGCGGTTGTGAACTTTGTTGCGCTGCTCGGATGGAGCCCTTCTGACAATAATGAGATTTTCAGCATGGACGAGCTGGTAAAAGCCTTCGATTATCACCATATCAGCAAATCTCCGGCTGTATTTGACATGGTGAAAATGCGCTGGATGAACGGTGAATATTTAAAAGCTATGGATTTTGACCGTTTCTATGAGATGGCTGAGCCTTATATCAAAGAGGTGATCACAAAGAATTATGATCTGAAAAAGATTGCTGCTATGGTAAAGACCCGTATCGAGGTATTTCCTGATATTGCAGGACATATTGACTTTTTTGAAGCGCTGCCGGAATATGATGTGGCAATGTATACTCACAAAAAAATGAAAACAAATCCGCAGACCTCGCTGGAGGTGCTGACGGATATTCTGCCAAGGCTGGAGGCACAGAGCGATTACAGCAATGATGCTCTGTATGCGATGCTCAGTGAGTATGTGAAAGAGAAGGGCTGCAAAAACGGATATGTGATGTGGCCGATCCGCACCGCTGTGTCCGGTAAACAGATGACACCGGGGGGAGCTACTGAGCTGATGGAGGTTCTGGGCAAGGAAGAATCCATTGCACGTATCAGAAAAGGAATTGAAATGCTGCAGAAGGTACAGTAATTATCTGACAAATCCGGAGGGTACAGCCGAAGTGTGTGAATAACATATGCAGGCTGTACTTTTTTTTCGAATGTTATTACACGATATAGTGGCAATGTGAAAAAAGAATAACTAGATATTGGTGTTTTTCTATTGCAAATGGGAATAATATGTAGTACAATGAAGAAGCTTTCAACACAAGATATGGTTGTAGTTGACAAATATGAAACACAAGATATAGATACGGTAGAAGAGAAGGAGAGTTGTTAGGATGAAGATTATTAAGCGAAGCGGCACAGAAGACATATTTGATCTGGACAAGATCACTGCTGCGGTGATCAAGGCAAATGAGAGCGTAAGTGACAATGAAAAAATGAGTCCGGAGCAGATTGCGGTTATCACTGCAAATATGAGAACGATCTGTGAGGGTATGAACAGAGCGCTGAACGTGGAGGAGATTCAGGACTTCGTGGAGAATCAGATCATGAATCAGCGGGCATTTTCCGTGGCGAGAAATTATATTACATATCGTTATAAACGTGCGATGATCCGTAAATCCAATTCTACAGATGAACAGATTCTCAGTCTGCTGGAGTTTGATAATGAGGAAGTAAAACAGGAAAATTCCAATAAGAATCCTACGGTAAACAGTGTGCAGCGTGATTATATGGCGGGTGAGGTCAGCAAGGATATCACAAAACGTTTTCTTCTGCCCCAGGATATTGTGGAAGCACATGAGGACGGACGTATCCATTTCCATGATGCGGACTATTTTGCACAGCATATGCACAACTGCTGTCTGGTAAATCTGGAGGATATGCTTCAGAACGGAACGGTTATCAGCGAGACGATGATCGAAACACCGAAGAGCTTTTCCACTGCCTGCAACGTTGCTACGCAGGCGATCGCACAGATCGCAAGCTCCCAGTATGGCGGACAGAGTATTTCTCTGGCGCATCTGGCGCCGTTTGTGCAGGTCAGCCGTGAGAAATTCCGCAAAGAGGTAGCAGAAAATTTTGCGGAGGTTGGTATCGAGGCAGATGAGGAGACCATCAACCGCGTGGCAGAGCTCCGGGTAAAGAAAGAGGTTATACAGGGTGTACAGATGATCCAGTATCAGGTCATCACCCTTATGACCACAAACGGTCAGGCTCCTTTCATCACGATCTTTATGTATCTGAACGAGGTGCCGGAGGGACAGATTAAGGATGATCTTGCCATGATCATAGAGGAAGTGCTCAAACAGCGCATTCAGGGGATCAAGAACGAACAGGGCGTATATATTACTCCTGCATTCCCTAAACTGATCTATGTGCTTGAGGAGGATAACATTACCGAGGACAGCAGATACTGGTATCTGACAAGGCTGGCGGCAGAGTGCACCGCGAAACGTATGGTTCCGGATTACATTTCCGAGAAGATCATGCGGGAACTGAAACAGGGTAACTGCTATACCTGCATGGGATGCCGTTCTTTTCTGACTGTTTATAAAGATGAGAATGATAAATTCAAATTCTACGGAAGATTTAATCAGGGTGTCGTTACGCTGAATCTGGTGGATGTGGCTTGCTCTTCGGAAGGAAATATGGAAAAATTCTGGAAGATTATGGATGAGCGGCTGGATCTCTGCTACCGCGCGCTGCTTTGCCGACACAACCGTCTGAAAGGCACACCGTCTGATGTGGCGCCGATTTTGTGGCAGCATGGCGCATTGGCAAGACTGAAAAAGGGTGAGACGATCGATAAGCTGTTGTATGGCGGATATTCCACCATTTCTCTTGGCTATGCAGGACTTTGTGAATGTGTACGCTATATGACAGGAAAATCACATACGGATCCGGCTGCTACGCCATTTGCGCTGGAGGTTATGCAGTATATGAATGATGCCTGTGCAAAATGGAAAGCAAAACACAACATAGATTTCAGCCTGTATGGCACACCGCTGGAGTCTACCACATACAAGTTTGCGAAATGTCTGCAGAAACGGTTTGGCATCATTCCGGGTGTGACAGACAAGAACTATATTACAAACAGCTATCATGTACATGTAACAGAGGAAATAGATGCGTTTGAAAAACTGAAATTTGAATCGCAGTTCCAGAAGCTGTCTCCGGGCGGAGCTATCAGCTATGTGGAAGTGCCGAATATGCAGAACAATCTGGATGCAGTGCTCTCTGTGATGCAGTACATTTATGATAATATTATGTATGCGGAGCTGAATACCAAGAGCGATTATTGCCAGGAGTGCGGCTATACCGGTGAGATCGAGATCATCACCGATCCGGATGGTAAGCTGGTATGGGAATGCCCGAACTGCCACAACAGAGATGAGAGCAAGCTCAACGTGGCCAGAAGAACCTGCGGATATATCGGTACCCAGTTCTGGAATCAGGGAAGAACACAGGAGATCAAGGAGCGTGTCCTTCATCTGTAAGAGGTTGAACTATGAATTACGGAACAATTAAAACATCTGATATCGCAGACGGACCGGGCGTGAGAGTATCACTGTTCGTGTCCGGCTGCAGCCACCATTGCAAGGAATGTTTTCAGCCGGAGACATGGGCATTTGATTATGGAGAGCCTTTTGACGAGGCGGCAAAAGAGCGGATATTCAAAGCTATGGAGCCGAATCATATCAAAGGATTTACTCTGCTTGGGGGAGAACCCTTTGAGCCGGAAAATCAGAGAGCGCTGGTACCTTTTCTGAAAGAAATGCGTGAGCGTTTCCCGAATAAAGATATCTGGTGCTATACCGGATTTGTACTGGAGGGGCTTTTGGGGCAGCATCCCTGGGAGCGCGAAAACCGTGCACACTGCGAGGTGACGGAGGAAATGCTCTCCTGTATCGATGTATTGGTAGATGGTGAGTTTCAATTAGAAAAGAAAAATATCATGTTAAAATTCAGAGGTTCGCAGAACCAGAGAATTATCGATATGAGGAAAACAAGAGAAGTGGGGACAGTTGTACTGTCCCCATTAAATGATAAAAATGAAAGCTGTAAACCTGTATCTTCTGACAAGGAATAGAGATAAAAAATTTTATACGCCATATGAAAATGTTCTCTCCGGAAGAGATGAGATGCTGAAGGTAAAAGAGCATGAGTTTGATAATCTGATTCATCTTGTGGATATTTTATGGAAAAAAGGTGTGACAGTCGGCGAACTGGAGGGCTTTTATTATGGCTACAAAATCCGGCAGATCGGAAAGGAATTTGATCTGCTGAAAATCTCTGATAATAATCAGGTGCTGAATGTGGAGCTGAAAAGCCAGCAGGTTTCAGAAGAGAAAATAAAGAAACAGCTATTAAAGAATCAATATTATCTGAGCTGTGTTGCTCCAAAGCTTCATCTTTTTACTTTTGTGGATGAAACCGGATCATTGTATACGCTGGAAGAGGAAGAGCTGCGGCTGTGTGATTTTGACGAGCTGCTTGGGATACTGTGCACGTTCAAAGAGTTTGAAAACGGGGATATCGATACATTGTTCCGGGCACAGGACTATTTGATCTCACCTTTGAATATGCCGGAAAAGTTTGTGGAGAACCGCTATTTTCTCACGCAGCAGCAGGATACCATGAAAAAAGAGATCCTGTCGGAGATCATGGATGGCGGCAGAGCCTCATACTGGGGAATTACCGGCATGGCGGGGACGGGAAAGACATTGCTGCTTTATGATATGGCAAAAGCCTGCGCCGGATATGGGAGATGCTGTATCGTACATGGCGGGATGCTGAGTGACGGTCATGCACTGCTGAATGTGCTGCTGGACAATATCGATATCATTGCTGAGTGCGAAATGGACCATGAGGATCTGTTGGATTACGGTTTTCTCTTTGTGGACGAGGCGCAGCGTATGTCGGAGGAAAAGCTTGCGGATATTGTAGAGATAACGGAGGAGAACCGGATTCCCTGTGTATTTTCCTATGATTATTTTCAGACGTTGTCCAAAACCGAGCAGAGGAGAAACATTCCCGGAAAATTAAAGCAGTTGGCGGGGTTTCAGGAACGAAAGCTGTCCGGACGGATTCGAAGCAATGAGGAGATGAGCTCTTTTATCCGAACGCTTCTGGATCTGAATGATACAGAGGGAAAGGTTTACCGGTATGATGCGGTAGATGTGGCATTTGCAGCGGATATGGAGGAAGCAAAATATATTGTTTCCTATTATGCCAATGAGAAACAATATACATTTATTGAATATGGAAAACCGCAGAAATCATCCGAACTTCTGGAAATCTGCAAAAGCGGATATTGTACGGAGGATGTCATAGGGCAGGAGTTTGAGCGGGTCGTGATCACACTGGACGACAAATTCCGTTACAATGAGGATGGAAAACTGCAGGGGAAAAATCATCCGAATCCGGATTACATATATGACAGGCTGTTTTTTCAGGCAGTATCCCGGACGAGGGAGAAGTTATGTATCGTTGTGATCGAAAACCGGGAGGTATTTGAACATATCACGTTAATAAAATACAGGAATCTAAGGTGACAGGCTGTCCGTTTTGTATATCTAACCGATATACAAAACGGCATTGTTTTTACAAATATCATAACTTATAATGAGAACAGATCAATCATGTAAGGAGCAGGGTGGATGATTACAGCAAGGATCAGAAAGCAGATATGAATACAGAGGATGTGGCACAGGAAATTTATAATTATACATCCGGTTATCCTTTTCTGGTCTCTAAAATTTGTAAGCGGATTGCAGAAGATCTGGACGTGAAAAAAAGTGGTCGAGATATGGAGTGGCAGAAGCGGTAAAAATGATATTATGCGAGACAAACACATTGTTTGATGATATGCGAAAAAAGATCACGGATTATCCGGAATTGAGGACTATGCTGTATGCGATGCTGTTTCAGGGACAGAGTTTTGCTTATAATCCTGATAATTTCGCAATAGATGTGGGATGTATGTTTGGTTTTATCAGAGAGGAAGAGGGAAGGATTGCTGTTTCAAACCGTATTTTTGAGACAAGACTCTATAATCTGTTTTTATCGGAAGATATGCTGAACAGTCAGACTTATCTGGCGGGAGAACGATTTAAGACACAGTTTGTGTCGGGGCATACATTGAAGAAATTCTTTAAAAAATTTTCCCATTTATAATGACGGTATCGATTTCCATATCATCATTCAGGATCAGCAGATCGGCGTCATAGCCCACCTCAATTTTTCCTTTTTTTACGCCAAGCATTGCGGCAGGAGTTTCCGATGCCATGCGCACTGCGTCGTCAAAGGGGATTCCGAATTCCACCGCTTTTTTTACGCAGTCCCAGAGCGTGGCGCAGCTTCCGGCGATGGTGCCGTCGTGTAATCTGGCAGCTCCGTCTTTTAATGTGACAGGCAGCCCTCCCGATTCGTATTCTCCGTCAGGTAATCCGGCACAGCGGATACTGTCGCTGATCAGAGTGAGGCGCTTTGGACCAAACATACGGTAGGATGCCAGAATCACCGGCTTTGCCACATGAAACCCGTCACAGATCAATTGGGTATAGATCTGACGCTCAAAGGCTGCCCCGATAGGACCGGGGTTTCTGTGGTGAAAAGGCGGCATGGCATTGTACATATGGGTCAGACAGGATGCGCCGTTTTCGATGGCTTCAAGGGCAGTGCCATAGTCACAATCGGTATGTCCAAGGGAGATGACGCAGTTCTTTGATACCTTGCGTATAAAATCCATGCTGTTTTCAGCTTCGGGAGCCACAGTGATCATTTTTACGTGCTCAAACTGCCGAAAATCGGTGACGGACGGTGTGCGAATATAAGCTTCATTTTGAGCGCCCTTATATTTTTTGGAAATATAGGGGCCTTCAAAATGAAATCCCAGTATGTTAGCGCCGGGGAAGTCGGTTTTTGCCTGTGTGACTTTTTTCAGACTCTCATAATCCATTGTCATGGTAGTCGGAAGCCAGGAAGTGGTGCCATGCTCGGCATAAAAACGACACATAGGTTCAAAATCCGCGTCCATAGTGTCAAATCCGATACAGCCATGTGTGTGTACATCGATCAATCCGGGGATGACGCGTTTGCCGCCTGCGTCGATTCCTTTTTCCTCACAATGATCTGTGATTGCCTGTATTTTACCTTCGTGGATGATGATATGTTGTGTTTTTTCGCCGATGCGGGCATTGTTGATGATCATAGATTTACTTTCCTTTTTGATAGTTAAAATGTATGTTGATGTCTCGCGGGCATTTAATGACTGCTGTAGATCACCGTAATATCTGGGTGAAGCTGCAGGATGGAAGCCGGAATACGAGGTGTGATCGGCCCGTAAAATGCCTGCTTCAAAATCTCTTCTTTATTTGTACCGTTAGCGATCAGAAGAATCTTTTTCGCCTGCATGATCGTTCCGAGACCCATAGTTACAGCCTGTCTTGGTACATCTGCTTCTGTCTCAAAAAATCTGGCATTGGCTTTGATGGTAGATTCATGCAGATCCACTACATGGGTGTTTTTGATAAAGAAATCACCCGGTTCATTAAAGCCGATATGACCGTCCAGACCGATGCCCAATAGTTGCAGATCGATTCCGCCAAAGCGTTTGATCCGTGCGTCATATGCCGCACATTCCTGTTCCAGATCTCTGGCACGTCCGTTAGGGACAAAGGTATTTTCCTTGTTGATATTGATGTGATCAAAAAAGTTATGATTCATGAAATAACGGTAGCTTTGATCACTGTTTCCGTCAAGTCCCACATACTCATCCAGGTTTACGGATATGGTTTCGGAGAAGTCCACATCGCCTTTGTTATGCCATTTGATCAGCTGCTGGTAGGTTCCGATGGGAGAAGAGCCGGTTGCAAGTCCAAGTACGCTGTTTGGTTTCATAATAACCTGTGCCGAAATGATGTTTGCAGCATCCCGGCTCAATTTTTCGTAAGAATCTACTTTGACAAATCTCATGGTTAGGCCTCCTTC
This sequence comes from uncultured Lachnospiraceae bacterium, assembly GCA_964428795.1. Lineage (GTDB taxonomy): Bacteria > Bacillota > Clostridia > Lachnospirales > Lachnospiraceae > CAYRZL01. The sequence goes on along the minus strand of CAYRZL010000012.1, from coordinate 16,218 downwards.
ATATATTGTTTCACAATTTGTTTCATTTCATCCCAGTGCGCTTCCATATCGGCTACCAGTTTTAACTGTGTCCGGCAGCGAACCAGATTGTGCTCGGGATAATCAGTTTTAAAGTAAGTATCCCCGCTCAAATAGTCTGTCAGGAAACGCATGCCGCATTCTATTGTCATCATTTTAGCACCTTCCGGCAATAACTGCACCTCATTTTTTGTGAGGGTATCACCGCAGCCCTCCAGAAAGCCGCGGGTATATGCGTCAAACAGCACCAGATCGATACCGACTTTTGAGACATCTTTTTCATCTTCGGCAGCAGTGTTTGCGCCAAAACGGATGGCATCACCGAAATCGGTAACGGAAAAGCCGGGCATCACCGTGTCCAGGTCAATGACACACAATGCTTTGCGGGTGTCGGCATCCAGCATGACGTTGTTGGATTTTGTATCGTTGTGGGTTACCCGAAGGGGCAGAAGACCGTTTTTCTGATTTTCAAACAGAACCGGATAAAAGTCGGCTCTTGCTTTGAGAAAATCGATTTCTTTCTGTACGTCTTTGGCACGTCCGCACACGTCCTCTTTAACTGCGTTCAAAAAGGTCTCATATCGTTTTGGCGTGTTGTGAAAATCGGGGATCGTCTCATGGAGACTGTCTGCCGGAAATTCACCAAGATATTTCTGGAAAGTGCCGAATGCAATGGCGCATTGACGGAAATCCTCTGCGCTTTCCGGGCGTTCCAGACATAAGGAATTTTCCACAAACTCGTACATACGCCAGATATTTCCCTGTTCGTCGGTATAGCAGTTTTTTCCGTCCTTTGTTCCTATCAGTTGGAGTACGCTGCGGCGGTCATCCGCATTTTTACCAAGGAAGGAGGTCACCTTTTCAATGTTGTCCATGAGTTTTTGAGGCTCACCAAAAACATGACGGTTAATGCCCTGCAGGATATAATGGATGGTGTTTTCTTTTCTGTCCTGCGCGGTCAAAAGAAAGGTGTTGTTGATGTGACCATTGCCATAGGGAACACAACCGCATATTTCTCCGGTTATGGCAAAGGTATGAGCTGCGTTCATAACGATATTCTGTTCATAGTTTTTCATGGGAGATACCTCCTGTTTGGTGTTTGTTTTTCTGTATTTATTATACTTTTTCCTGTTGACTTTTCTACTGTAAAACAGTAGCATTATTAGTAAAATCGAGCATTTTGCAATTTTTTCGTATTGCTGAGGGGAGGATATTTATGTCACAGAATATGGAACTTTATTCCGTTTTAAAAGATTTTTATCGCATTTCCGGTATACGCGTATCTATTCATGATGCGGAATTTCATGAGATTTATGCATATCCGGCGGCGCTTTCACCTTATTGTGAATGTCTGCAGGAGAATCCGAAAATAAAAAAGGCATGTCTTGGTGATGATGCCGCAGCTTTTCAGACTGTGAAGAAAAGCGGACAGGTGCTGGTATATAAATGCAAAAGAGGATTATATGAAGTGGTGGCGCCGATTTATCATTGCGGTGTGTTGTCAGGATATCTTATGATGGGACAGATTCGAAGCTCGGACAGTCCGTCACTAGGTCTTTTGGAGAAGCGGGCATATGAAATTTTGAAGGATCACGAAAAGGCGGCTGCTCTGGCAGCCTCTGTACAGGCAATTTCGAGAGAGAAGCTGGATGCTTATATCCATCTGATGACGATTGTAGCAGAATATCTTACCGGAAAAAATAAGCTTCATATGCGAAATGAACGGTTGCCCCAGTTGACTGCCGCATATCTCAACCGTAATTATGGAACTAAGATTACGTTAGAAGGACTGGCGCAAAAATTCGGTTGTTGCAAATCCACACTGACGCACGGTTTTAAACAGGAATATGGTACGTCAGTGATGGAATATCTGACCTGTCTGCGGATGAGCCATGCAAAGGAAGAATTGACCGGGACAGACAGATCGATCAAGGAAATTGCGGCAGATTGCGGCTTTTATGACCAGAATCATTTTTCAAAAACCTTTTTGAAGCGTTTTGGCTGTCTGCCTTCAGAGTATCGGGAAAGACAATAGGAAAATAAGAAAATTTTAAAGTATATTCCAAATTGGAATATGCTTATTACATTCGAATTGAACGGGTCTGAAACATCTCCTATAATTTTTTCAGGAGGTGTTTTTTTATGAGTAAAATCAGGAATATAACAGAGGCTCTTGACTTAATAAGAGACGGTGATTGTATTGCGGTTACGGCCGCCGGAATGGTGGGATATCCGGAATATATTGTAAAAAATCTGGAGGAACGGTTTCTTGAAACCGGAAGTCCGAAGGCGTTAAGCCTGTATTCCGGATGCGGGCATGGAGTACCCGGAAAAGAGATCGGGGATGCGCACTTTGCCCATCCGGGATTGTTGAAAAGAGTTGTGTGTTCCCACCCGGATGTGGTGCCGAAAATACGTGATATGATAGAGCGAAATGAGATAGAAGCGTATGTTTTGCCTCAGGGAATTTTGAACCAGCTTTACCGGTGCTCGGCGTCAAAGCAGCCGGGGCTATTGTCAAAGATCGGTATGGGAACTTACATTGATCCCCGGCAGGATGGGGGAAAAATGAATGAGATAACCAAAAAAAATATCGTGCGGGTCATGGAGCTGGACGGTGAGAAATGGCTGTATTATGAGAGTCAGCCTGTTACTGCTGCCATCATTCGGGGAACTACTGCCGATGAAAGCGGAAATATCAGCATAGAGAAAGAAGCGCTCAGACTGGAGATTCTGGAAGTGGCAATGGCAGCCAAGGCATCCAAAGGAAACGTGATCGTTCAGGTGGAACGGGTTGTGGCGGACAAAACCATTCCGGCAAAAAATGTGGCTATTCCGGGCGAACTGGTGGATGCTGTAGTTGTTGCGGTAAATCCGAAGGAAAATCACCGGCAGACGGACGGGACATTTTACAATCCATATATGAGCGGGGAGCTGAGATGTCCCGTCGCGGAGCAGGCGCTGCGCCCGGAATATTTAAAGCCTCAGGATATTATCTGCCGGCGGGCAGTATATGAATTGTATGAAGGGGCAGTGGTAAATGTAGGCGTCGGCGTAGGCGCCGGCGTCGGTGCAGTAGCAACACAGGAGGGCATCGTAGATAAAGTGACATTTACGCTGGAATTGGGTGCAATTGGCGGCACGCCGGGACAGGGACCGAATTTTGGCGCGTCGGTAAATCCGATAGCATTTGTCGCCCATCCTTCCATGTTTGACTTCTATCATGGAGGCGGTCTGGATATCACATTTCTGGGTGCGGCGCAGATCGACAGAGAAGGAAACGTAAATGTAAGTCGTTTTGGAGGAAGACCTGCCGGACAGGGCGGATTTATTGATATCAGCCAGACCAGTAAAAAAATCGTATTCTGCACTTATTTTAAGGCAAAAGGATTTCAGGGACTGGTTGAGAACGGTGAACTGCATATTGCGGCTCAGGGACAGGTGCCAAAATTTGTGGATGCAGTGGAGCAGATCACATTTAACGGAAAGCTGGCGGCAGAACGAAAACAGGAAGTGGTGATCGTGACGGAACGCTGTGTGTTCAGATTGACGGAAAAAGGCATTGTGCTGACGGAAATTGCACCGGGTGTTGATCTGCAGAAAGATCTGCTGGAACAGATGGGTTTTGAACCGGTGATCAGCGAAGATCTGAAGCTGATGGATGAACGGATCTTTGTAAATGAGCGCATGGGATGTTTTGATAAGCAGGAAAATTGATAGGAGATGAAAAGCATGAGAAAATATGGAAACTTTTGTGATTCTGTCTGGATTTCTGATGAGGTAGATGTGCTGCAGTCCCGGAAGGTGACAGCAGGAATCGATGTGGGGACTGTGAGTACGGAAGCAGTTATTATGTGTGATGACAAAATAAAATGCTATGCCATCATAAAAACGGAAATGGATTTTATAAATGCACCGGAAAAAGTATGGAAAAAGATGACGCAGGATCCGGGCATGAAAATGTCAGATATGCAAGCCATTGTATGTACGGGCTTTGGACATAGAAATGTGACTTCCGGGGCGGAATATGTGGATGAAATACACTGCCATGCAAAGGGGGCGCGTTATATGTTCGGTCCCAAAGTGACTACGGTTCTGGATCTGGGAGGTCAGACCTGCAAGGCGATTCGTCTGCATAAATGGGACCGTGTCAGAGATTTCATGATAAATGATAAGTGCGCCACCGGGATGGGACACAACGTGGAGGAGCTTTGTGAATTATTACAGGTTCCTCTGGATGAGATCGGAGAAAGGTCTCTTAAGGTGGAGCAGGATCCTGAGCCGGTCAGCACAACCTGTTATTCCTTTGCGCAGACAGAGACAATGGGTATGTTTCACCCCGGCTTTAGGGAGGAGCCTGTTACAGAAAACGAAGTATATGCTGCCCATATGTTCGCCATAGCATGGCGTATTTTGGGACTTGCAGGCAGACTGCAGCCATTGGATGTGGGAGATATCGGCGTATATCCGGAGCTTGGGTTTACCGGAGGAATGGCAAAAAATCCGGGTATTACAAAACGTCTGGAACGTGAGTTAAAAATCCGGGCACTGACAAGTGAGTGGGATCCCATGCTCGCCGGGGCAATCGGCGCCGCACTTTTTGCACAGGAGTTGGTATAGGTGGTGATAATATGACAGGGACAAATAAATTTAAAGAGATGATAGAAAACAGGCATACATATGCCGGAGAGTGGAAAAAACGGACAGGAGGAAAGGTTCTGGGCTATTTTGAACCGTATATGCCGGAAGAAATTGCATATGCGGCGGGTGTGCTTCCGGTGCGTATACTTGCAGAACATGAGGAGGATGATACCTCCGATAAGTGGATGTATGGGGCCTGTTATCCGGTACGGGATATGGTAAACCAGTATTTGAAGGGCAGATTCGATTACATGGACGGGATCGTCAATGTAGAGGGATGTCAGTGGATGTTTCATGCTTATGAAGTAATGAAAAACAATGATCCGGATCTTTTTGAACACTATTTCTTTATGCCGGATTATACGGATGCTCCCACATCCAAGGATGTGGCCCGCTCGGAGATGAATGTGTTTAAAAATAAGATGGAAGCGTGGACCGGGAAGAAAATTACAGATGCAGATCTGGATCATGCGATCCGGGTATACAACAAAAATCGCAGACTGTTAAGAAGAATCTATGAGCTTCGACGCTTTAACAATACGGTATTGTCGGGATCCGAGGCCATGCAGGTCGTACTTGCATGTCAGGTAATGGATAAAGCCGAAATGAATGAGATTCTGGAAAAATACATAGAGGAACTGGAAAACAGAGAACCGTATGCTGATAGGATCCGGCTTATGATCGTGGGAAGTGAGACCTTTGATACGAGGCTGGAGGAGTTGGTGGAAGAGCTTGGCGCCAATGTGGTGATCGATGAACTGGATACAGGAAGCTCCTATTTCTGGAACGAGACCATAGAGCAGAACGACCGGCTGATGGCGCTTGCGTTACGGTACCTTGGCAGACCCCATAATCCCATCAAGGATAATAACTGGAGAAGACGCATCCAGCATATTTTTGAACTGACCGAGGATTTCAATGTAGATGGAGTGATCATTGAAAAACAGATTTATTGTCATTTGCACGGATCGGACAACTACGCCGTATGGAAGATGCTGAGGGAAAGAAACATACCGTTTTTGTATTTTGAGCGTAATATGGAACTCCAGAAAGAGGATACTTCTCTGCGTCTGTCGGCATTCATAAACATGCTCCGTCCGGGAGTGACTCATCTGGCGGGATGGAACCGGAAATTTGAAGGGTAAGGAGGTAAAGTGAAATGGATAAAAAAGGGCAACTTTGGAAAACCAGACCTTTGGATTGCTGGGCAAAAGCAAAAGAGCTGAGGGCAAAATGGCAGAACTCTGTTTACGGTAAGGAAAATGTGATTGGTCAGGGAAACTGCGGTTTTTTCGGAGACTGGTCAAATTGTTTTCCAAATATAACCATATTGGAGGACAATCCGGATGGCGCTATGATCTGCAGCAGATCCTCGTCATTTGCAAGGAAAAGCCGTCTGGCATGTGAGGTCAGAGGATGGGGCAGAGAGATCTGCGGTTATCATAATAATTGCTGGGGCGGACAATTTCTGGGCTACGATATCAATGGGAAGTCATTTCCATACAGACAGATGGTAGTTCCTTTCCCCTGTGTATGTGATTCTCATGCGAAACGGGGCGTACAGGTAAGGGATTTTTCACCGGTACCTCAGTGGATGGCGGATCAGTGTATGTATCTTGGACCGAGAGATGAAGAGAGAGAAGCCGCCATGCTGGATCACAGGGCATACTGTACCCTGCGTCAGATCAATGACATTGAGCGGATTTTTGATCAGAAATTTGATGATGAGAGACTGATCCGGGAAACCTATGCAAATAAACAGATTCAGGATTATGCAAATGAGATTTCTATTCTGATGACACATAAACCGTCTCCATTGTCCGTAAAGGATCTATATTCCTTCTATACATTAGGAGGGTTGACAAAGGTCGATCCGGAAGAAACCGTCAATTTCTGGAAGATGCTGCGTGATGAGGTGGCGTGGCGTGTGGAGGAGCAGATTGCCGCTGTGGGAAATGAAAGGTTCCGCTGGATCGAGGCCCATCCGCCGGCATGGCATTATCTGAAATATTACAGATACATGGAAAAATATGGTGCGGTATGTCTGGGATCCCAGTACTCTCATTCTATCAGCGGCTGCAGTCTGGAGCGCAAGCCGGACGAAACCATCGAACGCAGGGAAATGCTGCGCTATGGGGATGATACCAGAATAGAGACGAGAGAGGATGCGGTCCGCTTTATGATGGGACCGGATGCCAGAACCCCCCAGCATTTTAAACAGGATGAGTATATGCGACCGGAGGCAATCTATGAATTTGCCGATATATTTCAGGCGGACGGGGCTATTTTCGGCCTGTGGCGCAGCGGCGTAGGATGCACTTTGACAAGAAAAGAGCAGGCAATGCGTCTGAGAAGCCACGGCTTATCTGTTCTGACCTATGAAGGAAGCCAGCCGGGTGACAGAACCGATTTGGATGAGAAGCGTTTTCTGGAGCAGTTGGATAGCTGGATGGAGAGTCTTGGCTTGGAAAAGCTGGAGTGACAAGAATAAAAAGGATGGTGTAAAAGATGATCACAGGTGGAATTGACATTGGAATCAAATACACAAAAGTTGTGATTTTAAAAGACGGTAAGATCATTGCTGCGAAAAAGGGACTTTCCGGGGGCGCAAAGCGGGAAGAAAACGCATCCGCCCTTTGGAATGAAGCTTTGAAAGAGACCAATCTGACCATAGGGGATATGGATGCGGTTTTTTCAACAGGAAAAGGGAAATATAACATTTCTTTTCACGATAAATGCAGGACAGAGATCGTCACAATGACAAAAGCGGTCACAACGTTGTATCCGCAGGCTACGATGGAGGTAAGCCTGGGGGCGGATGAGATTCTGGTATCGGTGTTTGGAGAAAAATACAGCTCCGGTATAGCGGAGATGACACAGAACCAGAAATGTTCGGCAGGGCTTGGTCTTATGATCGAGAATCTGGCAGAGGATTTCGGATGGGAGTATGAGCAGGTCAGCGATCTGTCCGGTGAGCACAATACCGGGATCAGCGATGGCTGTGCGGTATTTGCCCGGATGGATATTCTGGAGTGTCTGAATCGTGGGATATCGAAGGAAGCGGTTATGACCGGCGCAATGCATGCAGCAGCAGTCAGAGCAAATTCTGTCATAAATGATATTACATATCCCAATACAGAGCATATCGTCCTGTGCGGCGGATTGAGCAAAAACAGAGCGTTTGTAAAAATTCTGGAAGAAAAATCAGGGATGAAGCTGCATGTGTCGGAGCATCCGGAGTATATCTGTGCCATAGGAGCCGCTATACTGGCGGCAGAAAGCGTGTAAGTCCGTGAAAAGTAAAATAATAAGTATTGCGGATGCAGTAGCCAAAATCAAGTCCGGTTCTACCGTTATGCTGGGGGGCTTTTTTTACAGCGGGGCTCCGTTTGAGCTGGTCCGCGCCCTGACAAAGCGAAAAGGGGAATTGAAGGATATTACGCTGATCACAAATGACGCATGTTCGGAATTTGTGTTTTCGGATGCCATCGGAAACGATCTGATCGATACCGGTATGTTTAAAAAGATCATCTGTACCTACATGGGGCACAATCATGCGGCAATGAAACTGGCGAAGGCGGAGAAGCTGGAGCTGGAAGTGCTGCCTATGGGAACCTTTGCGGAGAGGATTCGCGCGGGAGGAGCCGGACTGGGGGGCTTTCTTACTCCTACGGGACTGGGAACTTCCGTGCAGGAAGGGAAACAGATCCTTCATGTAAATAATAGAGATTATCTGCTGGAGTTACCTTTGCATGCGGATGTGGCGCTTGTATATGGAAGTGTCGTGGACAGGTATGGTAACGTCCATCACCGGGGGGTGGCGGCGAATTTTAACACTGTTATGGCCACGGCGGCGGATTATGTTATTGTAGAGGCAAAGAAATATCTGGAAGAAGAGCTATTGGATCCAAACAGTATCACGATACCGGCGCCATATGTGGATGCCATCGTATTGCAGGAGGAGAGGGATAATGAGTAACAGAGAAAGGATCGCATGGAAAATCGCACAGGATCTGCAGGAGGGCGAGTTTGTCAGCTTTGGACACGGTATTCCCTATGCGGTGGGAAAGTATATCGATTCCCATAAGAGGATCTATATTCAGATCGAACCGGGAGTTGTCTGTTTTGGGTTAGGTACGCCGGCAGAGCCCGGAGATTACGAAATGAGAGATTCCATGAATCGCTTTGTGACGGATAATGTGGGCGGATCATTTTTTGATACGGTTTCTTCCTTCTGCATGATCCGGGGAAAGCATCTGGATAAAACAATCATGGGGGCATATCAGGCGGACAGTCACGGAAATTTCGCGAACTGGAAGCTTCCATCTGAACCTGCAAGCGGGATCGGCGGAGCCATGGATCTGGCGGCAGGCGCGAAACAGGTGATTCTGGCAATGGAAATGACGACAAAGGATGGAACTCCAAAGCTGGTGGAAAACTGTGATTATCCATTGACGGGGATAGGGGTTGTATCAAGGATTTACACGGAAGTTGGCGTTTTTGAAGTAGATCCGAATCAGGGATTTATTCTGACAGAAAAATTTGCCGATTGTACGATAAGTGAGATCCGGGAGAAAACAGGATCGTCCTTTCGGGTTTCCGGGCATCTAAAAGATATTTTTTATTCTTAAATGGAATAACTGATTTGAATTTGAATTGATGTTTAACCCCGGTATTTTATAATAAGCACAAAGATATTCTTTTGAAAAAGCATAAAGGCATGGAATATGAACAAAAGGAGGTTAATGTATGGGTGCAAGAAACGTTGTGCAGACGGAGGTGCTGATTATCGGCGGCGGTATGGCAGGATGTTTTGCCGCCATCAGAGCAAAAGAAGCAGGCGCCGATGTGGTATTGGTGGATAAAGGGTATGTCAGCAGTTCGGGGCAGACACCCTTCGCAAACACACTTTTTGTGTTTGATCCCGAGACAGATGATTACGATGCCTGGATGCATCAGATCTGTGCGGGCGGAGACTATTTGAATAACAGAGAATGGACCAAAATTGTCTTTGACGAATCAAAACAGATTTTTGAGGATCTGATGGAATATGGCGTCAAATTTCTGAAAAATGAGGACGGCAGTTTTGTAAAAAAAGGAATGGATGAACTGGGACCCTGTACCTGTGTGTTCCCGGATGAAGCAAAGGGCGCGCACTCTGTCCTTCTCCGCAAAAAAGTGGAAAAAGCAGGGGTAACAATCATGGATCGGATCATGATCACTGATCTGTTAAAGGAGGATGACCGTATAGCGGGGGCTGTAGGAATTACGGTTTCGGAGGCGGAACCGGTAGTATTTCGGGCAAAAGCCGTTATTATCTGCGCCGGCGCGTGCGGATTCAAACCGAGCGGCTGGCCGATTTCAAATCTGACTGCAGACGGTGATATGATGGCATATCGCATCGGAGCCGAGATCACCGGCAAAGAGTTTATGGATGTGCATACAGTGTCGCCGGAGGAGCCTGCCTATGTCGGCCCCTCCTTTATGAAAAGACCGGCAGGTTTTACACCGCCTCTGCCGAAATATATGACTGCAGACGGAACGGTAAAACCGATGCTTCGTTTCCATCTGGGACCGGAATTTGACGCCCACATGGGAAAAGGACCGATCTACGGACGGTTTTTGAAGGAGACACCGCCGCCGGAGGGGGCAAACTGGCCGGCTGAGATGGTCACAGGTTCGTCATATGGAATGTCCACTCATAAATCGGAGGGAATCTGGCCGGAAGGTACAGAGGGAGCTACCAGTATAAAAGGTCTGTATGCGGCAGGAGATTCTCTTGGAACGATGCTGTGCGGAGCGGCATACAGCGCACTCGGAATTGCGCTGACCGGCTCCGGAGTTATGGGCGCCAGGGCAGGACGGGCCGCTGCGGATTACAGTAAAGAGATCAATTGGGCAGAGCCGGATGAAGCACAGATCGGGCAATTGTTTGAGACCTTATATGCCCCGATGAAACGTGTGGGAGGATTTAAACCCGCATGGGTGATTCAGATGCTTCAGAATACAATGGCCCCATACTATGTTTGGATCATAAAAAAAGAGGACAGGCTGCGAGCAGCTTTAACACAGATCGAATTTTTACGCGACCATCTGGTACCAAGACTCCACGCCGAAGACGCGCATGAACTTCGCCTTGCGTTTGAGACAAGGAATATGGTCTGCAATGCGGAGATGCGCCTTAGGGCATCTATCATGCGCAAAGAGAGCCGGGGGACTCATTTCAGGGAGGATTATCCGAAGCAAAATGATGAAATCGGCTATGTGTGGTACAAAATTAAAAATGTAAACGGGGAAATGCAGTTTTCAGCTGTTCCCGTGCCGGAGGAATGGAGAAAGCCGACGGAAGAAACGTATGTGTGTGATTTTCCGGATTTAACAGAGGAACGGAGGTGTTGATAATGGCTGTTAATCCAGTTAATATGAAAAAATGTGTCAGATGTGGAATGTGTGAAATGTTTTGCCCGATGGACGTGATCCGTTTTGACAGGGAAAAAAAGGAACCTGTGATCGTTTATCCGGAGGATTGCATGTTGTGCGGTCTGTGTGAAAACCGATGTCCTGCGCAGGCTATTATTGTAACGCCTGAGAAAACCGCAATGCCAATCTTATGTTGGCGCTAAGGGAGATTAGTAAAGGAGAAATAAAATGAATAAGCCTAAAATTGACAGTAAGTTTAGAAGAAGAGCGGCAGTTGTAATCGTGTTCTGTATGTTGATTCTGGCAATCTGCAATATCATGAAGGTTGATATCACCAACGTGCTTGTTCCGGTTTTGGAAGAACAGTACGGATGGACCAGGGTGCAGGTTAATGTCGGGGTTACAGCAGGTTCCTATATTGCCATTGCCACCGGTTTTATTGCCGGATGTATCATTATTAAAACCGGTATCAAGAAGGTATTTGTCTGTGGAATGGCAGGAATGGTGATAGGAACGTTTCTGGTTGCATTGTCCAATCAATTACCGGGTATGTGCGCAGGGTTTGCGATTTGTCAGGCAGCTTATCCTGTGTTGCTGTTATCTGCTCAGATGTTTGTCACAAACTGGTATATCCGTCGGCGTGGATGGGCGCTTGGCGTTGTGACGATCGCGTTTCCGCTGATGTCCGCAATTTATGCCCAGCTGGGGAATCTGGTTATCGCGCCGTACGGAAAAGGAGTTTTTTATACAACGGTAGCAATTGTGAGCATCATTGTCTGCGTGCTGGTCTGTGTTCTTCTGAAAGAGAATCCGGAGGATGTCGGACTTTCGGCAGACGGTATTATTCTTACTGAGGAAGAAAAAGCCGCGCTTGCCAATAGAAAAGCGGATCCTGCAAACAAGACAAAAGTGAGAGAGCTTCTTCTATGCAAAGAAGGAATTTTGATGATCATCGGAAATACAGCCCTTCGTTTCATGATGATCGCCATTATTTCGCATATGATCCTGAGAATGGTGGATGTCGGGATCGAAAGACCTCGTGCGGCAGTATTCATGACGGTTATCAGTGTGATTGGTATCTTTACCAGCTTTATATGGGGAGTTCTGGATGATAAAGTGGGTACCGTAAAGGTAATGAGAATTTTCTCAGCCACATATATTGTCGGTGCGATCTTCATTTTGTTCATGACCGCAAATACACCGGCGCTGATTGTGTGTACTATTATTTTTGCGTCCTCTCTGACCGGTGGTCTGGAGAATCTGAAGGCATCCATTGTTTCCTACGTATATGGACGTAAGAATTTTGCCAGCGTTAACCGTTTTGTGGCGCTGGTAAGCGATGTGGGAAGTGCGTTTGCATTTACTTTTATGACCGTTATGTATGCAAAATTCGGTACATACAATAATTCTTATATGGTCATGATCGTTATTGCGATCATTGCTCTTGCATGCTATTTTGGAATCCGAAAAACATATGACCCGGAGCGTCTTGCTTTGGTTGAGGATCAGAAAAGAAAATAATTTCTTTAGCATAAGTTTTCATTTCCGGAAACGTGTCTGTGTATCAGCAGGCACGTTTTCTGGTTTACTGTTGCTATGTATCCGGGGGGAGTTTTCTTTTCGTATGGGAATTATCATAGAAATATGATAGAATAAAGGTGTCTGATTCATGCTGGATGATCATAGAGACATTGTGGACGTCAGGAAGAACAAGAGGTGAAGTTGTATGGATATTATGCGGTTGAAGAGTTTTTTTACAGTTGCAGCTACAGGAAGTTTTACAGAAGCGGCGGAACAGTTATTTGTATCCCAGTCTACGGTCTCAAAGCATATTATGCTGTTAGAAAAAGAGCTGGGCATTCAGCTTTTGAATCGATATGGAAAATCATTTACGCTGACTGAAGAAGGAAAAAAAATGCTCCGGTACTACTCCGAAATGCTGGAGATATACGATAAATCACAGATTGCACTGGAGGAAATGAAAAATAAGACGAAAAATAAACTGGAACTGCGTATTGTCGGTGAAAACAGAATGTCGCATTATGGGATCATAAATTCTGCCATGACATTTATGCAGGAGAATCCGGATATAAAGCTTAATATTGATGATACCGGAAGAAAGAACGTGCTGTTTGCACTCAAATCAGGAGCCTATGAGCTTGCCTTCTGTCAGGAGACTGTGCTGGATCCCCGATATTTTTCCTGGCAGTATTATTACAAAGACAGATATATGGCGGCGGTTTCTGCGGATTCCCCTCTGGCATCCAAGAAGGTTCTTTTTTTGTCAGATCTGAAGGAGCAGAAGATAATTCTTGGAAGCAGCGAAAATGATCTGTGTCAGAAAAACGAGATCAAAGATCACTTTCATTGGAATGTGGTTTTTGAAACGGATGATCCGGCGAATGCCATGGAATTTCTCATATCCACGAGAGATTGTATATATATAGCGCCGGAAGCGGTCATGTCCAGATATCCGGGGAAGCTGACAACCCACATCGCTATCAAAGGTCTGGGAGAAAGTGTCTATGTGATGGCATGGAAAAAAAGTGAAAAGCTTTCCAGCTGTGCCAAAGATTATTTATTATATCTGAGACAACGAAAAGCAGAAGATTTTATTAAGGCTTCATTAGAACGTAAATTTTCAAGTGTGTGATGGCGAGTGCTTTTTCTTGACATGCCTGTTTTTTACAATTATAGTGCCAGTAAGGCATTTCTGTTTAGATCAGGAATACAAAATATACGCAGTGCATAAAGCATAAGGGAACGAGGTAACAAATGAAATTATTTGAAAACAGTATGAATTTTTTACGCCCGAAGGCGAAGCCGAAAGAGAATCCATTTGATTATAAGGCGGCGAAATTGCTGCATAACAGTTGTCTGCATACCATGTATCAGAATCAGAAGCCGGGGATCCGGACCGAGATAGAAGAGCGGGTGGATGCCATGATTGCAAAATCACCTTATACGGATAGCGGGAATTTCGGACATTTGAGTAATCTGTTTTCCGCTATTGCACTCTACAAGATTTTGTCAAAACATAGCAGAAATAAAGAAGAAGTATTGCAGGAAATGACGGATATTATGAACCAACAGGCAGAGGTGCAGCATCAGCAGAATCAGCGGATTGCAAAGCTGCCGGGATTTATTCGGATGATGAAAAAGCAGTTCCCGACGGTCGTTCCAAAGAACAATGGATACGGATGGAAGATCACGTTCCCGGAATGCGGGAAAAACGAGTTTGCGTTTCACATGGAATCCTGTATCTATGTGGAAATCTGCCGGGAGTACGAATGCCCAGAGCTGACACCAATGTTTTGTAATCTGGATCAGATTATCTACCGGGATCTGCCGACGGTGGAGTTTGTTCAGACTGGTACGATTTATGGCGGAGCTGAAATCTGTGATTTTCATTTTGTAAAACATGAGTAGGGCAAAAAAGGAGACTCCATACGGAATCTCCTTTTTTCGGACAGATATATTAGTTTGCTGTCGGTAATTGGATTTTAGCGATTTCAGAGGTGATATAAGATTCCATATCATTTTTCTGCATATCGAGGGCAAGCGCCAGCTCACCATACAGCTTATCCTCTGCCATTTTCAGATAGCGTTCATCCGTTGCGGTAATGCGTTTTCCGCCGGATTCCCTTTCGCGTCTGCGTACATAGACAGTCTTAATAATTTTTATCCAGTTCGTACATTCTCCGGTCTTTAATGCATCCTTGTATTGGGTTTCGCGGGTCTTTTCTTCCGGTACCCATAAACCTTTGATCTGCGGAATCTCGCGAATCAACTGACTGGCCTCTTCTCTGGTCAATACATGACGCATGCGGGGTGCTTCTGTGCCCACCGCTGTGTAAATTATCCGACCAGGCTCGTAAATGGGGTGTAATTCATAGTAAGGTTTTTCTCCTCCGCCCAGGTCCATCGTAGTAATGGCTGCCACCTGGCACACGCCTGCTGCGGAATAGTGTACATATTCGCCTATTTCAAACACTGCATCCTGCTCCTTTCCAAAGTTGAGTTCTGTTTAGCGTCACACATCTATTTTGGCGCGCTTATTACATTTATTATAACACATTATTCCCAGAAATGTAAGAAATTATCAAACAACTTTTGCTCTAATGCCTATTATGAGACAAAAAAGGCAGCTAGCAGGTGAAATCATTTTTTGCTATACTATCCTGGCTAAGGGTGACGGACGGGAGGTGTTTTTGTGCTGCACATAGCAATATGCGATGATGAGGAAATGTTTGTGGATCAGCTTGGGGAGATGATATCCAGGTATGCTGTGGAGACAGAGACAAAAATCCGAGTAACGAAATATTATGATGGTCTGGATCTGATCGAAAAGTATGATACGACCATTGATCTGATCTTTCTTGATATTCAGATGAAGATGCAGCATTTTATATTGTGCCGCCTGCCGTGCGGCAAAAGCGATGGGGTATCGGAAAGTGATTACTTATATCCTGCAAAGTGAACCGGGGACTTCCTTAAAGGCTTCCGGTTTTTATTGTGAGGGCATTGCGGGAGGTCTTACATGGAATGGAGAACGCAGGCCGAAGCAGGAGAACCAGTATCCCCATGAAATGAAAACAAGATGGGTCAGAATGATAAAGGAGGGACAGCGTTATGGCATCCAAACAGGATAAGCAGTTACAGGAGATTACCAGGAAACTGGAAGAAGGCGTAAAGGAGATGTGACTGATGCTCATATAAATTGATATGATTTCCGATGATAAATGACACATCATTTTTTACACTTATGTAGATCAGGTCCTCCAATGTGTTAATGTATAGCTGGTTTTCATCGGTGTAATCGCTCCCGTTTAACGCATTGTATAAAGAGAGCAGATCTTTTTTGTTCTGAAACAGGCGGATAAACAGGACATCCAAACAATAGTTTTGAATGCAGGCAACGAATTTTCTGTAGAAATGCAGAAGAGCATTTGATAAAGAATAGCCGGATGGCTATATTGAAATGTTCAGAGACATGTAATTGCCCAGGAAAAATATATCACATCTGTGCACAAAATGCAAGATGAAAAATCCGCTTTACAGGGAAATGAGGAGGAAATTGTTACTGTTCACTCGTACCTCGTTCCAGTAACGATTCGCAGGCTCATTTTAAGTTTTGCT
>CAYRZL010000011.1:3172-44868 GCA_964428795.1 uncultured Lachnospiraceae bacterium | reverse complement strand
ACCTATCTTATATGATTTTAGAAATTATTTCAAGAATTTAAATCATATAAACATATATTATTAGTTGGTATTCAATGACTAATACCGATTCCATATATTAAGAAAATGATACATTTGAAATAAAAAATGAGCTGCGCATTTTGTGCAACAGCCCATAGCTTCTATTCCGCCTTCCATGTATACAAAACAGGATTTTGAAGATCATCATACGAAATTTCCGGCTTTAATCCATATACCACATTGCTGATAACATACTCGCCATCATTGATATAAACTTCGATCAGATTTTCATCCACATAAATATCCAGCCAGTCGCCCTCACGAATGACCGGGGTTTTCAGCCGCAGCCTTTGAACACTATTCTTTGGAAATACGTTTGTCCTGTCTATATATATATGGTCAGATTCTTTTGTAATCTGATAGCCTCCTATGTTCAGAAATCCGCCATTTTCTAATTTTGTATATATCCGATATTTACCTGAGATGGCTTCTTTGGAAGAATAAATTCTTTCCGAAAAAAATGCTTTGACATTTTCATGAGGGCGGAAATAAATATGTCCATGCTCCACCTCAACTACTCTTGGAGCGCACATCATTCCAATCCAGGGAATATCTGTATTCTTTTCTACTGGCTGCGGCATACGAATCCAGCCGATTATCACTCTTCTGCCTGCAGCATCCAGCGTTGTCTGCGGAGCATATAAATCCAAACCATAGTCTACAAACTGATATGCTTCAGACACATGCAGTTCACAGGTGTCCTTATTAAAATCTGCTAACGTACAGACAGCGTGATCTGCCTGCATTCCATCCTCCTTTACGAGCTGCATACAGGAGAACAGAAAAATATAATTCTGATTTATCTGAAACAGATCCGGACATTCCAGAGTGTTCCCAAGCCGGGAAAGCTGGCACTGATTTACATATGTCCAGTGCATGGCATCCTGGCTACGATAGAATAATGCACGACCAAACTGCTTTTTATAGGTACTTCCAAGTACCATATAATATCCATCATCATCTTTCCATACTTTTGGATCTCTCGTATCTGCAGCATCTGCAACAGAATCATCCCGGCATACCGGAATAATCTGTTGCTTTTGCTTCCAGTTATCAAAATGCATTCCATCTTCTGAGATCAACAATGCCTGACTTGTTTCTATACGGTTATCTTCGACAATATGAATATTTTCCTCATTTTCTTCCATATAACGTACAGCAGAATAATAAAGAAACAGTTTTCCTTCTTTTTCCAGCGCACTGCCGGAAAATACCCCATTTCGATCATAAGATTTTGTGGGGAACAGAGCAAGACCAAGGTGCTTCCAATGTATCAGATCTTTACTTACCGCATGTCCCCAATGCATCGTTCCCCACATAGTTCCATAAGGAAAGTACTGATAAAACAAATGATATTGACCTTTGTAATATATAAATCCATTCGGATCATTTATCCAATTTCCCGGCGCCTTCAGATGCAATATATTTTCTGTCATATTTTCACTTTCCTCGTATATCTTATTTTTTTATTTTACAGCTCCTGTCACCACACCATTTATGATCTGTTTCTGTAATATGAAATATAAGATCAGAACAGGAATGATGCACAGGATCAGACCTGCCATAATTGTACCATAATCTGCCGAATATGTTCCATAGAAACTATAGGTTGACAGTGGTAATGTCAATAATTTTTTGTCCGTCAATACAAGTGATGGCAACAGGAAATCATTCCAAAACGCCAATGCATTCAAAATAACAGTTGTTGAAATGATCGGTTTCATAATCGGCAGTACGATTTTAAAAAAAGTCTGCCTGTGTGTGCATCCGTCAATGTATGCAGCTTCTTCCAATGCAATCGGAACGCTTCCCCGGATAAAACCATGAAACATGAATACTGTCATTGCCATAGAAAAGCCTACATGCATAAATATCAATGTAATTCTGTGATTCAGAATATTCAGTGTCCCACCGTAAATACTCACCATCGGTATCATAATTGCCTGAAACGGTATGATCATAGATGCTACCATCAACGCAAACATGATTTTTGAAATTTTATTATTGTGGCGTACCATATAGTAAGCAAGCATTGCCGCAAATAATGTGACAAGCACTGTGGCAGAAGCGGTAATGATCAATGAATTTTTAAATGCACATGGAAAATCCATCTGGGTAAATGCTTTTACAAAGTTATCAAAGGATAAACCCTTGATTGTAAACAGCCATGAAAATGGACTCTTTATAATGTCCCGTTTCTGCTTCAACGAATTGATAACGACCATGATGAAAGGAAACATATAAACAATAAAGATGAGAACCAAGCCTGTTATACCCAGTGCATTTGCTGCTTTTCTTTTTGCGCCGCCAATTGATGTGTTTTTCATATCCATTACGCTTCTACCTCCTTACGTTTCGTCAGGTAAACCTGTAAGCCGCTGATACATGCAACAATGATAAATAAAATAATGGCTTCTGCCTGACCAACACCGAACTGTCTGGATGTAAATGCTTTCTCATACACATGCATTGCTGCCATTTCCGTGCTTCCGTAAGGTGCGCCTCCTGTCAGGGACAGGTTTACATCATATACCATAAACGCACGGGAGAGGGTCAAAAACAGGCAAATTGTAATGGAGGGCATCATGAGAGGCATGATAATCCGGCGCAGCAATGTTAGACCGGTCGCCCCATCAAGACTTGCTGCTTCCATGACCTGCTCGTCTATACCCATAAAACCGGCTACATAAATCAGAATCATATAACCTGATAGCTGCCATACAGATACGACTACCAATGCCACAAAAGCTTTTGTGGGATCTGAAAGCCAGGAAACTCCGAATAATTCCCATCCGGTCTTTTCACCAATACTCACAAATACTCTGGAAAAAACAAATTGCCAGATATATCCAAGTACAATACCGCCAATCAGATTTGGGGTGAAAAATCCTGCCCGAAAGAAGTTCTGACCTTTGATTCCTCTTGTCAGTAAATATGCAATAGCAAAAGCTACAATATTTACTAAAATAACAACCGCTATTACATATTTAAAAGTAAGTCCGAGGGAGCTCCAAAACTGTCCATCCCGCAAAACCCCTAAAAAGTTCTGTCCGCCAATAAAGTTCTTTGCTGCTGAAACACCATCCCAATCTGTCAGCGTCAGATAAATACCATAAACAAACGGTACGATCACAACTGCAAGGAAACAAAACATTCCCGGTAATGCAAACATGCAAAAATCCTTTTTGTTACTATCTTTCATCTCTTATCCCTCTATTTCTGTTCTTCCCAATAAGCTTCTATCTCTTGGATCAGTTCCGTTCTGTCACATCGGTCTGCCAGGTATTTCTGCATAGATGCTCCAAGAATCGACCAGTGGTCATTTGGAACAATGGCGGAAGCATTAAATGCCTCGCCTCCCTGTACCTTTTCATACAGATCTTTGCTCAACGGATCTGACGGTTCATACGGATTGTTTTCAAAAGGCGGGATCACATTGCATCGGTACGACAACATCTGCTGACCAATTTCTGAATATACGATCCAGTTCAGAAACTCTTTTGCTGCTTTTTTCTCATTCTCACTTGCAATCTGTCCGTCCAGCATAATCTGTTTGGACGGGGACCCCTGAATCTGACTGTTCACAAAATCAGTTTCATCATTATTCATGAAGTAGGGCAGAAAGCCATACTCATCCTCATTTTCCGCACCTGCCTCTTCCATGTTCGGCCATGCCCAGTTTCCGTTGAACCAGAATGCTGTTTTACCGTCTACAAGATCAATCGCCATCTCATCATAATCCGCTCCGAGAGGATCTCCGCTTGCAATGTTATACTTTTTCAGAACATCAAACATATCCAGGAACTGTGCCATACGGTCATAATTTTCCAAATCCAATTCTCCGGATTTAATCTGCTCTATCACTTCCTGCGCACCTGCAGATGTTCCGTCATAGGTTTCATAAATATATTGAAGGTGATGAGCACCTAAAGACCAGTCTTCTTTTGCCAGCGATATTGGTTTTTCCATGCCTCCTGCTACCAGTTCATCCAGCAGCGCAACAAAATCGTCCAGTGTCTTTATGTCTTTCGGATTAAATTCACGTCCCAATGTTTCTTCAATCACTGCCTTATTGTAGATAAGACCTCTTCCCTCAATACACAGCGGAAAACTATAAATTTTTCCATTGATATCCGTCAGATAACTTTCTGCTTCAGATGTCCAGGATTCCTCTGTCAGATCTTCTGCCTTTGCTTCCGCCAACGCAATGACATCCGTGGTATCCAGAATGGATAATGTAGGCGGCGTTCCTGAGTTATAAAGGCTGACCACTTTTGTATACGGTGAATCACCGTCTGTCACCGGCATAACCTCCACATGTACTCCTGCTTTTTCCTCAAACACTTCCGCCATTTCCTGCAAAGCAACCTGTATTTCCGCTTTTGAGTTCAAAAGCGTAATACTTGTACCGTTCAATGATTCGTCATACACAAAACTGTCCGTTGACATATCAATTGGCACCACTTTTTCTTCTTCTTTCGGATCATCCGGGTCGCTGGCAAAACCAAATGTACAGCCGGACAATACTAAGGCTGATGCCGCCGTTATTGTTCCGAACACTGCCATTTTTTTCACGACTTTTCTTTTCATTGACGTTTCCTCCTTCTCCTTATGATATCTCGTAAAGTAACTGGTTAAGTAACCGGTTACTTAATGTAAAAATATCATATCATTAAATTACGTTGATGTCAAAGCATAATGTTATTTTTGTAAGAAAATGACGCTTTTTATTTATATTTTTGTGCACCTTTCATATAACCGGTTACTTAACCAATTACTATTGCTCTTCCAGTCTATTTTTGGTATACTGTTCACATGTAATAAAAGGATGAGAGGTTTATTATGGGCAAAAAAAATGTAACATTTGACGATATTGCAAAATATACAAACTTTTCCAAAACTACGATTTCCAGATATTTTAATAACCCGGATTCACTTACTCTGGAAAATCAGGAAATCATTTCTGCAGCATTGGAAAAATTAAATTATAAAGAAAATAAAGTGGCTCGAATTCTTGCCAATGGAAAAACCGAATTTGTGGGTGTTATTCTTCCGAATCTGTATCATCACTACTATTCCGAAATGCTGAACCAGATTCTGTCTACATATGAAAAATTCGGCTACAAATTTTTTGTTTTCACCGGAAATGATAAGGAGGAGACCGAACGCCGATACATGCAGGAGCTGTTAGCATATAAAATTGAGGGAATGATCATTTTAAGCCATACGATTCCTTCCAGAGAACTGGCTGATCTTCCCATTCCCATTGTGACCATAGAACGTGAAGATCAATTTGTATGCAGCGTCAATACTGACAACTATGCAGGAGCTGTAAAAGCAACAGAACTGCTTTTTGAGCATGAATGTGACATCTATATAGAAATCAATTCTCCCACACAAAAAAATATCCCATCCTATGGGCGGATTACCGGATTTCTGGATACATGCCAAAAGCACCAGTTATCTCATGAGATCATATATAAAAATCTTGGAAAAAGTCTGGAAAATGATAAGGCATTGATGGAAGAATGCATTGAATATATAGATCAAACATATGCCGGAAGGAGAAAGGGTATTTTTATTTCCAATGATACCCATGCAAACATATTTTTGAATCTTCTTTTCAGGAAATTTCATAAATTACCGGAGGATTATTATTTGATTGGATTTGATAATTCTCCCATTTCAAGGGAAGCGGTCTGCTCAATAAGTACAGTAGACCAGCAAATTGACAAAATTGCTTTTGAGGCAGTGAGTTTATTGGTAGATCAGATGAATGAAAGAAAAAAGAGGAAACCCGTACTTCTCACAGAACCTGTACACAAAATAATTGATTCGGTTTTAATACGCAGAGAAACCACAGAAAAAAACTATATTGTATAAATTTTTCAATAAAAAACACTGGTCCATCGTATGAAACCAGTGTTTTTTACTATTTTTTCTTCAGATAATAGAATCCATATGGAGGCATGTGTACTCCTATCGGATTAAAGTCTTCTCCGGTGAGCAGATTCACATAGTCACCGTCCGTCTCATTGACCCATGCGATGCGTTCCTGCTCACTGAAATTAAACAGACCGATGATCTTATCTCCGTCAAAATATCTGCCAATACTAAGAATAGCATTATCCCATGTATCAATGGTCCATGTATCCGCATTGGAAACAAATGCCTTCTCACTCTTTCTGATATCCTCCAGCTGTTTCAGCCCAGCAAACATCCTCCCCTCAACTGTTGTCAGATCAGATATCTGTTCAGCCAGATCCCAGTGAAAAGCTCCTCTGTGAATATAGCGGGAGTCCTCCGCTTTTTCGGGATTTTCTTTATAAGTATAATCATTGACCTGTCCGATTTCATCACCGCTGTAGAGTACAGGGATACCCGACTGCATAAACATATAGGCATGAAGCATAAGGTCCATCCGGATCGCCTGTTCCATCGCCTGTTCATCCTGCTCGAATCCTGCCTTTTCAATACCGCATATGGATGCTGTGGTGGCGCAGAATCTGGCATCCTTCGTGATCGGATCTGCATTGTACAGCTCTCCTCTGCTGTTGCTGGCTCCTGCATAACCCTGAAAATAATCATTGAGATATTGTTTATGGGATACTTCCCCGATCCCCTCCTGCATCAGTGTGGCATAATCAAGCCCCCATCCGATATCATCATGACAGCGCAGATAATTTAAAAACACATAATCCTTTGAAAGACCATTTACGATATCAAGCTGTTTTTTTAACAGGCGGACATCTCTCGTAGCCACTGTGTGCCAGGTGGTAGCCATCGTAGTCACATTGTACAGCATATGGCATTCCGGTTTTTCCACCGTTCCGAAATATGGAACCACCTTCTCCGGCTCCATCACGACTTCGCCCAGCAATAAGATGCCCGGACATACAATCTCGCTGATCATACGCATCATGCGGACAATTGTGTGTACTCTTGGCAGATTCCGGCACTGGGTCCCTAACTCCTTCCAGATATAAGGAACAGCATCGATACGGATAATGTCAATTCCACGATTTGTCAGATAAAGAAAATTGTACATCATCTCATTAAATACACGGGGATTTTTGTAGTTCAAATCCCACTGGTAGGGATAAAATGTAGTCATAACAAAATGTCCGATATCACCAAGCCAGGTAAAATTGCCGGGCGCAGTGGTAGGGAATACCTGAGGCACAGTTTTTTCATATTCCATCGGAATGGAATCATTGTCATAGAAGAAATACCGGCTCATATACTCTCCGTCTCCCTGACGTGCTCTCTTTGCCCATTCATGATCCTCGGAAGTATGATTCATGACAAAATCCATACATACATTGATCCCTTTCTTATGGCAGGCTCCGGTCAGATTTTCCAGATCCTCCATTGTGCCGAGTTTCTCTTGCACTTTACGGAAATCGGATACTGCATACCCGCCGTCGGAACGCCCTTTTGGTGTATCCAGAAAAGGCATCAGGTGTATATAGTTTACATTCGCCTGTTCAATGTAATCCAGCTTATTTTGCACTCCCTGCATATTTCCGGCAAAATTATCGATGTAAAACATCATGCCAAGCATATCATTTTGTTTGTACCATTCCGGCTGCTTTTCACGCTTTGCATCCAGTTCTTTCAGGTCAGAATTTCGTTCAGCAAAAAAACGCTCCATATTATCACATAATTCGGCAAACATAGCATCATTATTATATAATTCCATATACAGCCAGCGAAGCTCTTCAAAATGTTTTTCAAAACGCTTTCTGTAAATCCCACTGTCTGAAATCCTTTTCATTTCTTATCCTCCGATCCTTCCTTCTTATAAGCTATATTATACGAAATGAATTTATCAAATTCAATCATATAAAAAACTTCTTCCGGCATAAAAAAGGAAGCAGAGTTATTCTGATGCAGTATAGTAATGCCGGAAGCGACAGAACGGTTCGTTCCCTGTTGTATTAAACCAGCTTCATAAAACATTCCGTCTCAGCTTTTACATTTTTCAGACAGCAGCACACTCCATTTTTATACTGTGGTTCTGCTTCCAGATAAATATCATCCTCCGTAGAAAGAGGCTTTAACCGTAAAGTAAGTTCTGCCGGGAATCCAAATCTGCCAAGACCAACTTCCCACACTTCACCCGTATAATACCGATCCGCGATTTTCTCTTCATTCAGATAAAGCCCGGCTTCATCTGCCTCAAATGAAATCTGAAGAAAGACATCCTCTGACGCAAAATTATAGCTGTGATCGTAGCCCAATGATATTCGGTATACTTTTATACCTCCTTCCAGCTCTGATATTTCTTCAATGGCACAGTCTGCATGGCACACCGGAATATTCACCTTTTTTCGATAGACAGACAGACGATCGGTTCTTCCTGCTCCATACAAAAAATCGGGTAAATCGGTATGCTCCCATGTAGAATCCAATAATGCAGCTGCTTTTTCGCTGCGCTCGGTCAATGCATAATAATATTCCGACTTCAGTCCGCTGCGCACCATAGCTGCCGCTCCTGTTTTTGTTTCAATGACAGGTGCTTTTGAAAGAAACAATATCTCCGGCACGGAATCCACACGCCACAGATTCTTTGCCATATCTTTTGAAAACGCTAAAATCGCTGCCTTTGACAAATCCTGCTCTGCTTCAAACTGCAATGGTTCCTTTCCATAAAAAATCCATGTATTCTTACCAAGAATCGTCAATGGCGTCTGATTGATCCATGCGAGACGCTCCTCTCCCATATCAAAGCCGAATGGATAAAAGAAAAAGTCCTTGTCTTTGATATCCTGAACCGGAAAACATATTTCTATTTCCCCTGTATTTACACGCAGAGAAACCTGCTTATGATCCTTCATGGAATAACCGCGCTGATAATTATTAACAAACAGATATCCACTGTTTTTATTTTTTCGTACAATGGACCGAAACCGAGATAACTCCATGTCCGTACATACCTTTTCGTCAAATACAGGCTGCATCCTGCACAGATCAGAACCAAAGCTTTTGACAAACATGGCAAACAATTTCAATTCCTTTAAGGTATTCGATATTTGTCCGTATTCCCGGATCGGCGCCTGAAAATCATAGCTCAGCTCCGATACATCACAAAAGGAGCCTGCATCTGTGGATTCCTGCAAAGAAGAAGATACACCCTTTGGATTTGTGCCGCCATGATACATATAATATCCCAGGAGATTGCAGCCGCTGCCGATCTTAGCCAATGTCATAGCTCCGATATCCTCTGCACATACGAGGGGTCTGCGATGATGAGTTACCTGTAATCCTCCTCCAAGCTCAGCGGTCAGATATGGATATTTTTCTTTTTCAAACGATAATTCCAATCCTTCGTGCACGTCACTTCCGATGTTTCCGTCATTCCGCACTGCAGTAAACAGATAATTTTTGTTCGGCGAAAGCTTTTCCCTTGCAGCATCCCAGGGAGCATCACAATATCCGCCCATCACAGGGATCAGATCTCCGATTACAGCACCACCCCAGCCGGTAGCTGTCCAGTAAGGCGCGGCAAATCCGATTTCCTTCGCAAGTGCAGTCAGTGTGCGCATATGTTGATTTCCTTCGTCTCCTCGCAGGCCTCCCACATGTCCGTACTCATTTTCTATCTGTATGCCTTCTACAATATCCATATGTTCGCTGCACTGTTCATAGATACGCTGCCAGAACATCTTCACTTTTTTCAGATATCTTGCATCATCACTGCGCAGCTTCCAGCCTTTTTTCAACAGCCAGTCGGGAAAACCCCCGTTTCTCGCCTCTCCATGTGCCCATGGACCTATACGAAGAAACACCTTTATATTCCATTTTTTACAAAGCTCCAAAAATGTATGCAGATCTCTCTGCCCGGAGAAATCAAAAATGCCTTCTATCTCTTCATGGTGTATCCAGAAAACGTAGGTTGCAATGATGTCTATTCCGCCCGCTTTCATCTTCCGTATTTCCCTGTCCCAGCATTCCTTGGGACATCTGGAAAAATGAAACTCTCCCATCATTGGAAAATACGGTTTTTTGTCTTTCAAAAGACTGTATTTGTCATAATTCATAAATCATCCTTTCTGCCAGTTACATGCAATCTCTTCTTTGA
This sequence comes from uncultured Lachnospiraceae bacterium, assembly GCA_964428795.1. Lineage (GTDB taxonomy): Bacteria > Bacillota > Clostridia > Lachnospirales > Lachnospiraceae > CAYRZL01. The sequence continues at coordinate 34,724 of CAYRZL010000011.1, read as the reverse complement.
TAATTTCAATGTAGCGGTGTGCCTTTGCCACATTCCGGTGGATCGTGTATACGTCTCTCTGGGTAATCTCCATCTCACATCCGGCAGCAGCCTTCAGACTTTTCCGTATATGCCCGCGGAAAGCATCCTCGTCCAGTATCTGATCTACGCCCAGGTAGTTCGGACTTGGCTTTCTGTGATAAATGACACGACTGCCCTTTAACTGCTGTCCCATATATTCCTCGTCACACCACGGGGAAATGGATATTTTACGCAGGTTTGGCAGCTTAGACAGACATCTCTCCCAGATCGGATGAACCGGTTCGCAGCACCCATAAGATAAAAGTCCGAACTGGGAAGCAATTTTCTGATAACAGGGGAAAATAAATTCTTCAAACATATCCGGTGAAATACCTACCGTTTCCTGGGAATCCATAAAACCGAATATATCGGTAGATTTCAGCGGACGCTCAAGCGTATCCGGCAATGTACGATTATAACACCAGCTCCCCTGTCCCAGAGGCTCTCCTGCCACGGTTGGAAGCAGTATCCCCTTTTCTTCCATCAGCCGGTACCAGGAGATCGTATCCGTTGCAATGCGGTCCATCATCTCTTTGAACAGCTCCGGTGTGTCATACATGGCAAACATCATATCCTGCATATCCATAATGTGAACCAGCATCTGAGTCGGCACGGAATACAGACAGGAAGTGATCAGTTTCACCGGAAGAATATCTCCGATGGCATCCTCAATCACCTCTTTTTTCTTCATAGTGGATGTAATATCAATACCAAAATCCGATGTCTTTAATTTCTCATAATCTTCTTCCAGATCAGAAATGGATGGAATAAAGTGATGTCCAAGACTTTCCGTTCCTGCTTCTGTGTTGGTATGCTGAATCTGCACCGGCACATCAAACAACGTGAACCAGCGGTCATATTCTAATGGATAATAATCCGGCGTCACCCGGTCATCATCAAATAATTCCTGATTGAGATAATTATCCAATATTTGCTTTTCCACTACACGGGCAAAATCTCCCCGGCATTTCATGCGCTGCGGCAAAATCTCGTGGGAAAAAGTCTCCATTTCCAGATGAATCATAGGACGCTCGCCCTGAAGCTCATTGTGATCGTACCACATCTGAATCAGCTTTTTGTTTCGCTCCATCTGTGCCAGTTCCATCTGGTATCCTGCATGATTTCTTAAAATTTCCCGGTCCTCTTTTCCAATATACAACTCCATTGTGCGCTTCTCCTTCTACGAAATATTTTTGTTTCCAAAAATTTTTAAATATTTCTGATGTAAATATTATGATCTGAAACATGCAATTTCTCAATAGATGTAATGCGACTACACCTTTTGAAAAGTTCGGTTTTACGACTTGAATTTTGTTCGGTTTTAAGATACTCTATGGGTATAAAAAAGAAAGGCAGCACTTGTACATGGAATTTTCGGAGATTATGCTGTTCATACAAAAAGAACTGGAACAGGCACAGAAAAAAAACAAAAGAGAATACGAATCTGCATTTCCGGATTACGAAACCCTCACATCCGGACAAAAGAATGTCAAACGACCGGGCGCTCTCGTCTCACGGGCAGCCGGACATTCTCATATTCTGGAATTGCAGCATTTTCTTCATTTGGATATTGAATGTTATCAGCAGAAACGCTCGGAGCACAGTTATCAGGTATGGTCCTATATCCCCGGCACCCTGCCTCCCTTTTCTCCCTGTCTGCTTTTTCAGGCAGATCAGAACCGCAATCTCCTGCATCGCCATAACTTTACAGAATTGATTTATGTGTATGAAGGCACCTACACTGTGGAGATAGAAGGGGAGCTTTGCGTTTTTTCTCAAAATGATATCTGCCTTGTGAATGCAAGCTGTGAACACCGTGAGATTGAGACCTCCTGTCAGGGGTTATTTATATACCTGGGTTTTCGTCCTGAGGAAAATACGCCCCTATGGAAAAAGAATCTCCATGCGGGGATTCTGCGCCGGTTTTTATTCCCCGATAAGCGAAGCGACAAGCAGCCTCGCTTTTTGATGCTCACTTTACCGGAAGAAAACAATCAGGAAGCCATGCGGTTTTTCTGCCGGATGTTTGAAGAGTTATATCGTCGTGACGTGGAATATAACCGGATATGTCATATTTTACTGATACGGTTTTTGAACTTTCTGGAAACGTATGGTATGGATAAAGCAGAAAAAAACATTTCCGGAGACCACAGTATCCTGCTCTATCAGGAAATCGTCAGCTATATTCAGGAACATCTGGCTACCGTAAGTCTTTCTGAATTAAAGCAGGCATTTCATTATCAGGAGGATTATTATAATCGTCTTATCCGGAAAATAGATGGGCAGAGTTTTCGCAGCTTTGTGCATCATCAGAAAATGGAAGCTGCAAAAAAGCTGCTGCAGGAAACCGGACATTCCATTCAGGATATCATGCAGCAGCTTGGATTTCATTCAAAACCTCATTTTTACGATTGTTTTAAAAAGGAAACAGGAACAACTCCGGCAAAATTCCGGAAAACAACCTAAAAAGTGATGCCAATGGAGATTTTTTATTTTGCAACAATATTTACAATTCTTCCCGGTACATAGATTTCTTTCACAATATTTCCGGTAAGCTTGCTTCCAAGTGCTTCTTTTGCAGCGGCAATGGCATCCTCTTTGGATACGTCAGCCGGAACGGTGATAACGCATCTCATCTTACCGTTTACCTGAACTGCGATTTCGATCTCATCATCTTTCATCTTGCTCTCGTCATAGGTCGGCCATGTGTTATCATACACACTGCCTTCGTATCCGAGCTGCTCATACAGCTCCTGAGAGATGTGAGGTGCAAACGGCGCCAGCAGAATAACAAAGGTCTTTAAGGTCTCCTTGTCCACGCCGCCCTTCTTAGCCAGATCGTACAGCTTGTTGTTGTACTCCATAAAACCGGAAACAACCGTATTCAGGCTGAAGCTCTCCAGACGGTTTGTAATATCATACACCAGACGGTTGCGAACCTTGACAAGCTCCTTTGTCTCGGCAGCATTTACATCCTTCTGCTCCATAACCAGCTTCCAGAAACGGGAAATAAAACGGTAAACACCGTCAATTCCTCTGTCGTCCCACTCAGAATCAAGCTCCGGCGGTCCCACGAACAGCTCATAAAGACGCAGAGAATCACAGCCATAATCTCTTACAAGATCATCCGGGGAAACAACGTTTCCTTTGGATTTACTCATCTTAATACCATTTTTACCGGTGATCATACCCTGATTGAACAGCTTGGTAAACGGTTCATCAAAATCAATGACACCGATATCATGCAGGAACTTTGTATAAAATCTGGAATAAAGCAGATGAAGAACCGCATGCTCCACTCCACCGATATACATATCCACCGGAAGGTATTTGTCTGCCTTCTCTTTGGAAACCAGCTCCTTATCATTTTTATTGTCCACATAACGCAGGAAATACCAGCTTGAGCCTGCCCACTGGGGCATGGTGTTTGTCTCACGTTTTGCGGGTTTTCCGCAGCACGGGCATGTAGTATTTACCCAGTCACAGATATCTGCCAGCGGGGATTCTCCGGTTCCGGTAGGCTGGTAAGATTCTACCTGTGGCAGCAGCAGAGGAAGCTCTTCCTCCGGTACGGGCACTGCGCCGCAATCCGGACAATGAACGATCGGGATCGGCTCACCCCAGTAACGCTGACGGGAGAATACCCAGTCACGGAGCTTATAATTGGTAGTAGCCTTACCGATTCCCATTTTTTCAATCATCATGGGAGCTTCTTTTTTCAGCACCGCGGACTCCATACCGTTCCACTCACCGGAATTGATCATAGTACCGCTTGCTTCTGTATAAGCCTCGGTCATATTTTCGATTTCTTTTCCGTCTTTTGCAATAACCTGAATGATCGGAATATTAAATTTGGTAGCAAATTCAAAGTCACGGTCATCATGAGCAGGTACACACATGATGGCTCCGGTTCCGTAATCAGCCAGTACATAATCGGACAGCCAGATCGGTGTCTTTGCGCCATTTAACGGATTGATCGCATAAGATCCCGTGAATACACCGGTTTTTTCTTTGTCCTGCAGACGATCCACGGATGACTTCATGGAAGCCTGATAAATGTACTCTTCCACTGCTTCTCTCATATCGTCGGTAGCCAGCTCTTTTGCAAGAGCATGTTCCGGCGCCAGAACCATAAAGGTCGCTCCGTGCAGTGTATCCGGTCTGGTAGTATATACGGTAATCTCCTTGTCAGAGTTTTCCACTTTAAAGTTTACCTCTGCACCATGGCTTTTACCGATCCAGTCAGCCTGCATCTTCTTTACTTTCTCGGGCCAATCCAGCTTGTCTAAGTCTGCCAGAAGTCTGTCTGCATATTTTGTGATCTTTAACATCCACTGTTTCAGATTCTTTTTGGTGACGTCAGCACCGCATCGCTCACATTTACCGTTGACAACCTCTTCATTTGCAAGTCCGGTCTTACAGGACGGACACCAGTTGATCGGCATCTCCTTCTCGTAAGCAAGACCTGCTTTGAACATTTTTACAAAAATCCACTGTGTCCATTTGTAAAAGTTTGGATCTGTGGTATTTACTTCCATATCCCAGTCATAAATCGCTGCAATCTCATTGATCTGACGTTTGATATTTGCTACATTTTCTGCGGTTGATTTTGCAGGATGTACGCCCATCTTGATCGCATAGTTCTCAGCAGGAAGTCCGAATGCATCCCATCCCATCGGATGAATCAGATAATACCCCTGCAGCATTTTATATCTGCTCCAGACATCAGAGATCACATATCCTCTCCAATGTCCCACATGCAGTCCGTTTCCGGACGGATATGGAAACATGTCCAGGCAGTAATATTTTGGTTTTTTACCGTCATTTACATTTACGGGATGTTCTTCCCAGTATTTGCGCCATTTTTGTTCAATCTCTCTGTGATTGTATGGAATCGCCATCTTCTACTCCTCCTTGTTACGAGCACTTAGCGACCGTAGTTTGGTCGCTTAGCTGCGATACATGCATGACCCTTAATGAGAACGTAGTTCGAATTTAGTAGTCAGGCTTGTTACGAGCACTATTTAAAAGTTTATCACAAGAGGCATATTTGTCAAGAAAAATCAACGAAAATACAGGAACCTGAGTACACTCAGACCCCTGTCCACCTTTCCTTATATTTAAACCAAACTATCACTGCTAACAATACAGCAATTCCAGATGTAATATATATTATTGTTTCAGTCAATAGGATGATAGAAGCTACTGCAATAAGAGCACTCATCACAGGCATACATATAACTGATATCGAATTAAATATAGTCGCTCCCCTCCCGATCATGCTTTTTTTGATTGACTTCAAAAATGAAGCATTGATCAACAAAGATAACCAAATTGTAGCATAAGCATTCAAAAAAATGATAATAAGAATAATAAGCACTCTCCATCCATATATACTGATTTTTGAAGTGCCTATGATGCCCATATAAAGAAAAAAATAAGAAAGCACAGAATATACAATAATTTTCTTTTCACCTAATATTCTTAATGCTACTGTATAAAAAAGTGATCCTATAATAATTCCGAGTGCACCGGAGATTGATATCCATGACAATAAATTTACATCACCGTGCAACAATCCATTTATAATGGGTGCCTCTAGTGCATAAAACGGAGCCGCCAAAAGATTATTTATCATAACCAAAAAACATAACATCCGCAAATTTCCATCATAGAAAAAAAAACGGATTCCATCTTTTAAAGAAGATAGATATCTCTCTTCTGATTGTTTTTGTTCCTCCATACTTTTTTCCTTTATTTTCAATCCACATATTATAATACCGCTTACAAAAAAAGTGATTGCATCACATAAAAATATGAATGAAACATCTAATTTTTCTAATACAATTCCGGCAAGTACAGCACCTGCTATAGATGCGGCTGTATTTGCAATAGAATTCATAGAAGCTTGTATCTCATACTCATCGTCATTACATATATATGGAATTACTGCAGCACCTGCTGGTACACGGAAACACTCCACTGTGGAAATCAAAAACATTGCAACCATGAGATGTCCATATTTAAAATCGCCATATACATACAGACCCAAAAGACATATTACAATGATCCCTCTTATGATATCGGCAAATATCATCATTTTCTTGTGATCTAAATTTTCAACGATCGGTCCGATCAAAGGTTGAATCACTACGGTTGGCAGAAGATTTATACACAAGCCAAAAGCACTGACAGCTGCACTTCCGGTAAGCATATATAAAAGAAATGTGTACGCTATTGTTTCAGCACTATCTCCCAAACGGTTAATAAAATTTGCAAAAAAAATAATTCTGAAATTTGTGTTTTCGGAAAATATTCCAATTATTTGCCGCATAAATTATCTCCCAAATATAATTTCTTGTTTTGTAGAAGGAGAAAGACACATGCATGTATCTTCCTCAACACTTTTTACGGCCACTTAAATGCAATATATACTGGAGCTCCCTCTGGTAATTCAAGCGCTTCATTCATATTCAATTCAAGTTCATTTATAACGCTCATTTCATTTTCCTCTTGCATAATCTCCCTCCTTTCTGTAATAATAATGGTGTATATTATTTTTGCATAAATTATAAACCCATGAACAAAAAAAATTACTGCTGTAAATCAAAAGGAATTGAAAAATATGAATATTACAGATAATGAAAGAGCAAATATTATAGGGAAACTCATACATGATGAACGTAAAACTCAGAAAAAAAGTGCTGAAATTATATCCTCTTTTGCAGGTATATCACAACAGTATCTTTCTGAAATAGAACGTGGGAAAAAAAATTTATCCTTTTTTAGTATCAATCGTATTTTTGAGACTCTCAATATAAATTTCAAAAATGATTTGCATATTTTGGAACAGGCAGATGATTTGTTAAATTCTATCATCCATGATTATATATGTTTCAATAGAGAAGACCTATTTCTACATACCACTGAACTCGTCACAGATTACTATAAATATTCTTATGCTTATCCTTACTATATTGCCGGCATTCTTTCACAAGAATGCCTTATCAAGAGACAAAATATGGATATGCCTCCTTTGTTAATGCAAAATAATCATAAATTAAATATGTTCCTATTTTTTTGTGCAGAAAAGTGTATTGGAACACATAATGATTTTCAACGTCTCAACTTAATACAAAATGGGTTTTCTATGTATACGCCGCATATAGAAGATCCATCCATCATGGCTCTATACAGTATTTTATTAAGTGATCAGGCAACAATTTATGAAACGGATAACAGAATGCTCGATGCCTTGACTTTAAATCGTAAGGCTCTATCTGTGGCTAAAGAAAATTACTTTTTCACTTTTTCATTATCCATTGAAGTCAATATTGCCAATATATATAGCAAGATGGGACAAGTAGATCTAAGTACAAAACAAAATCTCAGAATTTTAAATCTTGCAGATAAGATAAAGCACGAAAACATTCGCAATGCTGCAAAATTCAACCTTGCATCTAATTACCTATTTGCACAGCAATACGACAAATGCATTCAAATGTCTCTTGAATTGCTCAAAGTTGCAGGGCAAAATCCGAATTTTCAAGCATTATATTATTTCCTTACGTTTTCTTATTTTATGACAGGAAAATATGACGCTGCGAAAAAGTACGGTTCACTTTTCCTTCAATTGAAAGAAGAAGATAGTTTTTCAGTACGATTTACCCAACTACTGGTTGAGGCAATAAATGACAAATTGGATATAAAAAAATTAAAGAATCTCTTTTTAGATGCAATATCACAAGGTGATCCAACAGATGTTGAAATCACTTTTAAACTGCTCATAAATCAATTAAAAGAAAGAGGAAACTATAAAGAAGCTGTTGAATGTTATGAATATTATTTCAAAAAAATAGATAACAAAAGATAATACTTGGAAAAACAGGAACCTGAAAAAATCAGATTCCTGTTTTCATCATTTATTACAATAACAATTCTACTCTGCATTCTCTGCAGCTCTTGATGCAATCTCTTTCTCCTGAATATCGCTCGGAGCCTGCTCATAACGTGCAAACTCGTAGGAATATACACCGCTTCCTCCGGTCATGGAGCGAAGGTCTGTGTTATATCCGAACAATTCCATCATCGGAACATCCGCTACGATTTCCTGTTTGCCGCCTTCTACCGGATTCATACCGAGCACACGTCCGCGGCGTTTATTCAGATCACCCATAACGTCTCCGGTATACTTATCGGCAACCAGAACCTTCATGGAAACAATCGGCTCAAGAAGAACCGGGGAAGCCTCCATAAATCCTTTCTTGAATGCCTGAATGGTAGCCATCTTGAATGCCATCTCAGAAGAATCTACCGGATGATAGGAGCCATCATAGAGCACTGCTTTCACTCCGACTACCGGATATCCTGCTACCGGACCTTTGGTTACAGATTCCTGCAGACCTTTTTCAACAGCCGGGAAGTAGTTTTTCGGAACTGCGCCTCCCACTACGATCTGTTCAAAGATATATGGCGTCTCCATCTCTCCGGAAGGCTCAAATGTCATCTTAACATGACCGTACTGACCATGACCGCCGGACTGTTTTTTGTACTTGTATTCCACATCAGATTTCTTGCGGATGGTCTCACGGAATGCCACGCTTGGTTTGCTCAGTTCAACATCCACTTTATATTTTTCTTTCAGTTTGCTTACAACAACCTCCAGATGCTGATCTCCGATACCATACAGGAGTGTCTGTCCATTCTCGCTGTCGTTTACTGCCTTCAAGGTCAGATCTTCCTGCATCAGCTTCTGCAATGCCTGTGAAATCTTATCCTCATCACCCTTGTTTACCGCTTTATAGCGCATGTATGTATAAGGTATGGACACATTTGTCTTGATGTAAATCACCGGATTTGCCTTTGTAGACAAAGTATCGCCGGTAGAAACCTTATTCAGCTTAGCCAGTGCACCGATATCACCAGCATGAAGCTCTTTTACTTCTTCCGGTTTGTTTCCGCGCAGAACCCAGAGTTTTCCGACTTTATCTTCCATGTCCTTTTCCTGGTTGTACAAAACATCATCTGTTTTCAAAACACCGGAATTTACTTTAATCAGAGAATATTTTCCGATAAACGGGTCCACGATAGTTTTAAAGATATATGCACTCTTTGGCTTTGAGAAATCATAATCCCCATCGAATACACCGTTTGTCTTCAGGTCAATACCCTTGCACTCTTTCTTGTCCGGGCTTGGCGTATATTTTACAATATCATCCAGCAGCGTATAGATACCCTGTGCCAGAATACCGGAAGCCATGGAGATCGGAACGATACTGCCATCGATCACGTTTACACGAAGTGCCTGACGAATCTCATTTTCAGAGAACTCTTCTCCTGAGAAATAGCGGTCCATAAACTCTTCACTTGTCTCAGCAACAGATTCCATAAGAGCTTCACGAAGCTGCTCCATATTCGGTTTTGAATATTCCGGAACATCCACATCGATGACCTCGCCTTTTTCATTCCAGCGATGTGCTGTCTGAGTAACCAGATTTACATATCCTACAAATTTCTCATCCTCACGGATCGGAATATGGAACGGTGCCAGCTTCTTTCCATATAATGCCTGCATGTCCTCAACAACCTGACGGAAGCTTGCATGATCCACATCCATATCTGTTACACATACCAGTCTCGGAAGATTGTATTTTTCACAAAGCTCCCACGCTTTCTGTGTGCCTACTTCTACGCCTGCTTTACCGGAGATAACGATAACAGCCGCATCTGCTACGCTTACTGCCTCTTCTACCTCTCCCACAAAATCAAAATATCCTGGTGTATCCAGAACGTTGATCTTTGTGTCTCCCCAGATAATCGGAACAACAGATGTCTGAATGGAAAACATACGCTTGATTTCTTCTTTATCGTAATCACTGATGGTATTTCCATCGCTGATCTTTCCCATACGATTTGTGATTCCGGAAAGATATGCCATCGCTTCTACGATCGTTGTTTTTCCGGCTCCACCGTGTCCCAAAATAACAATGTTACGGATTTTGTCCGTGGTGTAAATATTCATGATGCGTTCCTCCTCTACATTCCGAAGTGTTGCGTAGCTTACACAACCTTCTCGCATGTGTATATTGTACTAAAGATTCCTTCACATTACAACTCTTTTATGCATTTTTTACAATGTTTTAATTTCTTAATTTTAATCTTTTTGACTTTAAAGTATTGAAGTGTTGACTTTTAGGTTTGCCACAGTTAAAATAAATAAGTTAAATAGTAACTGTTCAGAACTCATGAGCAGTTATATTACATAAATTATATTTTAAGGGGATTTATCATGCCAAAGAAAATTGGATTTATCGGACTCGGACTCATCGGAGGCTCCATTGCCAAAACCATACATCGTATTCATCCTGAAATCACGCAGATCGCATATGACAGGGATGAAGCTACCATTAACCTTGCATTGGCGGAAAATGTCATTCGGGAAGGATATGACCATATAGATTCTTCATTCGCCGATTGTGATTACATTTTCCTGTGTGCACCGGTTATGAACAATGGAGATTTCCTCGCTGAGTTAAAACAACTGATCAGTCCGGATACGATTCTGACTGACGTGGGCAGCGTAAAAAATGTGATTCATAAAAGTATTGCTTTTGCAGGACTGGAATCCCAGTTTATCGGCGGACATCCTATGGCCGGTACGGAAAAAAGCGGTTATACCCATTCCACATCCTATATGCTGGAAAATGCTTTTTATGTTCTGACACCGACATCTTCTGTTCCGAAAGAAAAAGTTGATGCCATGGAAGCTTTTATTGACTCTATCGATGCTCTTCCAATGGTACTGGATTATAAAGAGCATGATTTTGCAACTGCATCCATCTCCCATCTTCCGCATGTAATTTCAGCCACATTGGTCAATCTGGTAAAAGAGCTGGATAATGAAGAAGAGGTGATGCGAACCATCGCGGCAGGCGGATTTAAAGATATTACCCGTATTTCTTCCTCCTCACCGGACATGCTGCAAAACATCTGTCTTGCAAATAAGGATGAGATCCTGCACCTGATGGATTGTTTTGAACACAATTTTAAAGAAATCCGAGCTATTATTGAAAAAGCAGATGCCGACGGTATTCATGAATATTTTGAGGAAGCAAAAGAATACCGGGATTCCTTCTGTATCAAACGCTCCGGTCCATTGAAAGGCGTATATCAGTTCTTCTGTGACCTGATTGACGAAGCAGGGGGAATTGCGACCATTGCCACCATTCTGGCAACTAACAATATCAATATCAAAAATATCGGTATCGTTCATAACCGGGAATTTCAGCAGGGTGTTCTTCGCATCGAGCTGTACAAGGAAGAGGCATACTATCGCGCCATCGAGCTGCTGCGTAAATTTAATTATACCATATATGAAAAATAGATCTGTTTTATCGATACCGGATGACGCATCCGACAAATATACAGCAGATTGAGAGGATTATCAGAATGATCATTCAGAAAGCAAAAAAATTATGCGGAAACGTGAAAATACCCGGCGATAAGTCAATCTCCCACCGTTCTATCATGTTTGGCTCTCTGGCGGACGGACTTACAGAGGTCACAGGATTTTTGCAGGGAGCGGACTGCCTTTCTACCATTTCCTGTTTCAGAAAGCTGGGTATTGAAATCGAAAATGCAGGCGATAAGGTATTGATTCATGGAAAGGGACTGCATGGTCTTACCGCACCGTCCACTTATCTGGATACGGGAAACAGCGGTACTACTACAAGACTTATTTCCGGTATTCTGGCGGGACAACCTTTTACCACAAGACTAAACGGTGATGCTTCTATACAAAAAAGACCGATGAAGCGTATTTTTACGCCATTATCACAAATGGGAGCAGCATTTATCAGCGAACGGGGGAATGACTGTGCGCCATTTACCGTACAGGGCGGAAATCTTCACGGTATTACTTACACTTCTCCTGTCGCGTCTGCACAGGTAAAATCCGCTGTACTTCTGGCTGGTTTGTATGCGGAAGGGGAAACTACCGTCATAGAACCACAGCTATCCAGAAATCATACGGAATTGATGCTCGGCGGATTTGGCGCCGCAGTGAAAAGTGAAAACTTACGTGCCACGATTTATCCGAATCCTTATCTGTCAGGGCAGAAAATCTCTGTACCAGGTGATATTTCTTCTGCGGCTTATTTTATTGCGGCAGGACTTATCGTACCGAACAGCGAAATTTTCATTGAAAATGTAGGAATCAATCCGACCAGAGACGGTATCCTGCGTGTTGCAAAAGCTATGGGCGCGCAGATTTCTTATGAGAACAAACGGATGGTGTCCGGAGAACCTGTGGCCGATCTCCTTGTAAAAAGCTCCGCCCTTCAGGGAACCGAAGTTTCCGGTAATATCATCCCAACTCTGATCGATGAGCTTCCGGTGATTGCCGTGATGGCTGCTTTTGCAAAAGGAACTACTATCATCAGGGATGCTGCTGAGTTAAAAGTCAAAGAATCCGACCGGATTGCATCTGTGACAGAAAATCTCACTGCCATGGGGGCAGATGTGGAAGCAACAGAGGATGGAATGATCATTCATGGCGGCAAACCGCTGCACGGGGCAAAGATTCGCACCTATATGGATCACCGCATTGCCATGTCCTTTTCTGTAGCCGGACTGGCAGCGGATGGAGAGGCATCCTTTGATGATGCTTCCTGCGTGGATATCTCCTATCCTACTTTCTTTTCAGACATAAAACATCTGTGTATATTCTGATTCTGAACTGTTACTATATACGAAGCCTTATTTCATTGTCTTGACAAAATCAAAAGAAAATGATATTGTGCCATGAATAAAGGCAGGTTAAAAATATGAATCAAAAAGATAATTCTTATATGACACCCATCAATACGACAATGGTTGTCATCAACGTAATCGTATTTTTTATATTAGATATCGTCGGAAACACGGAATCCGCAGGTTTTATGTTTGAGCATGGCGCCATGTTTCCGCTTTCCGTGCTTACAGACCATGAGTATTACCGTCTGATCACCTGTGCATTTATCCACTTTGGTATCTACCATCTGATCAATAATATGGTTATGCTCGTTTGTCTTGGAAGCTATGTAGAACGGGCACTTGGAAAAATAAAGTATCTGATCTTTTATCTGCTGACCGCAGTGATCAGCAGCCTTGTGTCCATGTGGTATATGCTTTATACCAATGATCTCGCTGTATCCGGCGGTGCCTCCGGTGTTATTTTTGCCATGATCGGCGCACTGCTCTATCTGGTCATCCGATACCGGGGACGATTTGAAAATCTGACCATGACACGTTTTCTTATTATGGTCGCACTGTCTTTGTATTATGGATTTACAACCACCGGCGTTGATAATGCCGCCCATGTAGGAGGCTTATGTGCAGGATTTGTCCTTTGTTTTATCCTTTACCGCAGGCAAAAGCACACAATATAAATGTTTTTCTGCTTTTATAGAAAATCCTTTATCCTTCCGGCAAGATACAGCGGCAGGTTAATAATTGCTCCATCCATTCGATAGTTGCGTTTTGAAAAACGGATTGCATACTGCGGCTGATGTTGTACAATATATTTTTTGAAAGACGGTGCTGACTTATCTTCTCCCGCCTTTACTTCCAGCGGAATAATTTCCGTTCCATATTGGATCACAAAATCAATTTCACTATTTTTATCAGAAAAGTAGCGGGGAATCACATCAAACTGACCGCAAAGCTGCTGAAGTACATAATTTTCTGTCAACGGTCCTTTGAACTGATAATCTTTTTTCAGTAGAATTGCATTGTTATCTATTCCTGCCATCTGTTTGAGCAAACCAGTATCAAAGATAAATAATTTGAAGCTGTCCAGTTTGTCAAAGGCTGCCAGCGGATGCTCCGTTTTGGAAACATTATGTTATTGTTCTTATTCAATTAACATAGCATCTCCAAAAGAAAAAAAACGATAATTTTCTTTTACAGCAGTTTCATATGCCGCCAACACATGCTCTCTGCCTGCCAGCGCAGACACAAGCATCAAAAGCGTAGATTCCGGCAGATGGAAGTTTGTAATCAGGCAATCCAGCACTTTAAACTGATATCCGGGATAGATAAATATCTCTGTCCACCCACTTTTTTCACGCAGCATACCGTTTTCATCCGCAGCGGATTCTATCGTGCGGCAGCTTGTAGTTCCTACACAGATGACGCGGTGACCGCCTTCCTTTGCCCTATTGATCTTATCCGCCTCGGACTGCTCGATCCGGTAAAATTCGGAATGCATATGGTGATCTAAAATATTTTCCACTTTTACCGGACGAAAGGTTCCAAGTCCCACATGCAGAGTAACCTCCGCAATCTCTACGCCCATCTGACGAACCCGCTCCAACAGTTCAGGTGTGAAGTGAAGTCCGGCGGTGGGCGCCGCCGCACTTCCGTCGTATTTTGCATATACCGTCTGATAACGGTTTTTGTCCTGAAGCTGATGTGTAATATAGGGGGGAAGGGGCATCTGTCCAAGCTGATCTAAGATTTCCTCAAAAATACCCTCATAGGTAAACTGAATCAGACGATTTCCTTCTTCTACCACATCGATCACTTCACCGATCAGTAATCCGTTTCCGAATATAATCTTTGTGCCCGGTTTTGCCTTTTTGCCGGGTTTTACTAATGTCTCCCATACATCATCTTCTTTGCGTTTCAAAAGCAGGATCTCGATCTTCGCCCTGGTTCCTTCACGCTCGCCGAACAATCTGGCTGGAATTACCTTTGTATTATTGAGTACAAGACAATCACCCGGCTTCAGATAGTCCGTGATGTTTCGAAATACGTCATGCTGCAGTTCACCCGTTCTTTTATCCATGACAAGAAGTCGGGAAGAGGAACGATCCTGCAGGGGATCCTGTGCGATCTGCTCCTGTGGAAGCTCGAAATAGTAATCCTTTACGTCAAATCCTGTACTCATAGCTACTGTCTCAACTCAATTCCAAGACTGTCCAGTCCGTTCAGAATTTTCTTCATAATACTGTTGATATCGTTTTCTTCCAGTGTGCGATCCTTTGCCCGGAAGGTAACAGAATATGCCAGAGATTTGTATCCCTCTTTGATCTGAGATCCCTCGTAAATATCAAACAGATGACAGCTTTCCAGATATTTTCCGCCTCTCTGCTCAAATATCTTCTCGATATCTCCTGCAAGAACCGTTTTTGGAACAACCATACTGAAATCACGGGATACGGAAGGATATTTTGCAATTCCCTCATATTTGCGGTCAAAGGTAGCCATTTCCACAACATAAGGCATATCTATAACAGCTACATATACCCGGTCTTTGATGCTGTAGTTGGCGGCAACCACCGGATGAACCTCGCCCAGATAACCGATGACCGTTCCATTGTAGACAACGTTTGCCTGACGACCCGGATGCAGATATGGACGTTCTGCGTTTGGATCGTAGGTTACTTTTCCATGCATACCTTCTTTGTCCAGAAACTCCTCGATCACACCTTTCATTGTGTAGAAATCACCATCTCCGTAGAATCCAAGCGTAAACTGCATACGCTCCTCCGGAAGCTCCGTAACCGGAACCTGTTTCGGCAGATAGATATTGCCGAGTTCGTAGAGACGTACATCTTTGTTTCTGCGGTTATAGTTCGTTGCAAGGGATGTAAGCATTCCATTTAAGGATATGGTGCGCATGATGCTGAAATCCTCTCCCAGCGGATTGGTGATAAAAACCGTTTTTCTAAGCTCACTATCCTCCGGAATCAGCAGTTTATCAAATACCTTCGGACTCTCAAAGGAGTAGGTCATACCCTGTGAGAAACCGCAGAACTGTGCCACGTTTCTTGCAATTTCCTCTACACGCAGCTTGTAAGAAAGCTTACCTGTAGTAGATTCACCTGCCGGCAATGTGGTAGGGATCTTGTCATAACCGAAGAATCTCGCCACTTCCTCTGCAATATCCGCATCACGCTCCAGATCCTGTCTCCAGGATGGAATGATCACCTCTCGCGTCTCCTCATCAAATCCAAGATCGATCTTTTTCAGGTAACCGAGCATGGTTTCCTCTGAAATATCTGTTCCAAGCAGCTTGTTGATCCATACCGGATCAAATGCAATGCGGCGTCCGGTCATTTCTTTTCCGTACACATCTACCACACCGCCAACCACTTCACCTGCCCCCAGCTCTTCTACCAACTGGCAGGCACGGTTCATAGCTGCAATGGCATTATTCGGGTCAAGACCTTTCTCAAACTTGCCGGAAGCATCAGTGCGAAGTCCTACCTTCTTGCTGGACAGACGAATGTTTGTACCGTCAAAGCAGGCTGCCTCAAACAGCATGGTCGTTACATCATCGGTAATCATGGAGTTTTCACCTCCCATGATACCGGCAAGACCGACTGCTTTTTCTCCGTCACAGATCATCAGAACAGAATCATCCATAATACGCTCCTGACCATCCAGTGTGACAAAATGCTCTCCTTTTTCTGCTCTTCGCACTACGATCTCATTTCCCGCAATAGTAGAAAGATCGTAAGCGTGCATCGGCTGACCAAACTCTTCCATTACATAGTTTGTGATGTCAACGATATTGTTAATAGGACGGATGCCATGTGCTGCAAGTCTGCGCTGCATCCACTCCGGTGATGGAGCGATTTTGATATTCTTTACCACACGGGCTGTATAGCGGGGGCAAAGATTCGTATCCTTTACCGTTACTTTTATATAATCGTTTACATCCTCATCATTTCCGGTTTCTGTCACAACCGGCGGATGAAATTCCTTTCCGAAGGTTGCTGCAGCCTCTCTTGCAATACCGATGACGCTGAAACAGTCCACACGGTTGGATGTAATCTCATACTCTACCACTACATCATCCAGTCCCAGATAGGAAACTGCACTCTCACCAATGGGAGCATCCTCCGGCAGAATATAAAGTCCGTTTTCCGGCGCCTCCGGATAAAAATCTCTGGTAGAACCAAGCTCCTCAATGGAGCACATCATACCGTTGGACTCAATGCCTCGGAGTTTTCCTTTTTTGATCTTAATTCCGCCCGGTGTTTTCTTTCCGTCGTGTCCTCCGGCTACTCTTCCGCCATCCAGTACAACAGGCACTTTTGCTCCCTCGAATACGTTTGGAGCGCCTGTTACGATCTGAGTTACCTCACTGCCCACATCTACCTGACAGATTACCAGTTTGTCAGCGTCCGGATGCTGTTCGATCTTTTTTACCTGACCGATAACGATCTTATCCAGATCAGCATCCATTTCTGTGTATCCTTCTACTTTGGAACCGGAAAGAGTCATTGCATCCATGTATTCCTGGGGTGTGACATCCAGATCCGGCACATATGCTTTTATCCATGATAATGAAGTTGTCATTTTCCTCTCTCCTTTCCTAGAACTGTTTCAAGAATCTGTCATCATTTTCATACAACAGACGCATATCATCAATCTCATACTTCAAAAGTGCGATTCGCTCAAGACCAACGCCGAAGGCAAATCCTGTGTATTCCTTCGGATCGATATTTACCATCTCAAGAACGTGGGGATGTACCATACCGCATCCGAGAATCTCGATCCAACCCTCGCCCTTACAGAAACGACAGCCCTTACCGCCGCATTTATAACAGGTTACGTCCATCTCAGCGCTTGGCTCCGTAAACGGAAAATGATGGGGACGGAATTTTACTTTCGTATCCTCACCGAACATCTCTTTTGCGAACTCCTGTAAAGTACCTTTCAAATCGGCAAAGGTGATATTTTTATCGATCACCAGTCCCTCTACCTGATGAAAGGACGGAGAATGTGTGGCGTCCACCTCATCCGAACGGAACACTCTGCCCGGTGCGATCATACGGATCGGAAGCTTGCCCTGTTCCATAGCCCGGATCTGAACCGGAGAAGTCTGAGTACGAAGCACGATATCGTTTGTGATATAGAAAGTATCCTGCTCATCCTTTGCCGGATGATTTGCCGGAATATTCAGTGCTTCAAAGTTATAATAATCATACTCTACTTCGGGTCCTTCCATCACTTCATAGCCCATACCGATAAAAATACGCTCTACTTCTTCCAGTGCGATGGTATTCGGGTGTCCATGTCCCACACGGTTTTTCTTTGCCGGAAGGGTTACGTCAATAACCTCTTTTTTCAGTCGAAGCTCCAGCTCCAAAGCTTCCATCCTTGCCTTTGCATCCTCCAGCTTTTTCTCAATAGCTGCGCGGGTATCATTTACAAGCTGTCCCACCATCGGTCTGTCCTCGGGACTTACATCCTTCATACCTTTCAATACAGCGGTCAGCTCACCTTTCTTTCCAAGGAAAGCCACGCGCACATCATTTAATTTTGCTAATCCGTCAGAGCTTTCGATCGCTGCGATCGCTTCTTCTCTGATCTTCGCCAGTCTCTCTCTCATTGCCTTTCTCCTCTCTACTCAACTGAAATGAACTGTTCACTTTCCAAACATCAAAAAAGGAATCTGTTTCATCCATAAGGGACGAAACAGATTCCGCGGTACCACCCTTGTTCTTTTGCACCGGTTCATCAACCATGCAAAAGCACTTATATTCTGTTTAACGCACAGCATACGTCTCATCTTATTTCCGTTTTCCGTCATCAATTCCGTTAAAACGGGTTCAGATGAAAAGCTCCGGCGGGAAATTCACTCAGATACCTTACCTTAAGAAGAATCTCAGCGTTATCTTCTCTCTCTGTAAAAAGTATATCTGGCTACTGACACCTTCAAAGCCTGTATTCCTTTTAAACAAAGAGTATTCTATCACATCACACAAAAAACATCAAGAATGTATTTTCTCTTTCAATATTCCGTATTGCATAAAATCCTGCTTATTTGGGCTTGCCTAATTCTATTAAATATAATATGATATCAGAGTATTACAATTTACCGATGATGCGAAACACATACCCATGGCAAACATAAAAGCTGTACATCAGCAAATTCTGCGAAC
Source organism: uncultured Lachnospiraceae bacterium (assembly GCA_964428795.1). Taxonomy (GTDB): domain Bacteria; phylum Bacillota; class Clostridia; order Lachnospirales; family Lachnospiraceae; genus CAYRZL01. The sequence continues at coordinate 15,726 of CAYRZL010000011.1, read as the reverse complement.
GCAGGAAATGGAGCGGTAAATATAGACAATCGGAATGATATTTTATATAGAGGGCGGAATGTATCATGAAATTCAGACAATTAAAATCCAATCAGCGAAAGCTGGTTTTATTCTGGTTCTGTTTTGTAGTCATAATAGCGTTTCTTTTTATCTGTTCTGCAAGCGTCTATCTGATCTCTGATAAGACTGACGATCAGAAAAACTGGGACTACTATTTGACAGAGGCGGATACCTACACAACAGAAGAAACCGCACTATCTGCAAAAGCGGTTCAGGTATCGACCGGTATGTATATCGAGCGTCTTGACAGCGTAGATATAAAAAATTCAAAATATACGGTAACCTTTAAATGCTGGTTTAATTGGAGCGGCAATCAAGAGCTGGATATGGAAAACGGTTTTGAGATATACGAAGGTACGATCAAAAGCATTGAAAAAAAGGATGAGTATAAGGAAGGTGCAAATAATTATCAGCTGTTTGAAGTTACGGCGGATATATCAAAGGAATTTTCAACAAAACGGTTTCCGCTTGGCTCCTACCAGTTGAGAATTTACTTAAAGCCCGTTGAAACTATTGAACATATTGTTTTTATACCGGATAAGGATGGCAGCGGTGTAAACACTAGCTTAAACGCTTCAGGATTTGAGCTTCGCAGATTTGACAATGCTCTGTTTCTATACCGCTGCGATGCCAACTCCTATGGAGCTTATTATAAAAACGATGGTACAGAGACATATTCCGAATTCCTCACAGTAATAGAGCTGAACCGAAATTCCATCGGATTGTACCTGAAGTGTGTAATAGCGCTGATCGGCACGGGAATATGGGCTTTGATCACACTGTTTTTGTGTGCACATCACAGGGTGGACTCCCTCGGTATGATGCCTGCAATACTTATAGGAACGGTAACGAACCTGATGATAGGCGCAAACCTCGTACCTGATGCATTACATACCGGCCTGTTGGAATTTATCAATATCTGGGGTATTTATACCGTGCTTATATCGACCGTACTGATCATTGCCATAAACAGAGTGCGCTCAAATCCGAAATGTGAGGATTTTGCGGAGTTTTTTGGAAAAATAATGTTTTATACGGTTATGGTTACAACAATAGCCGGCCATCTTATTTTACCGCTTTCAGCATACAGATTCTAACAGCCCTGTCTGTTTTTCACAAATAACCGGCGGACGTTTCCGGACAGGAAAACAGATTTCCCCGCAGCTTTTGCTGCGGGGAAATCTGTTTATTTCGATGATGGTTGCTGTGGTATATAAGGTATTATTTTCTGTGCAAGGTCGTGAATCGTCATTGTCTGTAAATAAACCTTTCCCGGACCTGTCAGAACCGTCAAAAACAATCCCTCTCCTCCAAACAGCACATTTTTAAAGCCCTTGACTGTTTCCACATCGTAACCGCATGTGCTTTCAAAATATGCAACATGTGAAGTATCGACTTTGATTTTCTCTCCCGCTGCAAGATTCATCTCTACGATTGAGCCTGAGAGTTCCAAAAAAACGCTTCCGCTGCCGCTGACTTTCTGCATAATAAAGCCTTCACCGCCGAAAAGACCTGCGGAGAACTTTTTCTGCCAGTATGTAGATAATTGAACTGTAGGTTCCGCGCACAAAAAAGCCTGTTTCTGAATGATATACTCTCTTGATGGGCTTATGTCCAATTTGTGGATTTCACCGGGCATTGTGGAGGCAAAAGCAATTTTACTGTTTTCTTCCTGCGCGGTAAAAGTAACAATGAAAAGCGACTCGCCGCCAAACATTCTGCCAATTCCTTTCATAAACCCGCCTTCCATGTTTGTTTTCATGGAAACCGACTCAGACATCCATGTCATGCCGCCTGATTGCGAATAAATACTTTCTCCTTTATCCAGATTAAACTCCACAACAGGCATGGGGTTTCCTGAAATATTATAAACCATCTTTCATTCCCCCTTATTTTGCTTATTTTCTTTTCTCCTCAGCACAAAATGCAGAATAACCAGTACGAAAATCAGAATGATCAATCCCCATTCGACATGATGCATCCATTGGGGAGCGCTGATTCTTTCCATTGATAATCTCCATATGATTTCAACAATAAGAACGGCAATTGATAACGTATCAAGTATGTTTACTTTCATTGTACGATTCCTTTCTTTTTACCCTTCAATGTGTGTGCCAGCTACATGTCTGTATTATCGCATATATTTGGAAAAAAGGAAAGAAAAATTTTGGAATGCTGTGGAAAAAGCAGAAAAACTGACGGATTATCTTATTTTTTCGCCAGTTTTGTCTGTTCTTTTCGTTTTTTCTTTGCCTTCCGTGCCTCCCGGATTTCCAGCATAATAACCTCGAACATGTTGTTCACCTCACCGCATACAAGAAAAATATACATACAAATGTACAGCCAGATAATGATAAATACAATGGTTGTCAGACTGCCATACATGGTAAATCCGTTAAAGTAGTTGATATAAACAGATAGTCCAAAGGAAAATACATACCATGCCAACGCACAGCCCACTGCACCTACAAGCTGGCTTCGCCAAGTGGCTTTACGGTTTGGCAACGCTTTATAAATACCGCAAAAAAAGACTACAAGAACAAAAAACAAAATTAAAAATCTTACTTTCAAAATAACTTCTGTAATATTTGCCAAAAAAGGAAAAAATTCCGACAGGGTTTCCTGAATCTTAGCGCCAAATACCAAAAGCAGCATGGACAATACAATCGCAAGAATAAATATAAATGTATCTGCCATTGCACGAAACCTAAGCAGAAACCAGTTACGGTTTTCCTGAATATCATAAACCGTATTCAATCCATAGCGCAAACTCTGTACTGCTTTTGCCGCCGACCAGACGGAAACCACAATCGCTACGGACATAAAACTCATGGGATGATTATAAACCTCATCCAGAACAGAGACAATGGTAGGTATCACTATATTTGGAAATAAAGTCTTTAATCCTTCTAAAAGCATACTTTCCGTGATCGGCGTAAACCGGATCAGTGAAATCAATACCATCAAAAAAGGAATCATGGACACTATGATAAACAGGGTGGCCTGAGCCGCATACGCACTTATGTTGTCTCTATTCAGTTTCTTCATAAAGAAACGAACAATCGGCATATATTTTTTCATATTCTTCCCTCTCGCTGAAAAACACAAAATAAAAGCCTCAGAAAACAAGGTCATTTTAACTCGAACAGCATATCAGATTATAGGATAGATGTCAAACTGGTTTCGGGATAAAATGTTTCCAGAATTTCTCTGTAATCATATCCTTCTTTTGCCATTCCGTCTGCTCCATATTGACTAAGACCTATACCATGTCCATATCCGCCCCCATAGAGCGTCACACCGGTCTTAGTCTGTTCTACGGAAAAGTATGCACTTGGAAGCACAGTTATCCCGGTCTTCGTATTTCCGTCTTTGTCTCTGAATCCTGTAATTGCCTTTCCCAGCTCTTTTCTCAGTTTATACTCATTTGTAATATGTATATCTTTATCAGAACCGGAAAGCTTCAAATCTGTCACTGCACCGGAATTTGCTCTGCTTACCACTTCTATCTTTTTTACATTTCCAAGCTTTGACAGGTCCAAATCTGCCTGCCAGCGAAAATACGGACTTGCATCATCAAATGCACCGATGGATGTATCCCGAATAAATCGATCAAAGTCAATCGATTCTCCTACATTACTGAGACAGACCTCGGTCAGATAAGCCACATCTTCCTGAGACCAAAGATTCAGGCTTGAGGTATAACCGCAGGAGGCGGAAAAGAAATATGCCTGAATGGGCTCACCTTCATAAGTAAGAATTTCTCCGGCTGTCTGATCTATTGCAGCTTTCACCGCATCCACCGGAGCTTGTTTATTATAAACCTGAGAATTAACACTGTCATCCAGATCGGCGTTCCATGCAGCATAGGTATCATTTTCCCTGGCTTTACACGCAAAGGTTCTGGCACAAATTGTCTGGGCTTTTAGTGCCTCCTCAGAAAAAGAAGATGGCATTTCGCTCGGAACTACTCCATACAGATATGATTCCAATGAAACTTCATTCACCATATAATACCCATCATCTTTTTTATATACCTCCGCCGCGCCGAAATAAGGCAGAGACTGCTCCTTTCCGGAAGCATCCGTAATCACAAAGGTACTATCTTTTTCTGCCCCCTCAAGACGTATATGCTGCTCTTCCTTTGAAAGTAAATCTGCAGCGGAAACGATCTCGCCCGCCTGATATACTCCGTCCCCAAACGTCTGATCAAAGGTAAAATATATGTTTTCACGCATCGGTTCCCCGGTCTGGTCTGTCAGCAAAACACGAACGGTTGGGACTGTTTGAGCAGTGTTTTCATCCGCTTCTTCTGTATCATCCTTCTGACCTTCTTCTGCTTCTTCTGATTCTGAAAAATCAGTCTGATCCCCATCAAATATTTCACTGTCATCCAGCATCTGCATATCTCCCGATGTATTCTCTACCAGAGCCAGCAACTGTCTGTTTTCCGTCGTCTGCATACTTCCCAGTACACCAACACCCGCTATCATCAAAAACAAAACAAAAACATATCGGATCATCCCACCTTTTCTCATCCTATACACCCCGCAAGCACATATAAGTAAAGGAGCCACCTTCCGGTGACCCCTTCTCTTTTGTATGGTACTTTCGTTTCTTTTGTACCTTATATTCTTTTGTTTGATATCCCTTGCGGGCTTTATCTTTTGTAAAGACTCCCAGAATGCCGTTTCCTGCAATTTTGACGCCTAGCTAAGCTAGGGTGGGTGTCCGCAACCGCTCCTCTGTCTTCCACTGCAAACGGTGGCCTGACATAATAGAAGTTATATGGAATCCCGTCAATGATTTGTAGGTTCAAAATATACAGATTTGTCGCACATCCCAGGAATCTTTCTAAAAAGATTATACTCTACTATGTGCAAAAAAACAATCAAAAATTCGTGGAAAGTTATTACAGTGTGTTAGCCTCATCTACCACTTTTTTGATCGCTGCCGCAGCATCCTGCGGCAATGCATCGTATCCGGATTTCTCTGTATCCAGAGAAGCAACAAAGTCCAGACGGTCCTGCATACGGGATTTGAGCTGTGCCACATAATCTGCATCAGCAAGATCCGGTACAAAGCCTTCCCAGTCCATGATCTCAATATCAGAGAACGGACCCCACTGTTTGAAGTCAGCTCTTTTCTCTACGATCGCTTCCAGTACGCCTAACGTATCCTTCGGCTGTACCTTCTTGCCCATAAAATCACCGGTATTTACGATATAACAGTCTACATGTTTCTCTTCTACCAGTTTTTTGAATTTTTCATAATCATTTGCCAGCGGATAGGTACGGAACGGATTTGCATATGGTACTACTACCAGCTTGTTCGGGTCTACGCCGGGAGCAAGACGCTCTGCGGAGGAACGTTTTGTAGCGAGCGTTGCGCCCATAACAGATGCCAAAGACGCACCTTTCAGTTTTACAACCGGAGGAATGGTAGGATCTTTCATGATCCAGAAAATAGCGTTTACCGGAGCGTTAATCTTATCCACACGGTTCGGAGACCAGAGCTTGGATTTGATGGCACGTCCGTTTCCGTTTCTGATATCCTCTGTTACAAGCTGGATCTTTCCGTCCTCATCCATTGTCGCAGAACAGTTCTGTGCGGTCAGCAGATATTTGTTGTCTGCACAGCCTGTCGGATAATCTGCGGTCTTGTCGAAATAGGTCGGCTCGATGGCGATGGATGCACAGGTATCGGTATTGATGATAAATGCATCGTCATGCAATACCTTGATCTCATATTTTCCGCCATGCTTTGCATGGGTCAAGGTGGACTTTCCGGATCCGGACAGACCGTATACGGATGCCACATATTTGGAACCGTCAGCAAGCAGATATTCCTTCTGTCCGCCATGGCAGGAAGCATAGCCATTACGGTTTGCGATCGCCCATACCATAGTCAGTGTACCCTTTTTGTGCTCACCAAAGTATCTCATACCAAGGATACAAGCACAGTTTGTCTCTGTATTAAAGTAGCACAGTGTTTTCTTTGCCGGATCGCTCAGGCAGTCAAAGCTTACGCCCGGAGCCTCCACCGGCGTCCACTGAGGATCAGAGAAGATATAGATATCCGGCTCTTTTCCGTCTCCAACAGGTTTGGATTCCTTGTACATTTTTACATAGTCGTCAGACATATACTGGAAGTTCAGCATCCAGTTGTACATAATGTTTTCTTCACCTTCCGGAATGAGCAGATGGCATTTTACCATAAACTCAGGGTCCAGACCTGCATAAACGGTTGCATGATACAATTTTTTGTAACGGGATGAATAAATCGCATCCATAGCGACCTTATCCAGCGCTTCACAGTCCACACCCGGCTCTCCTGCGATACGACGCGCAGTAGCATAACGTCCTGTGATGGCACCGTCGTTGAAAAGAAGAACCTTTGCATCTGCATCCAGACCAAACTCTTCCCCACGGTATACCGGCATATCGGTCACGATAGTTCCCGGTGAATTTTTTGCCAGATTATATGCTTCTTTCAGTGTATTGACCGGAACTACATTATTTCCATAAAACGCAGCCTCGATGATGGACCGTGTTTTTGAAAATCCCGGTTTGTCTTTACCAATTTCTGAAATCGGGTAATACGCTTTTGTTGACATAGTCTATTCCTCCTATTGCTTTTTTTGTGTATTATAAAAACGGATTTTCCGTTCTTATATTCTTTACGCCTCAGTGAGCATTGAGATTGCACTGCTGGTACCGATCCGGCTGCATCCCGCCTCAATATAGGCTTCCATATCATCACGACTTCGGATTCCTCCCGCCGCCTTGATCTTTACATCCGCTCCAATGTGCTCTTTCATCAGTTTTACATCCTCAAGCGTGGCTCCTGCGGTTCCGAAACCGGTGGAGGTTTTGATAAAATCCGCCTTCGCCTCCGTTACCGCTTTGCACATGGCGATTTTTTCTTCTTCCGTCAGATAGCAGGTTTCAATGATAACTTTTAATATCTTATTTCCCACTGCTTCTTTCATCTGACAGATTTCCTCTGTCACTTTGTCATAGTCTTTGTTTTTTACGTCACAGATATTGATCACCATATCAATTTCCGATGCACCGTGAAAAACTGCCTGCTGTGCCTCCACGATTTTTGCCGCTGTGTTTGCATATCCCAGTGGGAAACCCACTACGGTACACAGATTCAGATTGGGATAAAATTTGTGCGCCCGCTCGATATAACAGCTTGGAATACATACGCTTGCCATATGATAATCCAACGCCTCCTGACAGAGCTGATCAATATCCTGCCATGTGGTAAAGGGCTTTAACGCTGTATGATCCACATAAGTATATAATGTACCTGTATCCATACTAAATGCCCAGAAATCCTTTCACAGTTTTCTCCATGTCCTCCACCTCACACACGGTATCATGCAGCACCGGAGCTATACGGATATCCTCGATTGCCTGCGGAACCTCCACCTTTGCAAGTGCAGAAAGTTCATCCACCAGCTCAAAATCCGTCATCTCACTGTATTTCGGATCAATGGCTTCCATGACGCTTCTGGTAAATTTGAACGGGCTGGCTGTGGAAGCAATCACCGCTTTTTTCGTATCCCCGGTCTGTGCCGCATATTTTTTATATACCTTGGCTGCGACCGCAGTGTGAGTATCCAGTACATATCCGCATTTCTCATAGATCTCACGGATCACGTCTGCGGTTTCCGCCTCACTGGTATAATTTCCATAGAAATCAGCAAGCTGCTCTCTCATCTGTGGGGTGATGGCATATTTACCTGTCTCATTTAATTCACGCATCATCTGCGCATTCTTCTCTGCATCATTTCCGGCAATACGGTAGATCAGCCGCTCCAAATTGCTGGAAATGAGAATATCCATAGACGGAGTGGAGGTAAGAACAAATTCCCGGTTCTTATCATACACACCTGTCTGGAAGAAATCATACAATACTTTATTCTCATTGGATGCGCAGATCAGTTTATCGATAGGCAGTCCCATATTCTTTGCATAGAATGCAGCAAGGATATTTCCAAAGTTTCCGGTAGGAACTACCACATTGATCTTCTCACCTGCACCAATGGCGCCATTCTCGTACAGTTTTGCATACGCATACACATAATATACGATCTGAGGAACAAGACGACCGATATTGATGGAATTTGCGGAAGAAAACTGATATCCCGCAGCATCCAGCTCCTTTGCAAGCTCAGCATCCGAAAACATTTTTTTTACACCGGTCTGTGCCTGATCAAAGTTTCCGTTGATACCAACCACAAAGGTATTTTCTCCCCTCTGGGTCACCATCTGCTTCTCCTGGATCGGGCTGACACCATGCTTCGGATAAAATACGATGATCTTTGTACCCGGCACATCCGCAAATCCTGCCAAAGCCGCTTTACCGGTATCACCGGAGGTCGCAGTCAGAATGACAATATCATTTTTTACATTGTTCTTCTTAGCTGCTGTGGTCAGCAGATATGGCAGAATGGAAAGCGCCATATCCTTGAATGCGATGGTGGAACCGTGAAACAGCTCCAGATAATATGCGCCGTCTGCCTGCACAAGAGGAGCGATGGTTTCCATATCAAATTTTTTGTCATAGGCATGCTCGATACAGTATTTCAGCTCTTCCTCTGTGAAGTCTGTGAGCATTCTGCTCATAACCTCATATGCAGTTTCCTGATAGGACATTTTTGCCAGCTTATCCATCGGTACGTCCAAAACCGGGATTTCCGTAGGCACATAAAGTCCGCTGCCTCCTGCAAGACCATTTAAAATTGCCTGGGAAGCAGTTACCTTCTCACTGGAATCTCTTGTATTTGTATATAAAATACTCATTCTAGTCTACTCCTTTTTTCAGGGATTTATCCCACAGTTACTTTTGGTTGATATAATTTACAAGACCTTCACAGTCAATGATCTTCTGCATGAAAGGCGGAAATGCCTGACCCTGATAGGTCTCGCCTTTTGTCTTGTTCGTGATGATGCCGGAATCGAAATCTACTTCCACCTCATCACCTGCCTGAATCCCTTTGGAAGCCTCTGCGCATTCAATGATCGGAAGTCCGATGTTGATGGAATTGCGATAAAAAATTCGCGCAAAGGTTTCTGCGATCACGCAGGATACCCCGGCTGATTTAATAGCCAACGGTGCATGTTCTCTGGAGGAACCGCAGCCAAAATTTTTCTCAGCCACAATGATATCTCCGGTCTGAACATTATTTATAAAATCTTTGTCAATATCTTCCATACAATGGGATGCCAGTTCCTTCGGATCTGAAGAATTCAGGTAACGAGCCGGAATGATAACGTCAGTATCCACATTGTCTCCATATTTAAATACTCTTCCACATGCTGCTTTCATATGTACACCTCCTATAAGCTTTCCGGACCTGCGATTTTTCCTGCTACAGCACTGGCTGCGGCTACTGCCGGGCTTGCCAGATAAACCTCAGATTCCACATGTCCCATACGACCTACAAAGTTGCGGTTTGTGGTAGATACGCAGCGCTCACCGGCGGTCAGAACACCCATATGTCCTCCAAGACATGGACCGCAGGTAGGTGTACTTACGATAGCGCCGCATTCAATAAAGGTTCTCAAATATCCTTTTTCCATTGCCTCAAGATAAATGGTCTGCGTAGCAGGAATGATGATACAGCGCACATTGTCTGCCACTTTTTTTCCTTCCATGATTTCAGCCGCAACACGAAGATCCTCGATATGTCCGTTTGTGCAGGAACCGATGACAACCTGATCAATGGCGATATCGCCTACCTGATCGATGGTTCTTGTATTTTCCGGAAGATGTGGGAATGCAACCGTTGACTTTAATGCAGACAGATCAATGGTAACTGTCTCATCGTATTCCGCATCCTCATCTGCCTCATATACTTTATACTCACGTCTGGAATGAGCGTCCATATAAGCTTTTGCGATATCATCTACCGGGAAAATTCCGTTTTTCGCACCAGCCTCAATCGCCATATTTGCAATCGTGAAACGATCATCCATGCCAAGGTACCGGATACCGTCGCCTGTAAACTCGAGAGAACGGTACAGCGCTCCGTCTACACCGATCATACCGATAAGGTGAAGGATCACGTCCTTTCCGCTGATCCATTTTGACGGTTTTCCGGTAAGAACCACTTTGATTGCGGAGGGTACCTTAAACCATGCTTTTCCGGTAGCCATACCCGCAGCCATGTCCGTACTGCCGACACCGGTGGAAAATGCGCCCAGGGCGCCATATGTACAGGTGTGGGAATCTGCACCGATAATGGCATCTCCTGCCACGGTCAGTCCCTGTTCCGGGAGCAGTGCATGTTCAATTCCCATTTTACCTACATCAAAGAAATTTGTAATCTCGTGTTTGCAGGCAAAATCGCGTACGCATTTACAGTGCTCTGCGGATTTAATATCTTTATTCGGTGCAAAATGATCCATTACCAAAGCAATTTTATCTTTGTGAAATACTCCGTCCACCTTCATTTTTTCAATTTCATGAATTGCTACCGGAGAGGTGATATCATTTCCAAGCACAAGATCGAGATCCGCCTCAATAAGCTGTCCGGCACACACGCTGTCAAGTCCCGCATGAGCCGCAAGTATTTTCTGTGTCATTGTCATCCCCATCTGGACAAGCCTCCTATCTTTTTATAAAATGCAGGACTGGTGATTCAAAATTGCAAAATGAAATACCGTCCCCAAAAATCATATTCCATATAATCATAGCATAGGAAAAGCCAGAATACAAACGTTTTTGTCTGTAATTCCGGCTTTTTGTTGCTAAACATACTTTGTCATTGCTGCAACCCGGTTTAAAATCTCATCCGCCGCTTCCTCTTTGCTCATGATAGGCAACTCCACCTCATCATGCGCTGTGATCATGGTAATAATATTGGTGTCTGTTCCAAAGCCTGCCCCTGCAACTTTCAGATTATTTGCAACGATCATATCTACATGCTTTTTCGCAAGCTTTGCTCTGGAATTTTCCAGCATATTCTGGGTTTCCATAGAAAAACCAATCAATATCTGACCTTCTGTACGGTTCTCGCCAAGCTCTGATAAAATATCCTTTGTGCGAACCAGTGCAATCGAAAGATCTGCATCTTTTTTCTTTACTTTTTCATCGCTGACCTGTGCCGGACGATAGTCTGCAACCGCAGCGGTCATAATGATCACATCCTGCTGTTTTGCAGTCTCCAACACCGCATCATGCATTTCCTGAGCAGATGTTACCGATACGATTTCTTTTAAAAACATTGGCGCATCGATACTGCATGGTCCCGTCACAAGGGTAACATCTGCGCCGCGCATTACCGCATCCTTTGCCAGTGCATAGCCCATCTTTCCGGTTGAATGATTGCTGATAAACCGAACCGGATCGATTGGCTCTCTGGTAGGCCCTGCACTGATAAGGATCTTTTTACCCAGCAGATCCTTTTCATGAACAGCATATAAAATATGCTGCAATAAAACTTCCGGATCCGGCATCTTTCCTTTGCCCACCGCTCTGCATGCCAGCATACCGCTTGCCGGTTCAATGACTTTTTTTCCGTATTTTTTCAGAATCTCAATGTTATCCTGCACGATTGGATTTTCATACATGTTTGTATTCATGGCAGGAGAAATGATCATAGGCGCTTTGCAAGCTAATGCAACTGTTGTGAGCATATCATCAGCAATTCCCTGGGCTAATTTTGCGATCACATTTGCAGATGCTGGTGCGATCATCATCACATCCGCCTTCTGTGCCAGGGACACATGGGTAACATGAAACTCAAAATTCCGGTCAAAAGTATCCACCTGACAGCGATTATTTGTCAATGTTTCAAATGTAACCGGGGTGATAAACTGTGTGGCATTTTTCGTCATGATCACGTGTACGTCCGCATGGAGTTTCACCAGCATACTTGCAAGATTTGCAATTTTATACGCCGCAATACTGCCTGTTACACCCAGCACAATGGTTTTTCCTTTTAGCATTTACATTCTCCTATTTTACAGATCAAAAAGCTGACCATGCTTCTCATAATTCGTAACACGACGGATACCGTTTGCCTCATCCACAAACACGACCTTGGGTTTGTGGGTCTGCGCCTCTTCCGGTTCCATATCTGCATAAGCCATAATGATGATCTTGTCTTTTACAGATACGCAGCGGGCTGCGGCACCGTTCAGACAGATGACTCCGCTGCCCCGCTCTCCGGCTATGGTGTATGTTTCAAAACGGTTTCCATTGTTTATGTCTACTACCTGAACCTTTTCATACTCCAGAATACCGGAAGCCTCAAGAAGTTCTTCATCCACCGTAATACTGCCCACATAATCCAGGGCTGCCTGGGTTACGGTGGCACGGTGTATTTTACTTTTTAACATTTGAATTGTCATAATATGCCTCCTCACGCCAAGCTCAAAAGCTCCGCTTTTTCGCTGTTCGTTGCACTCACATAATTTCTTCAAGATGCTGTTTTTTCTGCAAGCAGAAACACATCATCTTTTCAGAAATTGCGT
>CAYRZL010000011.1:0-3072 GCA_964428795.1 uncultured Lachnospiraceae bacterium | reverse complement strand
TCAAGATGCTGTTTTTTCTGCAAGCAGAAACACATCATCTTTTCAGAAATTGCGTCCATCTTCGCTCCTCACGCCAAGCTCAAAAGCTCCGCTTTTTCGCTGTTCGTTGCACTCACATAATTTCTTCAAGATGCTGTTTTTTCTGCAAGCAGAAACACATCATCTTTTCAGAAATTGCGTTCGTCGCTTATACGATAAAGTTATCAATTAACCTGGTCTTTCCGATGAAAACTGCCATTGCTACCAGACAGGGGGCAGAGATTACATCTACCGGCTGCATGGTGATACCGTCTACCGCTTTTACATAATCGATTTTTGCAAGAGGCTCCGTCTCGATATTGGCGATCATTGCACTTAAAACTTTGCTTGCATCTGTCTCTCCATCTGCCACCATCTGCTGTCCAAGCTTGATGGTTTTGGACAGGATCAACGCTGCCTGACGCTCTTCTGCTGACAAATAGGTGTTTCTGGAGCTTTTTGCCAGACCGTCCTCCTCCCGGATGATCGGGCATCCGATAACTTCCACATCAATATTCAGATCGCGCACCATCTGTTTGATGATGGCAAGCTGCTGTGCATCCTTCTGACCGAAGTACGCCCGATCCGGCTGTACGATATTAAACAGCTTGCTCACAACCGTACATACGCCCCGGAAATGAACTGGACGACTCTTTCCGCAAAGCTCCTCCGTCAATACGGACATATCCACATAAGAGCAGAATCCTTCCTTGTACATCTCTTCCGGTTCCGGATGAAAGATCAGATCTGCGCCCAGTTTCTCACACAGCGCACTGTCCTTCTCAAGATCTCTCGGATAGGTAGCCAGATCCTCATTCGGTCCAAACTGCATGGGATTCACAAAAATGCTGACTACTACCTTATCATTTTCTCCTGCGCGGGTGATCAGACTGCCATGTCCCTCATGCAGATAGCCCATGGTAGGTACGAGGCCTACGCTTAAGCCCTCTTTTTTCCATGCTTTCACACGGTCTCTTACTTCCTGTATCGTACTTACAACTTCCATGTCTTATTATCTCCTGTCTTTATAATTATCTTTATATTTCCGCTGCATAGCTGCATATATGACTAACACAGCTTACATGCATGTTCCGGGGCAGCGGAAATATAAGGCGAGGCTAAGGAACGCCAGTTCCATCGAGCCGCTATTTCCGCTGTCACGGAACATGCTTTAACTCAAGCACTTTAAAGCTGTTCGATCACTTCATCCGCAATGGCATAGGTGTGTTCCTTCGCCGGGAATACGCCTCCCTTTACTTCATTTGTATAATCGGTAAATGCCTGCTTCATGATATCTCCTACATTTGCAAAATGTTTTACAAACTTTGGTGTGAAATCGGAAAACATTGCCAGCATGTCCTGATATACAAGCACCTGTCCGTCACATCCTGCACCGGCCCCGATACCGATGGTCGGAATGTTAATTGTATCAGTAATCTTCTCAGCCAGCTTTGCAGGAATTCCTTCCAATACTACCATACATGCGCCTGCAGCTTCAACCGCTTTTGCATCTTCCAGAATCTGTTTTGCCGCTTCCACGCTTTTTCCCTGCACCTTAAATCCGCCAAAAGCGTTGACAGACTGAGGGGTCAGACCGATATGAGCGCAGACCGGAATGGATGCATCCACGATGTCACGAATCTGCTCACATACCTTTGCACCGCCTTCCAGCTTGACACAATGTGCATGTCCCTCCTTGATCAGACGTCCTGCATTTACCACTGCATCATATACAGAAGTCTGGTAAGACATAAAAGGCATATCCGCTATAACAAAAGCGTTTTGGGCTCCCCGGCTTACCGCAGCAGTATGGTGGATCATATCCTCCATCGTTACCGGAAGTGTATCGTCATAACCAAGCATAACCTGACCCAGAGAGTCACCGATCAGCAGACAGTTGATTCCTGCCGCATCCATCAGCTTTGCCATAGAATAATCATAACATGTCAGCATCGTAATTTTATCATTCTCTTTTTTCTGTTTCTGTAACGTTGTCACTGTATTTTTCATTGTAAAAGCTCCTCCATCTTCTCATAGTCCCGACCGGAATGCTTGCTCTTTGCTACTTCCAGAACCTGTTTTGACAGGCTCTTATATATTTCCAGCTCCAGTCCGTCTAAAATTCCAATATGATCCGAAACGGTTTCGACATCATTTCGCTCGATCGGTCCGGTCAAAGCATCCTGCGCCCCATATGCAACCAGATTTTCTGCATTTCCCAGAATCAGCGGTGCAAGTGCCTGATGAGCATTTTCCGGGGAAAAGCCGCATTCCCGCAGCAGTTTTTCACCTGTATATGCCAGTCCGATATACAGATTGCTGACCACCGCTGCAGCCGCATGATATTTCAGCTTGTTCTCCGCTGAAATGACCGCTACCGAATTTCCAAATCCCTGAAACATCAGTAATAGCTGATTCAGATATTTGTCATCTCCTTCGATTGTAAAAAATGCATGTGATAACTCTTTGTAAGAATTGTACTTATCATTGATTGCAAAGAGCGGGTGGATAGAATAACCGTATGCATGATACCTGTCAATACCCTGAAAGACCTTTGAGCTGACAGAGCCGCTCAAATGACTGATAATTTTATTTTGAATCGGAAGCATTTTTAATTGTTCCCAGACATTATCAATGGCTCCGTCCGGTACAGTCAAAAAAATTGCATCGCTATCCTCAACCAGATGTCTCATTTTTAAGTACTGTCTGGTATTGGTAAAATTTGCTGCTTCCATGGATGACTGTGGATTTCTGCTATAATAGCCAGTCACTTTCACACCGCGCTCAGATAGATACTTTCCCATCGAAAAGCCAACTTTTCCTGCGCCTATAAATCCAATATTCATGTGCATCCCTCCTTTTGATATCATTTATCCTGTCGACAATATGATTGCTTTTGGCGGGATAGCGAGTCTTATTCCTGCTCTCAGGATATAAGCTCCGTTTCAAAATAAAAGAAAAGGGTATAGTTTCACTATGGAATACTATCCAAGGCGAACTATACCACATTTTCTTTATAACGTAAACGATTTTTTCAAATTTGACGATATTTTT
>CAYRZL010000010.1:0-46300 GCA_964428795.1 uncultured Lachnospiraceae bacterium | reverse complement strand
GGGCGAATCTGCCGGATTCACAAAAAGTCAAACTCAAATCATCCAAAATATGCTTTCCCATGGAATGACGGATGAGGAGATCATGACGCTGACAGATTGTCCGCAGGAACTGATCGATGATCTGCGAAAATAAATTCCGGTTTTTGGCTCTGACGAGAGGCTGTGGCTCCGGATGTTTTGGGGATTGTGAGGCATCGCATGTCTATAAGTCCTGCTAAGAGGATGATTTTCTCTTGCAGTCCTTTCTTGACATTGCGATGCATTTACGTTGCCAAGCATGCGATAGAAAGTTCCGGTGGAGGTTTTTTGTTTTCAAAACAAGCTAAAGCCACAGCAAAATCGCAGAGCAACAAACCGGAATTTTTCTCTTGCGAAATACAGAATCTGTGATAAACTATAAAAGTTAGTGCACTGTGATGCATGATTTTGCCACAGGAGCTTTATACTTATTATAAATCTTTTTATAGAAAGAGGGAATTTCATATATGAAGATGAAACGAGAAGACGTGCGCAACATCGCCATCATCGCCCACGTAGACCACGGTAAAACCACTCTTGTGGACGAGCTGTTAAAGCAAAGCGGTGTATTCCGCGCCAATCAGGAAATACAGGAGCGTGTCATGGACTCCAACGATATTGAGCGTGAGCGCGGTATCACTATTCTATCAAAAAACACCGCTGTATTTTATAAGAATGTAAAGATCAATATTATCGATACCCCCGGTCATGCAGACTTCGGCGGTGAGGTGGAGCGCGTACTGAAAATGGTAAACGGTGTCATCCTCGTAGTAGATGCTTTTGAGGGCGCTATGCCTCAGACCAAATTTGTGCTGATGAAAGCGCTGGAGCTGGATCTTCCGGTTATCGTATGCATCAACAAAATTGATCGTCCGGAAGCCCGTCCCGATGAGGTCATCGACGAAGTGTTAGAGCTTTTGATGGATCTGGATGCATCGGATGAACAGCTTGACTGCCCGTTTGTGTTTGCTTCCGCCAAAAATGGTTATGCTATGCATAATCTGAACGATCCCCAGCGGAGTATGGAACCGCTGTTTGAGACGATTCTCAATTATATTCCGGCTCCGGAAGGTGATCCGGATGAAAATACCCAGGTACTCATCAGCACGATTGACTACAATGAATATATAGGACGTATCGGAGTGGGGAAAGTAGAAAACGGATGTCTGAAGATCAATCAGGATGCTGTCGTTGTCAACGCCCACGATCCTGAAAAAAATAAAAAGGTACGGATCAGCAAGCTGTATGAGTTTGACGGTCTGAACAAAATTGATGTAAAGGAAGCAAATGTAGGTTCCATCGTAGCCATCTCCGGTATTTCGGATATTCACATTGGAGATACGATCTGTGCCCCGGAGCATCCGGTGCCGATCCCGTTCCAGAAAATTTCAGAGCCTACCATCGCTATGAACTTTATTGTAAACGACAGTCCGTTTGCCGGACAGGAAGGAAAATATGTCACCTCCCGTCACATCAGAGACCGTCTGCTGAGAGAGTTGAATACAGACGTCAGTCTGCGTGTGGAAGAAACGGAAAATGCCGACAGCTACAAGGTATCCGGTCGAGGCGAGCTGCATCTGTCCGTATTGATCGAGAATATGCGCCGGGAAGGATATGAATTTGCAGTAAGCAAAGCAGAGGTTTTGTATAAGACCGATGAGAATGGTAAAAAGACAGAGCCTATGGAGCTCGCTTATGTGGACGTACCGGATGAATATACCGGTGTCATTATCGAAAAGCTGAGTCAGAGAAAGGGCGAGCTTCGCAATATGGGCAGTATCAGCGGCGGCTATACCCGTCTGGAATTTTCCATTCCCTCCCGTGGTCTGATCGGATATCGCGGGGATTTCCTTACGGACACAAAGGGAAACGGTATAATCAATACCATTTTTAACGGATACGAACCATATAAGGGAGATATCCAGTACCGCAAGCTTGGCTCTCTGATTGCATTTGAAACCGGCGAATCCGTCACCTACGGTCTGTTTTCCGCACAGGAGCGCGGCGCTCTCTTTATCGGACCGGGCGAACGCGTATATTCCGGCATGGTAGTTGGACAATGCTCCAGAGCTGAGGATATTGAACTGAACGTGTGCAAGAAAAAACATCTGACAAATACACGTTCCTCCAGTGCAGACGAAGCGCTGACCCTGACTCCGCCAAGAATCCTGAGTCTGGAACAGGCACTGGATTTTATCGATACGGATGAGCTGTTGGAAGTGACTCCGGAGCACCTGCGTATCCGAAAAAAAATTCTGGACCCAACGCTGCGCAAGCGTGCATCCATGAAAAAATAACTTTAATATGCAACACAAGGGTGGCTGAGAAATCAACCACCCTCTTTTTCTTATCTTTTTAAATTTTTGATCCGCTCCAGTGCTGCCACGGTATTCTCATATGTACCAAACGCAGTAAGACGGAAGTACCCTTCTCCGCTTGGTCCGAATCCGGAACCAGGTGTTCCTACCACATTCGCATTCTCAAGCAGATAATCAAAAAACTCCCAGGAAGTCATGCCTTCCGGTGTCTTTAACCAGATATAGGGTGCATTTACACCACCGTACACTTCAAAACCTGCTTCCTGAAGTCCGCTCTTGATGGCAGATGCATTTTTCATGTAGTAAGCAATCTGCTCTTTCAACTGAGCTTTGCCCTCCTCCGTATAAACAGCCTCTCCGGCTCTCTGAATGATATATGGAGCACCATTATACTTGGTTCCATGACGTCTTGCCCACATTGCATTCAGGGACACGTCTGCGCATTTCAAATCCTTCGGAATCACGGTATACCCCAGACGCACTCCGGTAAATCCTGCATTTTTGGAAAAGCTCTTCATCTCAATAGCGCAGGTTCTGGCTCCTTCACATTCATAGATGGAATGAGGCACATCATCCTCGGAAATATAAGCTTCATATGCAGCATCATAAAGGATTACAGCCCCCTTCTCATTTGCATAATCCACCCATTTTTGAAGCTCCGTCTTATTGATCGTGGTTCCCGTCGGATTATTTGGATTGCAAAGATAGATCATGTCCGGTGTTTCTTCCGGGAATGCAGGCAAAAATCCATTCTCTCTTGTGCATGGCATATAGATTACATTGCTCCACATCTCTGTTTCTTTGTTATATTCCCCGGTTCTCCCTGCCATCGCATTGGAATCTACATATACCGGATATACAGGATCACACACTGCGATTTTCGCATCCGGTGAGAAAAGCTCCTGAATATTGCTGCAGTCGATTTTTGCACCGTCGGATACAAAAATCTCATCCATTTCAATGGCGCATCCGCGGGATTTGTAATCTCCCTTCACAATGGCTTTTCGCAAAAATTCATAACCAAGATCCGGTGCATAACCTTTAAAAGTCTCTGCTGCTGCCATCTCATCTACCGCTTTGTGCATTGCCTCAATAATAGCCGGTGCCAGGGGCTGAGTCACATCACCGATGCCAAGACGGATCACTGTCTTATCCGGATTTGCCTGCTGAAAAGCCGCTACTTTCTTCGCAATCGTGCTGAACAGATAACTGCCCGGTAGTTTTTGATAGTTTTCATTCACTTTAAACATGTGTTTCTTCCTTCTTCCTTTATATGATCTTTGATATTTTTATATGATTGGAACAAAAATTGTTCCGTTTTATAAACTACTCCTTATCTCATAGCCAAAATCATCTGGGCGGTTTCCGGCAGACTGTTGCCTCCATCCATACTGATTTTTTGAATATAACGGTGTGCTTCTTCCTCCGTCATACTGTTTCGTGCCATGAGCAAAGCCTTTGCCTGGTCAATCAGCTCCTGCTCTTCTCTGGAACGGGAATGTGGCTTTGCTTTACGCTTTTTGCGTTTACGCTCCACAGAATAAACCATCATTTCCACAGTAGAGAGCAGTTCATGTACCTTAAGCGGCATAGATAAACATATGATTTCATGACCGGAACGGTTGATACCCGGAGACTGTCCTGACAACAGCAGCATTTCAAAATTTACCGGCAGATATTCGCACAGCTCATGATACATCATATCCACCAGCTTCGGCGGACAGATTACGATTCCCTCGTACATATCACGGGCATGCTGCAATACCTGCGCACCGGTAGTACAGACAGCTCGCACAGAGTAACCGCTTCGGACTAAAATGTTTTTTATACTTCTTCCATTCTCCTCTTTCGGAAAAACGATAATTACATCCGCCACCAGCTAAAACCTCTGCAATTCGCATTTTTTGTTTTACTAATAATTCCCCAGATACTCCTCAATCTCCCAATTTGTCACATGGGCGCGATACCTCTCCCATTCGTCCATCTTGATACTGCTGTATTTTTCAACAACATCTCTGCCCAGCACATTACAAATACATGTATCGCTGCAAAGCTCCTCCAGCGCCTGCCGCAAAGATACCGGAAGAGGCTCGATTCCCCGGGCAAGACGCTCCTCTGCAGTCATTTCAAATAAGTTTCCTTTTGTCTCTTTTGGCGGTATGATTTCATTTTTAATACCGTCCAGACCTGCCGCAAGACAAACAGCCATACACAAATACGGATTTGTCGCAGGATCGGGACTGCGCAGTTCAATACGCGTATTTTCCTCCCTGTCCGACGGAATGCGGATCAAATGGCTTCTGTTTACTGTGGACCATGCAATCTGACTTGGCGCCTCATATCCCGGTACAATACGTTTATAAGAATTTACGATGGGATTGAGCACAGCGGTCATAGCCTTGATATGCTTCATGATACCGCCGATAAAATAATATGCCTCCCTGCTCAGACTGTTCGGATCCGAATCATCACGAAAGATATTTCTTCCGTGGGCATCGTTCAGAGACATGTTTACATGCATCCCGGAACCATTTATGCCCGGCTTTGGCTTCGGCATAAAAGTAGCATACATGCCATGTCTGCGTGCGATTGTTTTTACCGCGAGCTTGAACGTCACAATATGATCTGCCGCGGATAAAGCATCCTCATAATGGAGGTCGATCTCCTGCTGAGACGGCGCAACCTCATGATGAGATCTCTCTACCTCAAATCCCATATCCTCAAGGTTTAAAACAATGTCCCTTCTTGCATTCTCTCCGGTGTCCGCGGGGCCAAGATCAAAATATCCGGCACACTCACTCGTTTCCGTCGTCGGTTTTCCATTTTCATCCAGATCGAACAGGAAAAATTCAAGCTCTGTTCCAACCTCGAACTCGTATCCCATCTGTCTTGCCTCTTCAATTGCTCTTTTCAGAATATAGCGGCAGTCTCCCTCATAGGGCGTACCGTCGGGGCGATGGACATCACAGATAATCCGCGCCACCTTTCCCTGCTGCGGACGCCACGGAAAAATGGTAAACGTATCCAGATCCGGATACAGACACATATCAGACTCCTCCACACTGCCATATCCTTTGATGGCAGAACCGTCAAACAGGCATTTATTGTCCAGCGCACGTACCATCTGCCTTTTTGTAATTGCCACATTTTTCAGGATTCCAAAGATATCCGTAAACTGAAGACGGATAAATTCTACATCCTCCTCCTCTACCATACGAATAATATCTTTGCGGGTATACTTATTCATGCTTCTTCTTCCTTTCTCTTCTCTAAAATATCATTCCCTGTTTGTGTTTCTTCCTATTATGATATGATTTCAAAATATTCCACCGGAAATACCGCTATGATGACTCCCGGCAAAAATCAATCACATCCGAATATGCCATCGTTCCCCCGAACAGATCCAGCGCACTTCCAACCGTTACATTCACAAGATTTCTGCCCATTTTTTGCAGCTTCTTCAAATCTTCAAAGCTTCCCACACCGCCTGCATAGGTCACCGGAATTTTCCCCCAGTCACCCAGCATACAGACCAACTCCTCTTCGATACCGGAAGCTTTTCCCTCCACGTCCACTGCATGGATCAAAAACTCATCCGCATAACCGGAAAGCTCATCCAAAAGGCTGTGCGTCACTTTTTCTTTTGTAAATTTCTGCCAGCGGTCTGTGACAATGAAATAAGCATCTTCCTTTTTCCGGCAGCTCAAATCCAACACCAGATGCTCTTTTCCAACCGCTGCCTGCAGTCTGCACAAATTTCCATCATTTATCATTCCATCCCGAAACACATAAGAAGTAACGATCACATGACTTGCTCCCGCAGCCAGAAACTCTTTTGCATTTTCCGCAGTAATTCCGCCTCCTATCTGTAAAAAGCCGGGATATGTGCGAAGCGCCGCAAGCGCCTGCTTTTTCGTAGCTTCATAGTAAGGAGAGTCCACACTGTTCAGCATGATAATATGACCTCCCCGAAGTCCGTCTGATTTATAAAATGCTGCATAAAATGCCGCATCCTGCTCTGACACAAAATTTTCCGCAGCCTTATCCCCCGCATCTCTCAGACTTCCGCCTATGATCTGTTTGACTTTTCCGTTATGTATATCTATACACGGTCTGAATTCCATGATCCGTCACCTCTTTTACTCATCACGTTATATTACAGTTTACCACAGAAGAGCATCTGTATTCAAGACTCGCTTGCGGGTCCTGGCGCGGGATCTCTGATATGTAGAAAAAAAATCTATCTGTCCAATTCCATTGACTTCTGTTTTTTTTTTTTATATAATAGACAGACTAAGAATCAAATGAGACGATAGACAAAATCTGCGAAAGAGGGGAAAGACATATGGCTAAAATTATTGGCGATGGAATTACCTTCGATGACGTACTGCTGGTTCCGGCATACTCCGAAGTGACTCCGAACATGGTCGATCTGACCACAAAACTCACAAACAAAATTACTCTGAACATCCCTATGATGAGCGCCGGCATGGACACGGTTACCGAACATAGAATGGCGATCGCTATGGCACGCCAGGGCGGTATCGGTATCATTCACAAAAATATGTCCATTGCAGCTCAGGCAGAGGAAGTAGATAAAGTAAAACGTTCTGAGTATGGCGTCATTACTGATCCGTTCTTCCTTTCTCCGGAACACACGCTGGAGGATGCTGACAACCTGATGGGAAAATTCCGTATCTCCGGTGTTCCGATCTGTGAAAATGGCAGGCTGGTAGGTATCATCACAAACCGCGACCTGAAATTTGAAACAGATTTCTCTAAAAAAATCAAAGAATCCATGACCTCTGAAGGTTTGATCACCGCAAAAGAAGGTGTTACTCTCGAGGAAGCAAAACAGATTCTTGCAAAATCCAGAAAAGAAAAGCTTCCGATCGTAGATGATGACTTCCATCTCAAAGGTCTGATCACAATCAAGGATATTGAAAAACAGATCAAATATCCGAACTCTGCAAAAGACGAACAGGGACGTCTTCTCTGCGGTGCTGCAGTAGGTATCACTGCAAACATGATGGAGCGTATCGATGCTCTGGTAAAAGCAAATGTTGACGTCGTGGTTGTTGACTCCGCACACGGTCACTCCCAGAATATTTTGAATGCAGTAAAACAGATCAAAGCTGCTTATCCCGACCTTCAGGTAATCGCAGGCAACATTGCTACCGGCGCTGCTGCAAAGGCTTTGATCGAAGCCGGCGTTGATGCTGTCAAAGTCGGTATCGGACCCGGTTCCATCTGTACCACCCGTGTGGTCGCAGGTATCGGCATACCTCAGATCACTGCTATTATGGACTGCTACAAGGTTGCCAAAGAATATAACATTCCAGTCATCGCCGATGGCGGAATCAAATATTCCGGTGATATGACCAAGGCTCTCGCTGCCGGCGGCGATGTCTGCATGATGGGCAGCATGTTCGCAGGCTGTGATGAAGCTCCCGGTGACTTCGAACTGTATCAGGGACGTAAATACAAAGTATACCGCGGTATGGGATCACTGGCTGCTATGGAAAACGGAAGCAAAGACCGTTATTTCCAATCTGATGCCAAAAAACTTGTTCCGGAAGGTGTGGAAGGTCGTGTCGCTTACAAAGGCAGCGTGGAGGATACCATTTTCCAGTTGGTAGGCGGTATCCGCTCCGGTATGGGCTATTGCGGCGCTCCTACGCTTCAGGCTTTGAAGGACAACGGACAGTTTGTAAAAATTTCCGCTGCTTCCCTGAAAGAAAGTCATCCACATGATATCCATATCACAAAAGAAGCGCCAAACTACACGATGGAGCAGTAACCAAATGTCTATAGCATAATATAAATAACAAGGAGCGTCACTCCAAAAGCCACTATGGCTGTGGAATGACGCTCCTTTGCGCCTATATAGATTTTATTCATTTATCCGCGTTTCGTCAAGTACATATTATTTTGCGGAAGCCAAATGAAGCAACGTGTCCTTAAGCTCCGTCTCCATGCGTCCCATCTCTTCCTCTGCGATGCGGCGCTTCTCTTTTCCTTCCTGCTGAATCTGAAGAACCTCGTTCAAGGTAGCAATCAGCTTCTCATTGGTCTGTTTCAGTGTCTCCACCTCAACTACGCCGCGCTCAGATTCTTTTGCGGTCTCAACTGCCGCCGAATGAAGCGCTTCCGCATTTTTCTTCAGCATCTCGTTCGTCACATCCGCAACCTCGCGCTGCGCTTTTGCAGCCTGTGTGGAATGCTCCATTCCGATGGCAAGAACCATCTGGTTTTTCCACAGCGGAATGGTATTTACGACCGTGGACTGAATCTTTTCCACCATCTGTATGTTACTGCTCTGGATCAGACGAATCTGCGGCGCAGTCTGAATTGCGATCATGCGGGTCAGCTCCAGATCATGAAGCTTTTTCTCAAACCGGCCTATCATCTCTTCCATATCTCTTGCTGCCTGAGCATCCTCCGGAAGTCCGCTCGCCTGTGCTTTCGCTTTCAAAGCCGGAAGCTCATTCTCATTCACTTCTTTCAGCTTCAGCTTTCCTGCCAGTATATACATGGTCAGCTCTTTATAGTAAGCCATATTCATCTGATACATCTGATCCAGCGTAGCGGTATCCTTCATCAACTGTACCTGATGACCATCCAGCACCTTGACGATCTTGTCCACATTTACCTCTGCTTTATCATATTTTGCCCTCATGGCAACCATCTTATTGGATGATTTCTTAAATAATCCCCGAAAGCCCTTGCTATCCTCATCCTCATCAAAGCTTTTCAGCTCTACTACCACATCAGACAACAGCTTTCCGACCTCGCCCAGATCCTTCGTGCGCACATTTTTCAGCGCATTCTCGGAAAAATCGGACATCTTCTTCTGGGTTCCCACACCATACTGCAAAATTGCTGTAGAATTGGTCAGATCGATCTGTTTTGAAAAATCCTCTGCCATTTTCCTCTCTTCGTCCGTAAGCACATTTTCATTCAGCTCCGGCTCTTTTTTCTCTTCCTGCATAGCAGGGGCAGCCTGAGGCTCCGGAGCCTCTCCAAAGGTAAGTGTCGGTGTCATTGTACCTGCCTGTGTTCCTGCGTCAACCATAATCCAGTAATCCTCCTCTGTTTTTATACCATAATTTCGTAACTGCTCAAAACAGCTTATTTATTATTTCTTTTCAAAAGCAGAACCCGTCAGTCCCTCCTGTGCCAGCATCGTATGCAATACAGAAATATCTGAGGATACATCCATAGCTGTATCTGCAAAGAAACTGTCCAGCAGACGCTCAAAGGCACTGTTGATCGTATCCAGAGAATCTTTGATCTCCTTTTTCGATTTGATGATATTCTCCCCCTGAATCGGCTGGATATCCAACTGACAATATACATCCAGCAGCTTTGACGTAGTAGGAAGATAATAGTTCATCATCTTATTCAAATCACCTGCCAGCTCCGGGCGGCGTTTTACTTCCTCAAAAATTCGTTTCACCACTTCTTCTAACCGATACAGCTTGTCCGAGATCTCTTCTCCCGGCAGCTTATCATTACAAAGATGAATATGCTCGATATAACGCTGTCCCTCTTCGATCACCCTTCTGGTAGCCTCATCTGCCTTATACTTCTTTTCTTCCTCCATGCGAGCCTTCTCTGCCTGCAGTTTGTCATATTCTCTCTGTTTGTACTGAGCCTCGCTCTGCTTATACTGGTCATAGACCTGGTCTGTCACCATGAGATATGTACCTGTCCCGTCCACATGTCCCTGCAAAAACATACGCTTGTCGATCATCCGATGAAGTGCGCGCAGCAGCTTTTTAGGTTCCTTCCCCATGGCGTCAGCCAGATCCGTGATCCTGCAAAATTCCCTGGTTCCCATGTAGCGGCGTATCCGGTCAAATAATCTGGCATGTCCCATGTTCCTTCCGCCTAACACAGCAATTACCGCTCCCACTACAGCAAGTATTCCCATAATTACAGCGGCAACCGCCAGCCCTGTCCCGCCAATCCAGAAATAAACAGGTAAAAGCACACACATAATAATCAAAAAGGTAATACAGATAATAATTCCCAAAACAAGCTCTACCATACCGGAAATACGTCCGGGTACCCTGCTGGTATATATTCCGGGATCCGGTTTCTGCATTTGTACCGTGTTCGTATATTTTCGTCCGCTGCTGCCCTGTTTTGTATTTGTGTAGGTCCTTCCCTGCGTCCCGCTTCGGTTCTGGCTGATATGCTCTGCAATATCAGACTTGGCGGCATCTATCGTGTCATTGATCACGTTTCCAATATTCTGACTCAGCCTGCTGAAATCATTCTCTTCAATGGCACTTTGAACTATATCTTTAATCTGCCTTCCGGCCAAATCCCATTGTTCTTTCATATTCCGCTCCTGTTTTTTTACTTTGTCTTATTATAATATAATTCTTCATGCATTGAAAGAGTTTTTTCAAGCAACAAAAAAGAGTGCACCCGGTCAGACGTTTCCATGTCTGATATCCTGCGCACCCCCTTTTATTTCTTTTACGGATTACTTTTCGTATTATCCTCCGCATTATCACGGGCATTTTCTGCCGCATCTTTCATGTCTTCACCGAGATCTTCCATAACACCATCATTATTATTTACAGTGCCTTCATTATCGACCCCGTTTGTTCCCGTTGTTCCGTCTGTTCCCGTCGTTCCGTTCGTTCCGGTTGCTCCGTCTGTTCCCGTCGTTCCGTCTGTTCCCGTCGTCCCGTCCGTTCCGGTCGTATCGTTCGTTGTATTGTTATCATTCGTGTCGTTCGTTGTATTGTTGTTTGTTTTGTCTGATTCTTCTGTGGTTTCTGTTTTAATCTCGACTTTATCTTTATCTTTGTCTTTGTTACCACAGGCTGCAGCAAGGCTCAGCATGACCACCATTACAAGCATTGTTAAGATGGTCTGAATTTTTTTTCTTTTCATCCATTTTTTCATAATGATACTTCCCTTCTTTTATTTCTTAGCAGGCTTTGCGTCTGCTATCAAGGATATCTTCTGCATTTTTTGCACAAATATACATTATTTTTTCATTTTTGATTTAAAGATCAGAGATGCCAGCCATCCAAAGATCAGTGCAGCACTGACACCCACCGCACAGGAGGTAAACCCTCCCATAAATAATCCGATAAATCCGTTGGCAATGACGCCCTCCCTGACACCTTTCCAGAGGGTATTCCCAAATCCAAGAAGCGGAACAGAAGCACCTGCTCCGGCAAATTCCAAAAACGGTTCATATATGCCCACCGCTCCTAAAACAGCTCCGGTACAAACTACGAGCACCATGATCCTGCCCGGCAGCATTTTTGTTTTCTCCATTAAAATCTGGGCAAGGGCACAGATGACTCCGCCTACCCAGAATGCATTCAAATAATCCATGATCAGCCTTCTCCCTTCTGTGCAGCGTCTGCACCATCTTTCTGTCCGCCGATATGCTCGATTATGACTCCATGAGCGATTCCGGGCACATTTTGACCTTCGTTAAAGCTGACCTTGGAAAGCAGCGCCCCCGTAGGGACAAACAAAATCCTTTTCAGGTCTCCTCTTTCTATCATAGGAAGGAAATGAGATGCCAGCGTTACCGCAGAGCATCCGCAGCCGCTCCCGCCGGAATCCGTACCCTGTTTTCCGCAGTCAAAAATCTCCAGACCGCAGTCCGTGTACACCGGAGAAATATCCATCCCTTTCCGTGCAAGAAAATCAAGTAAAATCTCTTTTCCGACAGCTCCAAGATCGCCGGTGATGATCTTGTCATAATCCGAAGGTTTTCTGTCGAACTCCGTAAGATTCGTATAGATCAGATCCGCAGCGGCGGGCGCCATGGCGGCCCCCATATTCATGGAATCCCGGACGCCGAAATCCACTACCTTTCCGGTTGTGATACCTGTAATATGCACATTTTTTAAAATATGCTTACCCTGGGATTTACGCTTCTCGTATCCCCGTTTACTCTCAAGCAGAAAGGCTCCGCTTCCCGTGACCGTCCAGGTAGAACATAAGGCTCTTTGATTGGCATATTCCAGAGGATATCGGAACTGCCGCTCTGCACTTGCAAAATGGCTGGAAGTAACCGCTGCAGCACAGTCCGCATACCCTGCCGACACAGTCATGGCAGCGAGGCTTAAGGATTCTCCGCATGTGGAACATGCACCATACAGTCCAAACAGCGGAATCTCATACTGCTGCAATCCAAAGGTGGTGGCAACCTCCTGTCCCAGCAGATCCCCGGCAAACAGATATCTGACATCCTCTGATTTCAGTCCGGCCTTTCCAAGAGCAATGCCGAGCGCTTCCTTCTGCAGCGTACTTTCTGCCGATTCCCAACTGTCCTCACCGAATTTATCATCTTCCCCGACCACGTCAATTTCTTTTCCCAGGGGGCCTTCCCCCTCTTTTTTTCCGGCTATGCTGCCTGCGGCAGTAATGCGGGGCGGATTCGTAAACCGTATGCTCTGACACCCCACCATTTTACCGGAATTTTCTTTTTCGTACTGTTCTTTCATTCTTTTCTTCCCTTCCTTATGACCAGAGCGTGCAATTCAGCCAGATCAGATAAATAATGCCCAATATCCAGGATGTAACGATTCCATACAAAATCACCGGACCGGCAATCGAAAAAATCTGACATCCCTTTCCATAGACCTGTCCCTCCGCATCATATTCGATGGCAGGTGCAGCCACAGAATTGGCAAATCCGGTAATCGGAACCAATGCACCCGCCCCGCCGAATTTTCCAAGAGAAGGATAAAAATTAAATCCGGTCAGCACCACACTGAGCAGTACCAGCAAAAGACTTGTCCAGGAGGCCGCCAGTTCTTTGTCCAAATGAAACTGATTCATTCCTATATTCATGATGACCTGTCCCAGCACACAGATGGCTCCTCCCACGAGAAATGCCTTTGCCATATTCAAAGGGAGACAATGCGTGGGAGTAATTTCTTTGATATATGCATTATATGCATCCATCTGCTTTTGCTTCTGCTTCGTTGTCTGCGGATTCTCCTGCTTCAATACTTCATCCAGTTTTTTATTGGACGCAGCTCTTTTTTCCTGTTTGTTCTTCATATCATCAATTTCCTCCTTGTTATGAGCGCTTAGCGACCGTGTTTTGGTCGCTTACGCGCGATACATGCATGACCCTTAGCGAAGCATTTATGCTGAGCTTAGTAGTCAGACATTGTTACGAGCGCTTAGCGACCGTGTTTTGGTCGCTTACGCGCGATACATGCATGACCCTTAGCGAAGCATTTATGCTGAGCTTAGTAGTCAGACATTGTTACGAGCGCTTAGCGACCGTGTTTTGGTCGCTTACTATATCCCTATCGGTATAGTGTGGAAAAAAAGTAAAATGCACCCAATGCTTTTCCTATGCCAAAACAGAAAATTCCCCACTCTAATCCGGTTTTAACCTTCAGTCTCCGGTATATAATCGGAAACACATTCAGAATTTCCGCCAGTGACGCAGCGATGCCTCCCACAAATATCCCGGCACAGATCCCAAATACAGATAAAAATACCGGACCAAAAGGCAGAACAATGCCGTGAAACATAGAAAGTATGCATCCGCACACTGCACCAAAAAGAACAAAATCCTCATAAATCGTTATATGCTGTTTTGTCTTTGTCCTTCCCGTCATACGCGGAATGAGGCCGATACTGATTACAAGTGCAAAAACGCCGCCCGCCACGCCCATTCCGCAAATGGTCCCGATAAATCCCAAAAAAATATCAGTCATCCACATCGATACTGCTTCCCTTTCTTCCACTGTCCTCAATAAAGGTCGTATCTACGTCCTGCTCGTATTTACGCATCTGCACCTGAACAGGAGTCGGATCGGGAGTAACTTTTTTCTTTCCAATATGATTGAAAAATACAAGTATACCAACTCCCAGTCCAACGCAGTAGAATACTTCCAAAGGCGTTACGCCCTCTGCGATCGTCCCGGTGACCTGATAATAAAACCGATGAAATACCTCCGGAACTGCCACATCATTATTAAATGTCATGATGGTAAAGGCAGCTCCGAAAAAGAGTATTACACAGAGAATCGCAGATTTTGTTATATCCCATGCTTTTGCCGGATCCTCAGGAATATATTCCACGATAAAATCCGCTTCCCCCAGACTTTGTACGTCCGCATCCGGGTACCGCCCATGAATCAACTGAATGACCTTAAGAATAGAAAATACCTGTATTTCCCGCTTTTCCTTCGTCTGTTTTGTATCGGCAAACTCAAATAGTTCCATCTTTTTGATGTCCCGAAGCGCTTTTTCATCCGTACACTCTATACTGGCAATATCCTGCAGCATGACGATTCTTTTCCGAATCACGATATTTTGATCGATTTTTATATATACGGTCTTAGTCTGCATTCTTTTTCTTCTTTCTGTCCTTTTTAGCTGTTAGCTCCCAATATATCTTCTGTCCGGTCTACCGCATGATGCATTGCATTTTCTGCGCGGTTTACAGTCTGCTCTGCACCTTCTGCCACCTCGTGCACTGCCTTGCAGACATAATCTCCGGTCTTGGAAATGCCCTCGTTGATCTTGTCCCCCGCACGTTTTACAAAACTGCTGTCAGTGGAAGTGGTCTGCTGTTCAGAATGTTTGCAGCACATGATTCCCATAAAAATTGCCAATCCCAATGCTATCATCAAACAAATACGATATTTTTTACAACACATATTTTTTATCTCCTTTTCTTCTTTTGAAGATAGTATGGCTCATTTTTTTTAATTTATGTGCAGCGATTAAATATGATCTGAATTTAAAATCAGATCATCCTTCTTCTCTCATCCGTGCAAGTATCTTTTTCTCCAGTCTGGATACCTGTACCTGCGTCATACAAAGCTGCTTTGCCACCTCCGTCTGGGTTTTTCCCCGAAAGTAACGAAGAAGGATCAACTGCTGTTCCTTCTCCTCGAGCTGATTCATCATCTCCTGCAAAAAAATTCGATTAATGATCATTTCTTTTTCATTTTTTTGATCCGCAATCTGATCTGCAAGCTGTATTTCCTGCCCGTCTCCCTGATAAACGGTGCGATAAATAGAATCCACCTCTGCATTGGCATCCATCGCCATGACAATATCCTCCACCGACAGTCCGGTATGCTCGGACAATTCCTGCAAGGTAGGTTCCCGCCCGTTTCGGCTGCTCAACTCCTCCCTGGCGCGGGCTATCTGCCATCCGCTTTCCTTCAGGCTACGACTCACCCGAATCATACCGTTATCCCTCAAATGCCTTCGGATTTCACCTGTGATCATCGGTACTGCATATGTGGAAAATTTCACCTGAAAGGAAGTATCAAAATTATCAATCGCTTTTATGAGACCGACCGTTCCTATCTGAAACAGATCCTCCGTCTCGCATCCTCTTCCCTGGAAACGATGTACAATACTCCACACCAGCCCCAGATTGTTAAGTATCATTTGTTCTCTTTTTTCCGCCTCCATCGGTCAGCACCCGATCTGCCTGCGCATCAGTACCCGCGTACCTCTGCCCGGTGCAGATTCGACTTCTATTTCATCCATAAAAGCTTCCATAAAGGCAAATCCCATACCGGAACGCTCCAATTCCGGTTTTGTCGTGTAAAGAGGCTCTCTTGCCCTCTCGATATCCGGTATTCCTATCCCTTCATCGGTAATTCCAATGGCGACGGTTCTTCCCAGTATGGTACATTCCAGAAAAATTCTGCCCGGTCCCTGTTCGTAACCGTGGATGATACAGTTTGTGACTGCCTCCGATACTGCGGTCTTAATATCCGCCAATTCATCCACCGTAGGATTCAGCGGACTGATAAATGCCGCTACCGCTACCCTTGCAAAACCCTCGTTGACAGACTTTGCATCAAATACGATCTGCATTTCATTACATTCTTCATTTATTGCTTCCATTTATACTTCCTCCAACACATGAACTATTTTATGTAAACCTGATATTAAAAATATTTTTTGTATCTGTCCGTTCAAATGAACTGCTTCAACCGTACCGCCTGAAAAATGCAGATTTCTGCATCTTCCCACGATAACTCCAATCCCGGAGCTGTCCATAAACTCCGTATTTTCGAAATCAAAAATAATTTTTCTTAACTGATAGGTCGAGATGAGCAGATCTGTCTCCGCACTGATCTGACCTGCGCTGTGATGGTCCAGCTCCCTTGGCACCATCACCCGCAGACAGTCTTTTTTTAATTCAAAATTGCACTCCATATTCTGTCTCCTTTCGCATAAAAAAGACGCCATTTTTATGACGTCTTTTGTAAATCATTATTCCATTGTATCATCACCATTATCCGCATTCGGTGCGGCGTCATCACCGTCATCCACATTCGGCGTGGCGTCATCACCATTATCCACATTCGGCATGGTGTCACCATCATCATCGGAATCATCCTGCCCGGAGGATGAATCTCCTCCTGATCTTAAGTTTTTCGCATAGCTTTTCGAGGCTCTTCCAATTTTGGTATATGGTGTCTGCTCCGCTACCTTGTCAAACCAGGTGAGCGCATTTTCATTGTCACCCATGGACAGATAGGCTACTGCCAGATAATAAGCTGCCTGAGACTTTTTGTAAGTAGGATCCTTCTCAACAACAGTCGTCAGAAGCGTGACAGCTTCCTCATAATTTTTCTTATAGAACGCATTCATCCCGTCGTTATAGGCAGTTTTCATGTTATAGTCTGTGATCCCCTCCTCCAGACCGGCATACACTTCTTTTCCGTCCTCGTCCAGGTATTCCTGATTGACCTCCTTCATCGCCTCAGATGCGGATGCGTATTCTTCCTTCTCATAATAAATATACGCGTTAAGAAGCTGCACATAAGAGGTATTTTTATCATTTGCCGCTGTTGTTTCCGCCCTGGCGTCCTCCACCTGCTTTTCCAGATCCTCTATTTGTGTTTCCAGACTTTTGATATTCTGCTCTCGCGTAGCAAGACTCTCATTTGCATCCACAACCGCAGTTCTGGCATCACTGTTCATATTCTGGCGAACCGTAGGCACCACCAGAAAGCCGATCGCCGCCGCGCCGATCGCCACACCGATCAAAAGATTGACCATCGTTGCAAACGCAGGGTTTTCGCCCATACGTTTCGGCTTTATGACCAAATCGTTTCCATCCTTGTACGCGATGGCATTTTTAGAATTGAAAACGGGCGGATCAAATTCTTTCTTTTTCCTGTCCACATGCCGTCTGCGGGCGATGCATACTTTTTTATAACTCTGGGTCATCGCATTCTGCTCGTCGATCCGCTCTGCGTGTCTGATATATTTCATCGCAAGATCGTACCGGTTCTGCTGTATATACAACAATGCCAGAAGCTGATATGCTTTTAAAAATCTGGGATTCATCAGCACTACTTTTTTTAACTGAATTATGGCGACATCCAGATCTCCCTGACGGGCGCACAGCAGCGCCTGGTTAAACTTTCGGATACTCTGGTTCACAGTCTCCAGTTTGCCTTTGTTCTTCTGTATTTTGTCCAGATACTCACCTGCCGCGTTTCCCTCAGGCTGCAGATTCTTGCTGATGACCCACTCGCCAAGAGCTTCTACCACTTCTCCCACTTCATAATAAACCAGACCAAGCAGATTTCTCGCCTGCGTATTGTTCTTATTATACTGGACGCTGCTCTTTAAATACTCAATCGCCTGCATCAGATCCCTGTTTTTTGCACAATCAAGTCCCTTATTATAAAGTGCATTCGAGGTGGCAAGAATTTTTTTTACCATTCGGACGTTTGCCCCGCAATTTGGGCATGTATCACTTTGCCCTAAAAATGCACCGCATTCCAGACAATTCATCTATTTTCTCGCCTCTTTCATCATTTCCTGTAAAATATCGGTCAAATCGGTCAAATCTCTGTTTTGAATCGCATCCTCAGCTTCCTTCACTTCCATGCTTGGACGAAATTTGCTCAATTCCTGTTCAAAATCAATCATACGTTACCTCCTGTTGCTCGGATGGGTCTTATCTTTCGCTCATACAAATGTCTTTCAATGCGCCGATAAAATAAAGTGAACCTGTACAGAACAGATACTGTCCATCCCGCTTCCTCCTTTGAATCTCATGCCACGCTGCCGCATAATCCGTGATCACCGCCGCCTGCATATGTTCTTCCTCAAAGGCTTTTTGCAGAAGCTCCGGCTCCACACCCCGTTCCGAAGGGATATGTGTCACAATGATCTGATCCCACAGACCATATTCCGCCAACAGATGAACTGCCTCTCTATAGTCCTTATCCCGCACCATGGAAAACAGCAGCAATGCAGGAGCATGATTTATCCTCTGTACCGTTTGCAAAAAAACCCGGATTCCGTCTGCATTGTGCGCTCCGTCAAAATAAATCTCCGGAGACACTTCCTCCATCCTGCCGGGCCAGTATACACCTGCCATACCATCCTGTATGGATTTTTTTGTAAAAATTGTTTTATGACCCTGCTCTTTTATATGCTGCTCCTGAAAAATCTGCAGCGCTGTCACTGCCAGAGCCGCATTCATCACCTGGTATTCGGCAACGAACGGAATGCCCAGTTTTGTTTTCTCATAATACCCATTATCCAGAGAAAAATCAATGGATTTTTTCTTAAATCGTAATTCCCGGCACATTTCTGGACGAATTTCGTACTCTTTCGCCGAAAACCTCCGTGCATGCTGTCGAATCACATCCGCCGCCTCCCCGTTGGAAGCATCAAAAATGACCGGAACATGTTCCTTTATAATACCAGCCTTCTCCTCTGCAATCTCGGCTATGGTCTCTCCCAGATATTCCGTATGCTCCAGACTGATAGACGTTATGATCGTCATCAACGGATGATCGATACAGTTGGTTGCGTCCATTCTGCCGCCAAGTCCCGTCTCGAGGATCACATATTCTGCACCTTCCGCCTGAAAAATCAGCATCCCAATAAGCAGCAGGAACTCAAAGTACGAAGGATGGCTCATCCCCTGCGCCGCCTGCTCCTTTACACAATCCATCACCTGATGAAATGCCTGCAAAAAACGTTCTTTACCGGACATTTTGTGGTCACAGACCAGAAAACGCTCCCTAATATCCACAAGATGAGGAGAAAAGAATCCACATGCACGCATTCCTGCTGTCAGCAGCGTATGATAGATCATCATACATACGCTGCCTTTACCGTTGCTGCCGGCCACATGGATGATTTTAAAATCATCCTGAGGATCACCTAATGCATGTAGAAACTGTTTTGTATGCTCATTGCTGTGCTTTTCCGTAAATTTCGGTATTTCATCTATATATGCCAGTGCCTGATCATATGTCATTCTTTCCCGCATGTACTTCATCACTTCTGCCCTTTTCATTCAGCAGGCAGCCTTTTACATACCAAGCTGTGCCAGTCTTACTTCCACCTGCTCCATCATCTGCTGATATTTTGCAAGCTTTGCCTTTTCCTCCGCTACTTTTGCTTCCGGTGCTTTGCTTAAGAATTTTTCATTCTTCAGCATTCCGTTGGAACGGGCAAGCTCTTTTGTCAGCTTCTCCTTCTCTTTCAGGAGACGTTCGCGTTCCTTGTCAAGATCCACCAGATCTTCCATCGGCATATATACGACCGCTTTCGGAATCACTACCGATACAGCATCCTGGGCAATTCCGGTTTTGTCAGACTGAACTACAACCTCACTTGCGGAGATCAGACTTGTATATACAGATGTATGGGTCTTAAACATGACAGCGGTATCTGCATCCTCTGAAACGATCACTACCTTTGCCTTCCGGCTTGGCGGAACATCCATCTGTGCACGCATATTGCGGATGCCTCGAACCATTGTTTTGATCTCTTCCAATGCTGCTTCCTGTGCAGGGAAATTCCATGTATCATCATACTCGGGCCAGGAAGCCAGCATGATCGTCTCCTCCCGGGGCTGCAGGGTACAGAAAATTTCTTCTGTAATGAAAGGCATGAACGGATGCAGCATCTTAAGTGCATTGGTCAGTACATATTTCAGGGTCCAGAGCGCCGCATTTGCTGCAGCCTCATTCTCTTCTTTCTTATACAGACGTACCTTTGCAATCTCAATATACCAGTCACAGAACTCTTCCCAGATAAAGTCATATACTTTCTGTACTGCAATACCCAGCTCAAACTTATCCATATTTTCAGTTACGTCTTTTGCCAATGTATTTACTTTGGAAAGAATCCATTTATCTGCTGTCTCCAGATCGGAATCCGCCGGTTTTACAGGCTCCGTATCACCCAGATTCATCATGATAAACCGGGACGCATTCCATACTTTATTTGCAAAGTTTCTGCTTGCTTCCACGCGCTCCCAGTAAAAACGCATGTCATTGCCCGGTGCATTTCCGGTGATCAGTGTCAGGCGCAGTGCATCCGCACCATATTTTTCAATTACCTCCAATGGGTCAATACCGTTCCCCAGAGATTTACTCATCTTTCTGCCCTGAGAATCACGAACCAGACCGTGGATCAGTACCGTGTGAAACGGTTCCGTACCTGTCTGCTCCAATGCGGAAAATACCATACGGATTACCCAGAAGAATATGATATCATATCCGGTTACCAGCACATCCGTCGGATAAAAATAGTCCAGATCCTCTGTCTTTTCGGGCCATCCTAACGTGGAGAAAGGCCACAGGGCAGAAGAAAACCATGTATCCAGCGTATCCTCATCCTGCTTCATGTGAGTGCATCCGCACTTCGGGCAAGCTTGCGGCTTATCCTTTGCCACTACCATCTCACCGCAGGATTCACAATAGTAAGCCGGAATCTGATGTCCCCACCAGAGCTGTCTGGAAATACACCAGTCACGAATACCCTCCAGCCAGTGCAGATAGGTCTTTCCGAAATTTTCCGGTACAAATTTAAGTCTGCCGGTTTTCAGCGCTTCAATGGCAGGCTTCGCCATCTCATCCATTTTTACAAACCACTGTGGTTTTACCATTGGCTCTACCGTGGTCTTACAACGGTCATGGGTACCTACGTTGTGTACATGATCTTCAATGCGCACTAAGAGCCCCATCTCATCCAGCCTTTCTACGATCGCTTTGCGGGCTTCGTAGCGGTCCATACCCTCGTAAATGCCGCCATTTGCATTGATGGTGGCATCATCATTCATCACATTGATCTCCTCTAAACCGTGTCGTTTTCCCACTTCAAAGTCGTTCGGGTCGTGAGCCGGGGTGATCTTTACACAGCCGGTTCCGAACTCTTTGTCCACATATGCATCTGCGATCACCGGAATCTCCCTGTTTACGATAGGAAGCAGCAGCTTCTTTCCAATCAGGTCTTTGTATCTGTCATCCTCCGGATTTACTGCCACTGCGGTATCTCCCAGCATGGTTTCCGGTCTTGTGGTCGCGATCTCCACAAATCTGTCTTCCTCTCCTATGATCGGATATTTGATGTGCCAGAAATGTCCCGCCTGCTCCTGATGCTCTACTTCCGCATCGGAAATGGATGTCTGACATACCGGGCACCAGTTGATGATGCGGGAGCCTTTGTAAATATAGCCCTTGTCAAACAACCGGATAAATACTTCCTTGACTGCGTTTGAGCATCCCTCGTCCATGGTAAAACGCTCACGCTCCCAGTCTGCGGAAGATCCCATCTTCTTTAACTGGTTTACGATCCGTCCGCCATACTCCTCTTTCCAGTCCCAGGCATATTTCAAAAATTCATCTCTTGTCAGATCTGCCTTGTCAATTCCTTTTTT
Organism: uncultured Lachnospiraceae bacterium; assembly: GCA_964428795.1. Lineage (GTDB taxonomy): Bacteria > Bacillota > Clostridia > Lachnospirales > Lachnospiraceae > CAYRZL01. Next base: position 24,283 of record CAYRZL010000010.1, on the reverse strand, counting down.
CTTTAAGCTGTCAATCACCTTTACCTCAGTAGCGATGGCTGCATGATCCGTACCCGGCTGCCACAATGCAGAATATCCCTGCATTCTCTTGTAACGGATCAAAATATCCTGCATGGTATTATCCAGCGCATGTCCCATATGAAGCTGCCCCGTAATATTTGGCGGGGGCATCACGATCGTGAAAGGCTTTTTACTGCGGTCAACCTCCGCATGAAAATATCCGTTTTTCTCCCATTTTTCATAGAGACGCTCTTCCAGTCCCTTCGGGTCATATGTCTTTGCAAGTTCTTTACTCATGATGATCTCTCCTGTTCTTTTTTCTATTAAAAAAGCCCTTCGCATTTCTGCAAAGGGCGACGTATCGCGGTACCACCTTTTTTCATATGAGACAACATCACTTTCCGCAAAATGTTCCGGGGCGTCTGCCTCACACCTCAATATCCGTAACGTGGAATGACCGGAATCACCTACACATCCGCTGACTTCAGCAATTCAGCTCCAAAGCTACCTTCCATGTGTCCGTACACAAATACCCTTCCAGCCGATGAGGTACTCTCTCTGGGAAACCTTCACATGTACTCCTCTTTTTCAACGCTTTTAAACTTAACTTATTTAATCATAGAGAAAGAAAACTGAAATGTCAAGCAAAATTTAAATTGTAAAATCCGGCGATTGTGATATACTCTATTTTATAAGTACAAACAGGAGGTTTTATTATGGCAAAAACGATTACATCTGCAAACTTTGAATCTGAAGTTTTAAAAAGTGATAAACCGGTGCTCCTGGATTTCTGGGCTACCTGGTGCGGTCCCTGTAAAATGATCGCTCCCATCGTGGAAGAACTGTCAAACGAGGCAACCGATTATATAGTTGGAAAAGTGAATGTGGATGAGGAGATGGAGCTTTCCCAAAAATACGGTATCTCTGCTATCCCCACATTAAAAGTATTTGCGGGCGGTGAATGCAAAGCCACCGCAGTGGGCTACCAGAGCAAAGAGCAGATTCTGGCACTGATCGAAAGCGCAAAATAGTGCAACAGTTCAGCCATAGCGTATCGCACAGACGAATCATGCCCGCATGAATGAAAATGTGCGATATGCTATGTGCTGAACTGTTACTTCTACTTCATCAGACATTCACTTTCCCTTTGACAACCTTGTAAGTCTTTCCGCCGGTTTTATAAGTTCCGGTATAACTAAAGTCTACTTTTCCTTTTTTTATGTACCAGGTACCAAATTTGTTACTTGCAATGCCTGTGTAGTTAAAATCAACCTTTCCATTCTTGACATACCACCAGCCATTTTTATTCTTTGCCACGGTATTTGCGGTAAAATCCACTTTTCCGTTCTTGATATACCACCAGCCATTTTTATTCGCATAATTTGCCACACCGGTGTAGCCAAACTGCACTTTTCCGCCTGTCACATACCACCAGCCATTCTTATTTTTTGCCACGGTATTTGCGGTAAAATCTACTTTTCCGTTCTTAATATACCACCAGCCATTCTTATTCGCATAATTTGCCACGCCGGTGTAGTCAAACTGTACTTTTCCGCCTACGATATACCACCAGCCCTTTGCGTTTTGTTCTACACTGTTGCAGTTCCAGTCTAATTCGCCCTTTACGATGCGCCACCAGCCTTTGGAATTTTTCGCAACTCCCGTATAAGTATAGTCTACCTCACCGTCAACACAGTAATACCATTTTCCGTTGGAAAGCTTCACCACCGTCCCCGGGATCACATTGCTCACAGGAAGATTTATGTATTTTGACCAATAGGTATTTTTTGCATAATTGCCCCTTGTCACCCCGACGTTTTCTTTATCCGCCGGAACTTCAAAATGTACGCACCAGTAATAAGCGGCGTCATATGCCCCCTGCTGTGTATTGCTGACTGTTTTCAGATAATTTAATGTACTCTTGTAGGACGTCTCAAGCTCATACTTTAAAAAATACAGCTGACCGGTAAGGCTCGTATCGTCATACCCGTTCTTCTTACAATAATTTTTCAAATTTGTCCAGCGTCCTGACCCTGTAGAAACGTCATGCCACTGACAGATCCCGTAGCTGGTATAGCCGGACGTCTCATATTTTTCGGATGCCTCTCTGTAATCTCCCATAGCATTCTCATCTACGGCAGATTCATAATATATATTTGCCAGAACGCCGCATGCGGCCGCATAATTCAATCCCACATTTTTTACCAGGAATTCAATAATGACCGATTCATTCTGGGATTTGTATTTATAGCTGGACTGCAATAATTCCGACCATTCATCCGCCACGCCGATTGCCGGAAGGATTCCCTGAAACGCCTCTGTATCTTCCTCCACTGAACCGACATCTTCTGTATTTATAACTTCCGTGTCCGCTGCATTTTCGCTTGCGGCGTATTCTTCAGCAAATGACACAGCCGGGACACAGGTAAATGCCATCGCTATAATCAGCATACCGGAAATACACTTCCATATCTTTCCTTGTATATCCATACTTTCCTCCTTTGTAAAAATATATTAAAAATTTGTTACATTTTTTTGATAATTTGGGTCAATCATAACACATATATTCAGATTATCATACCATTTTTTACATTTTTCACACTTTTTTTACATTTTTCACACCTTTTCATAACAATTCTCTAATCCGGTATCTGCCGTCCCTGTGCATCCATGTGATAATTGTCACGAATAATCAGTTGGGAAACAGGCACGATCTCATATCCCTGATTCCGTAAATTGTCAATCAAAGTACTCAATGCCTCCGCAGTATACTTTGCTCCATTGTGACATAGAATAATGGAACCGTTCCCTAAATGTTTATGATTACATACGGTATCAATGATGGAATCCACACCGTAATCCTTCCAATCCAGACTGTCTACATCCCACTGTATACTGTAATAATTGTTCGCCTTTGCTACTGTAACTACCTCATTGTCATAGTCTCCGTAGGGCGGACGGAACAAAAACATATCATAACCGGTGATTTCTTTCACCTTCTCATGCACCTTCATCAATTCTTCTGTAATCTCCGCATCGGAGAGCTGGCTCATATTTTTATGATTTTCGCTGTGATTCCCCAGATCGTGTCCCGCCTCGTAAATGGCTTTCACATCGTCCGGATAGCTCTCTACCCATCCCCCTGTCATGAAAAAAGTGACCTTCACATTCTTTTCTTCTAATATATCCAATATTTTTTGTGTATCCTCATTTCCCCAGGCGGCGTCAAATGACAGGGCAACCTTCTTTTCATTCGTCTGTACACAATATATGGGAAGTTCCCTTCCATTGACACTGCTGCTCACCGTCACGGTTCTCGGTACATAAAAAGCCAGCCCTGCCAACACTACCACTGCACATAAACAGAAAATAACGGAATTGCGGATTTTGTATCTCACATGTTCCTGTAATCGCTTTTTCTTTTCTCCAGACATAAAAAAGCCTCCGACCTATATTGCTTCAATATATGTCGGAGAACTTTTCCACTATTCCATATAAACACATTTTATATACACCCGATTCCTAACGGAATAACATCTCGATCTGTATATCATTTTCCTCAGACTTAACGATCCCATAGCTGCCGCAGACGATGGGCATCATAGGTGACATATGTCCCAAATCCACATCCATAATGATCGGAACATTATATTTTTCCAGAATCCCGGTCACTGCAAGATACTGATCCATCCCAAGCAGCTCCTGACCGTAGCAGCGGGGACGACCGAAGATAAATCCCTTCACATACTGAAACCACCCGGCATGCTCCATTTGCCACAATGCCCGGCGAATATCCAGTACGTTAAAATCGCAGGCTTCCAGAAACCAGATGATTCCATCCTCTTTATACCTCTCATTGAACTCCTTCACATGGTCGAAATTCGTACCTAACAGATTGCGCAGGCAGTCCATACAGCCTCCCAGCAGACGTCCCTCCATCTGAATGGCTCCCTCCGGCACCTTCCGAATCTGAAACGGTTCGGTCAGGTTGTAGGGCAAAAGGGGCTGCTCTTCATCCTCTATGGACTCCTTTTCCCATAAATCATAATTGCTCACAGTCGTATTTGTTCCCGTCAGAATGTCAAAAACATCCTGCAGGGAAGCATGCCAGGGTTCCATGCCAAATTCTGCAGCATGAGGACCGTAAATGGATGCCGTATCACAGATGGTTGCAAGCAGAAAGGTCATATTCGTATTATCGGAGTATCCCATATACCACTTCGGTTCCGCCTGCTTTACCCTGTCAAAATCCACATGATCCATGGTCTCACACATCAGCTCTCCGCCGCCGCAGGAGATCAGAATATCATTTTTCTTTGAACAATAATATTCCGTCAGCTCTTCCCCGCATTTCTCCGGGGTATTGCTGATGCCGATGCCCTTTCCCTCATAGCAGTTCGGACCCAGATCCAACTGATAACCCATATGAGAAAATTTCTTCTGCGCATGTTTAAATAAGGTCAAATACGGTTCTATATTACATCCAAAAGAAGGCGCTGCAAAACCAATGGTACCGCCTTCCGGCAAATGTTTCGGATATTTCATATGTTTCATCCTTTCTTGTATGCAGCGGCGCTTAGCAAGGCAAGCCCCTCAGGGCGCAGGCGAGCTTAGCATAGTCGCTTACCAGGGTGATACCCAGTTATCATCAATGCCATCCCATTTCCAGTTATTTGCTTCCGCTAAATACCCGTCTACCTTCAAATACTGATAGGAGCTGATGGTTTTCAAAGCGTCATACACATAGCGAAGGGGGATTCTGGTCCTGTTATTTTCCGGGCTTCCCGGCTCCGCCACCATTACCGTATCATCGGATGCATCATACTTCCAGATATTTACATAATGACCTGCTGTATCGGTCCAGAAGAAATCATCATCCGTACTGGAAACCAGTACGATCGCTGTAGGTGATTCTTCCATCTGATGCTGAAATTCTTCATAAGTATCCGGCTTTAAGCACAATTCACATTCCATCCCAACCTGCTTTAATACATCCAGCATCTGCTCCCAGTCAATAGCTCCAACTGCCCCGGTTGGGACATAATCTGTTGCCTCCATAGAATACAGATAGATGTCGGAGGGAGAACATTCGTATTCAGACAGAGTACTGTAAATATTTGCCATACAGCAAAAACCACATCCGAACCCACCAAAGGGATTGCCCTCCACCTCGATCTCACACCATTTCCCAGACCAGGGCACCTGTGTTTCCCATGCTATCGGTCCCTGCAGAAATGTATAAATTTCATTATCGGAAATCACCAGACCATTCAGTTGTTCTTTCTGGGAACCGTCCTGTTCTGACGCCTGTTTTAATTTTTCTTTTTCTTCCGCACCAAAAAACACTTCAAATAGTCTGCTTACCCCCGCTTCTCCGGAACCGTCGTTCCCGGATGGAGCAGTATTCTGTGACTGCACCTTTATGAGCACAAATGCCCCCAGCAGAAAAACAGCAGCTCCCAGCAAAAGGGTAAGGCAGATCGTATTTTTATGTCTTTTTACTTTTCTATACCACTTCACTTGTATTACAGCTCACTACTCCCTGTTTTCCATCTAAAGTTACATACGCACCGGTCTTTAAAATCTGCACTGCATTTTTTGCGCCCATGATCATCGGCAGATTCAGACTAAGTCCCACGATAGCCGCATGAGAACCGGTGCTTTCTGCCTCTACGATCAAACCGGCAGCTTTGCGAAGCTGCGGCATCATATCATTGCTGGTATCCTTACATACAATGATATCGCCCTCTTTGAAATTCTTCCGAAGCTCCTCCACATCATTGCATACGCACAGGTTCCCGGAAATACTCTGGTCGTTCAGACCTTTTCCGGTAATCAGAATATGACCTGCCACATGTACCTTGATCATATTTGTCGTTCCGGATACCCCCAGAGGAATGCCTGCTGTAATAACAACGATCTCTCCCTGAGATACCAGTCCATATTTCTCTGCCTGCTCTACCGCATGTTCAAACAGATCTTCCGCATTGTCGCGAAAATCCACTAAAATCGGAGTCACACCCCAGGACAAATTCAATTGTCGGCAGACATTTTTATACATGCTGCAGCTAATGATCGGACAACCCGGACGGTATTTTGAAACCATTCTGGCAGTTCCGCCGGAATTTGTAACCGTAATGATTGCTGCTGCATTCAGATCCGTAGCTGTGGTACAGGTCGCATGAGAAATCGCATTTGTAATATCCGGGTTTATCATAATATCCCGTTTTCTCATGCGGGCCGCATAATTGATATCCTCCTCAGTGCGAAGAGCAATCTTCACCATCGTCTTTAATGCTTCCACCGGATACATTCCCGCCGCAGTCTCACCGGACAGCATAATTGCGCTCGTTCCGTCATAAATCGCATTTGCAACATCCGTAGCTTCCGCACGGGTAGGGCGCGGATTCTTCATCATGGAATCCAGCATCTGCGTAGCAGTAATGACTACTTTTCCTGCATTGTATACTTTTTCAATGATCATTTTCTGGATGACAGGCACCTCCTCAAGAGGAATCTCAACACCCATATCACCCCGGGCTACCATAATACCGTCAGATACGCGGATGATCTCATCAATATTATCCACACCCTGTTTATTCTCGATCTTTGCGATAATATTCATGTCCCTGCAATCATATTCTTCAAAGATCTTCCGGATCTCCAGCACATCCTCCGCTGTTCTTACAAAGGATGCCGCAATAAAATCAAAGCCCTGCTCGATACCAAAAAGAATATCGGAACGGTCTGCCTCGCTGATATATGGCATGGAAAGCTCCGTATTCGGTACATTGACTCCCTTATGGTTGGAAATCTGTCCGTCATTTTTTACGCGGCAGATAATATCCGTCTCCGTCAGCTCCGTCACTTCCATCTCAATAAGACCGTCGTCAATGAGAATCCGTGTTCCCACATTGACATCTTTGATCAGATCCTTATACGTAATAGACACACGCTCATTATCCCCAAGAATATCTTCGGTAGTCAGAGTCAGAAGCTGTCCCTGCTCCAGATAGGCTTTTCCATCCTTCAGATTTCCCAGACGGATCTCCGGTCCTTTCGTATCCATCAAAGCTGCAACAGGCATATCCAATTCATTTCGCAGCCGCTCTAACATGTCCCGTCTTGCCTTCTGTTCTTCATGTGTACCATGAGAAAAGTTAAAACGCGCCACATTCATTCCTTCCATCATGAGAGACTTCAAAATCTCCTCAGAATCTGTTGCAGGTCCTAATGTGCATACAATTTTTGTTCTACGCATGTTCATAGTTACCTTCTCTAAATCCTTTCCCGATTATTTTCGAATCACAGTCCCTGTTGTTCCATTTAACGCTTCTTTTGACTTATCCAGTCTTGTAATGAGTACGCTGCGGTCTGCCCTCTCTCCGATAAATTCCAGAGCAGCCTCGATCTTCGGTCCCATGGTTCCGGTTTCAAACTGTCCCTTATGGAGATACTCTGCTGCTTGAGCACAGGTCATCCGATCCAGCTTTTTCTCATTATCTTTGCCATAATTCAGACACACATGCTCCACTCCGGTAAGCAGAATCAGTAATTCGGCGTCCACACCTTCCGCCAGCTTTCCGGCGATCAGATCTTTCTCGATCACAGCACTTGCTCCCTTCAGATTATGCCCCTGCACAAGCACCGGAATACCACCGCCGCCGCCTGCAATTACGATCTGATCCGCATCCAGCAAAGCCCTGACAGCATCCAGCTCCACGATCTGTCTCGGCTTCGGTGCGGCTACAATACGCCGGTAACCGCCTTCCACCTCCACGATGTGATTCCCTTTTTTCTCCTCCTCGTCCGCATCCTCTTTGTTCATGACACGTCCGATGATCTTGGTAGGTTCATAAAATGCATCATCATAAGGATCCACCGTAACCTGAGTCAAAACGGTAGAGACCGTTTTATAAATACCCCGGTCCATCAGTTCACAGCGAATGGCATTTTGCAGATCATATCCAATATACCCCTGACTCATAGCGGAACATACAGACATGGGGGTAGCTGTGTACTCCGGATATAATCTGTGAAATTCTGCCATAGCAGTGTGGATCATGCCCACCTGCGGTCCATTGCTGTGAGTGATCACAACCTGACAATCATCCTGAACCAGATCTGCGATGGCTTTTGCAGCTTTCTTTGTTGCAACCTTCTGCTCCGGAAGCGTCGTACCAAGAGCATCATGTCCCAATGCAATCACAATTCTTTTTTTCATCTATAAAACCTCGCTCTCAAAATATAAACTTCTTACATTATACCATGGCCACTAAACTCACTTGCGTTCGTTAAGTGTTCGTATTATACCATGGCCACTATGCTCGAAAATACCTCGCTAAGTGTCCAGGTATTACTTCCACTAAACTCACTTGCGTTCGTTAAGTGTTCGTATTATACCATGGCCACTATGCTCGAAAATACCTCGCTAAGTGTCCAGGTATTACTTCCACTAAACTCACTTGCGTTCGTTAAGTGTTCGTATTATACCACAATGCACATTTTTCCACAACGAAAAAGGCGGAGTTTTTACTCCGCCTTTTATCTGTTCGTCTTTATTTACTGGTTTTTGCTTCCTAAAGTAACCGGAACCGTCATTTCCTCATATTCACCGTTTACCGCACGCTGAATGACAACTTCCACCTCCGTACCAGCCGAATAATATTTCATCAGATCCTGCAATTCATCGTTGGAGGACAGCTTGTGTCCATCCATGGAAGTGATAATATCACCCTTCATGAGACCTGCCTGATCGGCTGCGCTGTTCTCTACGATCTGGGCAATGTAAAGCCCCTCCGGCATATTATAGCTGCCTGAAACCTCTGCTGTGACATCCACAACCGCAACGCCAAGATATGCGCTCTCGGATTCAGGTACTTCCTCTCTGGTGATCAATTCCTGGATGATCGGCTGCGCAGTAGATGTAGGAATGGCATAACCCATACCTTCCACCTCCGTATCCATATATTTTACGGAGTTAATTCCGATAACCTCACCATTCATATTCAACAATGCACCGCCGCTGTTACCCGGGTTGATGGCTGCACTGGTCTGAAGCAGACTGTTGGTATACGTATTTCCCGTAGTGGAATCTGTCACAGTCACTTCTCTGTCAATAGCGCTTATGACGCCTGTTGTGACAGACTGCCCGTAACCCAGAGCATTTCCGATTGCAATGGCAGATTCTCCCAGCTTCAACTTTGTAGAATCTCCCAGCACAGCGATCTTGATCGCATTCAGCGTCTCTTCCGGAATATCCGTTTTTTTCACGGAAACTACCGCAAGGTCCGTATTTTCATCTGTTCCCTTGATTTCTGCACTGACCACCTGATCATCCACAAAGGAAACTGACAATGTCTTTGCGCCTGCCACTACATGATTGTTAGTGGCAATATACAGATATTCATCATCCTCGGAAACAATAATACCGGATCCACAGCCCTCACTGTCATAGCTCTCGATCTGTCCGAACCAGTTCCGGTACTCTACCTCACTCATATTTGTAATAGCAACCATGGCGGGCATCACATTGGATACAACATCAGAAACGTCTGTCACTGTAGTTGCTGTGGAAACTGCGGTTCCCTCCACGCCGACTCCCACTCCTGACGAGGTATCTGTTGAAGTCACTTGATTATTAGTTCCTTTCAGACCGGAAAGCGCTGTGTTGGTTCCGAAGAAGACGCCCCCCGCCACAAGGCCAAACACCGCTGCAATGACAGCTCCTTTTATAATCTTCATGCCAAACCCGTGTTTTTTAGGCCGCATCCCCGGTTCCTCCGGGATATAAGACCTTCTGGTATCTTCATCCTTTTTTACATAACTATAAGAATAGATACTTGTTGAATCATTTCCGTCATCCGGATGATTCATATTGTTCATATCATTTATATTATTTGCATTTTCATTCCATCTCTGTTCATCCATTTTGTATCGTCTCCTTTGCTTTATCTTTATGTAAAAAATTTTACGCATAAATTGTGTTTGAATTGTGATAAAGTCATTAAAAAACTATGATTATCTTTTCCTTTTATGAATGTACATCCAGCTATCAGAATAGCTTTCCCTCTCATCCGTCGTCATACTCACATACTGCTCATAGGATAACTTTGTCAGTTCCATTGTCCCATTTCCGCATTTAAAACATTCTACCTCCCTGCGCCTTGATACTTCTCTAAGCCATCCGCATTTTGGACAAATATATACCTTTATCATCGGTTTCCCAATCTCCCTTCCCAAAATAAAAGGATGCCTCAATTTGCCTTGAAACATCCTTCGTAAGTACTATATTTAATTCTGATCAATCCTCAGAGTCACTGTCTCCGTCAAAATCATCATCTTCTGTAAATTCATCCACATATCCGCTGGAAGCAGTATATCCGGATTTTTCTACGATTCTTGCACTGATAGATTCCACTGTATCGGAAGGAACATATCCGTCATTTCCAAATAAAAATTCATGCATCTTCTTTACATTTGTCACCAGATCGCATGGAACCTCACAGTCCCCAAGCTCGCTGCTGTTACTGGTCAGCTTATTAAACGGAAATCCTCTGCTCGCCGACAGATCATACTCATAAGCGCTGGCAATCAGCGATAACAGCTCTGCCTGAGTCATGCTGGTTTCGATCTGCGGGAATACCTTCTGTACGATCTGATTTACCGCTTTCAGAGTCATATCTGTTTTTGCCTTCTCGATCATACGTGTCAGCACCAGACGCTGTCTCTGGGCACGTTTGAAATCCATTCCCGAAGTGTAGCGGATACGGGTATACGCCACCGCCTGGGTACCATCCAGAATCTGAGGACCGGTCTCCCAGATTGTCTTGGAATCCGTGCCGAGGATTTCATTGTTTGCCTGAATATAATCATTCAAATAATTGATCTCATTTCCCTGTATATCAATCTCCACTCCGCCCAGCGCGTCAATCACATCCGCCACGGCAAAGAAATCTACGGAAACATAGTCTGTAATATTCAGGTCAAGATTGTTATTGAGCATCCAAACAGCCTGCTCGGGTCCTCCATTTGCATACGCGGCATTGGCTTTTGCATATCTCTCATCTGTAATCTTCAAATATGTATCGCGGTATACCGAGAGCATTTTGATTTCTTTTGTATCATTATTGATACTGAGAATCATGATTACGTCACTGTTGCCATTATCATATATGCCCTCTTCCCTGTTATCCAGACCAAATACCGCAATATTGGTGTATCCGCGCAGAACCTCTTCCGTCTCAGTTTGAATTTCAGCTTTTACTTTATCCTCATCAAACTGATCCTTATCAACCACGTTGATCTTATTCATCTGCGTCCACACATATACTCCTGCAAGCAATATGAGAATAATAATAACTTCTATAATAAACAGGATGATTTTACGTTTTCTCTTTTTCTTTAATCTTAATTCATCCTGCTTTTTTCTGGATGCGCTTTTTGCAGAGCGTCCATAATCATCGTACCCGTAGTCCTCTTGTCTATACTCATCATATTGATAATCATCTCTGCGCCTCTTTTTGTGATTCGCCATTTGTACTTCATACTCCCTGTATATATGTATTATCATGTCGTACTTTTTCATAACGCACATACATTATAATACTGCAATATCATAAAAAGGGCAACCTCTAAATTATAAAAATTTTATATCTTTACAGCAGTTCACCCGCACGGTCAGGCGGGTGAACTGCTGCTTTTATGATACTTTTATGATACTTTTATGATACTTTTATAATACTTTTATTTTACTTCTGCTTTCAGCATCCCGTTTTCCACAACAATCTGTATCGTATCTCCTGCAGCTACTCTGTCTGCCAGGATCAGCTTTGCCGCCAGCGTCTCCACTGTTTTCTGGATATACCGCTTCAGCGGACGCGCACCGTAAACCGGCTCAAAGCCATGATCCACGATATATTGTTTCGCATCGTCACGCAGCTCAATGGAAAGCTCCCTGTCCCCGAGACGCCTGTTCAGATCAGCCACGATCAGATGAATAATATTGCTGATGTTGTCTCTGGTCAGAGGCTTGAAGAGAATAATCTCATCCAGACGGTTCAAAAACTCCGGTCTGAAGCTGCGCTTCAGTTCTCCCATGACCGCTTCCTCGCATTCCGGAAGTATATTTCCGCTCTCATCGATGCCTTCCAGCAGGTCGCGCGCTCCGAGATTGGAGGTCATGATAATGATGGTATTTTTAAAATCCACCGTGCGTCCCTGGGAATCTGTGATACGTCCGTCATCCAATACCTGAAGCAATACATTGAATACATCCGGATGAGCTTTCTCCACCTCGTCAAACAGCACGACAGAGTATGGCTTTCTGCGAACTGCCTCTGTGAGCTGTCCGCCTTCATCATATCCTACATATCCCGGAGGCGCTCCAATCAGACGGGATACAGAATATTTCTCCATATATTCACTCATATCCAGACGAACCATATTTGTCTCATCATCAAACAGGCTCGCCGCCAGCGCCTTCGCAAGCTCTGTCTTACCTACGCCGGTAGGACCTAAGAACAGGAAGGAACCGATCGGTTTGTTCGGATCCTTGATACCCGCTTTGGAACGGATGATGGATTCTGTCACCTTCGTCACAGCCTCATCCTGCCCGACTACGCGCTTATGCAGCTCCTCATCCAGATGCAGGGTCTTATTCCGCTCACTCTCCGTCAGCTTTGCCACCGGAATACCAGTCCAGCGGGAGATGATCTTTGCGATCTCCTCATCACTGACATTTTCATGCACCAGACGCATCTCCTGTTTCTTTACCAGTTCCTCCTCTGCTGCAAGCTGCTTTTGCAGCTCCGGTTTCTTTCCGTATTGCAGCTCGGCAGCTTTGTTCAGATCATAATTTTGCTGTGCGAGCTGAATCTCCTGATTCAGGCTCTCCAGCTCCTCTCTCAGCTTCTGGACGCGCTCTACCGCCTTTTTCTCATTGTCCCACTGAGCCTTTTTACTCTGAAATTCCTCTCTTAAGTCTGCCAGCTCCTTTTGCAGCTCGGCAAGTCTGTCCATGGACAGCCTGTCATCCTCTTTCTTTAATGCAGTTTCTTCAATTTCCATCTGCATGATCCGGCGATTCAGTTCGTCCAGTTCAGTCGGCATGGAATTTAACTCTGTCTTGATCAGCGCACATGCCTCGTCCACAAGATCAATCGCTTTATCCGGCAGGAACCGGTCAGAAATATAGCGGTTTGAGAGTACCGCCGCGCTTACCAGCGCACCGTCCGTAATTTTTACCCCGTGGAATACTTCATAACGCTCTTTTAATCCACGCAAAATGGAAATGGTATCCTCCACGGTAGGCTCTGCAACGGTGACCGGCTGGAAACGACGTTCCAGCGCCTTGTCTTTTTCCACATATTCACGGTATTCATCCAGCGTCGTTGCGCCGATACAGTGAAGCTCACCTCTCGCAAGCATCGGTTTCAACATATTGCCCGCATCCAGCGCACCGTCTGTCTTTCCGGCGCCCACGATTGTGTGCAGCTCATCTATGAACAGAATAATCTGACCTTCACTCTGTCGCACTTCCTCCAAAACCGCTTTCAGCCGCTCCTCAAACTCTCCCCGGTATTTTGCACCTGCTACCAGAGAACCCATATCCAGTGCAAATAACGTCTTATCCTTCAGTGTCTCCGGCACGTCGCCCCTTACAATTCTCTGAGCCAGACCTTCCACCACTGCGGTCTTACCTACACCCGGTTCACCGATCAGCACCGGATTATTTTTGCTCTTTCTGGACAGGATACGGATCACATTGCGGATCTCACTGTCACGCCCGATAACGGGGTCCAGCTTTTGCTCTCTGGCACGCTCCACCAGATCATACCCGTATTTATTTAACGTATCATAGGTCGCCTCCGGATTATCGGAAACTACCTGCTGGTTTCCCCTCACAGTGGAGAGCACCTGCAAAAAACGCTCTCTCGTGATACCATACTCGCGGAAAATCTCTTTCATCGCCTGATTCGGGTACTTCAGAAGGCTCAAAAACAGGTGCTCCACGGAGACATACTGATCTCCCATGGCTTTCGCTTCATCCTCCGCACTGATCAGGACTTTATTCAGATTCTGTCCCACAAACACCTGACCTCCGGATACTTTTACCCGCTTTTTCAGGTAACGTTCTGCGGTTGCCAGAAAATGAGCCTTGTCAATATCCATCTTTTCTATGAGCTTTAAGATCAGCCCGTCGTTCTGCTGCAGCAGAGCCATCAGCAGATGCTCCTGTTCAATTTCCTGATTGCCATACTCATATGCCAGTTTCTCACATGTATTGATGGCCTCCACCGATTTTTGTGTAAATTTTTGAATATTCATAAAAATGCCTCCCTTCCGTTGACATTGTTCTATTGTTTCTATAACAACTTTCACTATGGTTATAGCACCTTTTGTTAGCACTGTCAAGCGTCGAGTGCTAATTTATTTCAAAAAAAGCAGGGATCAACCTCTTAAAGAAATTGTTCCCTGTTTTTTCATCTTCATTTATTTACTTTCTGTCATCTCTTAAGCCATCTGTGCCATAAAAGCCTCGATCTCGTCCGGATCCCTGATAATATCCTTTGAGAGTACCTCGCATCCGTCTTCGGTGATCAGCATGTCGTCCTCAATGCGGATGCCGATCTCCCACTCATCGATGTAAAGCCCCGGTTCATTTGAAATGATGGCTCCCGGCTGCAGCTTAGCACAGTCAGACACGGTCACATCATGCACATCGATACCCAGATGGTGGGATACCCCATGCATATAATAAGTTCCGATATCTTCCTCTTTTTCGATCAGTCCCAGCTTTATACAGCCTTCTGCCAAAACCTTCCGCGCTATATCATTCAGCTCTTTTGTGGTCATACCCGCTTTTGCCCGGGCTGCCACTGTCCGGTTTGCCTTTAACACAATATCATATACCTGTCGCTGACGTTCGCTGTACTTACCGTTCACCGGATAGGTACGGGTGATATCTGCATTATATCCTTTGTATCTGGCTCCCAGATCCAGCAGGATCAGACTACCGTCTGCACACTCTGCATCATTTGTGACATAGTGCATCATCGTTCCATTGATACCGCTGCCCGCGATTGTGGAAAAGGCAACACCGTCCGCCCCCAGGTTCTGAATCATATATTCAAAATCTGCCTGTACCTGATATTCCTTTTTGCCCGGCTTCAGATTACGCATCACATGCTCCAGACCTTTTTTGGTAATCTCTATAGCCTGTCTGGTCAGCTCCACTTCACCCTCATCCTTCTGCATACGAAGCTTTGACACAAGCGGATGGAGATTGATGATGCGGCAGCCCGGGAATTTTTCTCCATACTCCTTTGCCTTCAGTACGTTGTAGTCTGCCATATCCTCCACATCATTGCGAAAGCAGTCAAAATAAAAATTCTCCACCTCATAATCGGAAGTGCAGCGGGATATGTAGCCGGAAAGCTCGTCCAGCGTTCTCACGTCCTCGATCCCACTGATTTCCTTTGCCTCATCTGCGGTCACCATCTTCCCTGTCCAGCGCTCCATATCAGGGTCCACCTTCGGAATAAACAAAACTGTCTTAGGCTTCTCTGCAATATTGTCCATTGCCAGAACCATATGCTCCCTGCGCAATCCGGTCAGATAAAAGAAATGCCGGTTTGCCTCAAACGGATAATAATCGTCTGCGCTGATATGGCTCTCCGTGCCGGAAAATAAGAGTAATATGGATTTTTGCTCCATCTCTTCTATAACATGATTTCTGCGTTTTTCGTAATTCATCCCTTTCGCTCCCATCCTTAGAATTTTTATTTTTCTTTTAATTTTTCCGAGAAATCCGCCAGCGCCTCCGAAATCCTGATCTGCTGCGGACAGACTGCTTCACAGCTTCTGCAGCCGATACATGCGGACGGACGTTTTTCCTCCGGAAGTGTGTCAATGACCATCGGCGCTATAAATCCGCCGCCGCTGAACGCATGTTCATTGTATAATTCCAGCAATCTCGGAATGTCCAGCTGCTGCGGACAGTGGGTCGTACAATAGCGGCATGCCGTACATGACAGCGTATTCGGCTTTACCATTGCGTCCCCAATGCCAAGCAGCGTATCCATTTCCTGTCCATTCAGCGGTTTATCCTGACTGAAAATCTGAATATTATCCACTATCTGTTCAAAATCTGACATACCGGACAGGATCATAGTCACGCCCGGAATACTCTGTAAAAAGCGGAATGCCCAACCGTGGGCGGATTCCTCCGGACGCAGCGCTTTCATCCTCTTTTCGTATTTTTCATCCGGCTTTACCAGCTTTCCGCCACGCAGCGGTTCCATAACCCAGATTGGAATATGCAATTCATTCAGGCGTTCTACTTTGGCTTTCGCGTTCTGAAATTTCCAGTCCAGATAGTTTAACTGTATCTGGCAAAACTCCATGTACGGTCCGTAAACTTCCAAAAACCGGTTCATCACTTCAAGGCTTCCGTGCACGGAAAATCCGAAATGACGGATACGGCCACTCTCCTTCTGTTTCAGAAAATATGGCAGGATACCGTATTTTTCATCCAGATAGTGATCGATATTCTTCTCGCACACATTGTGAATCAGATAAAAGTCAAAATAATCCACCCGACATTTTTTCAGCTGTTTTTCAAATATTTCCTCTGTTTTATCCATATTTTCCAGATCATATCCGGGAAATTTGGTCGCCAGATAAAAACTGTCCCTTGGAAAGCCGCCAAGGGCTTCTCCGATGGCAATTTCGGAATTTCCATCATGATATCCCCATGCGGTATCATAATAATTGATTCCATGTTCCATGGCGTATTCCACCATTTCCTTTGTCTGTTTTTGATCAATGCTTTCATTTTTTCCATTGATCACCGGCAGACGCATGGCGCCGAATCCCAATGAAGACAGTTTTAAATCCTGAAACTCTTTGTAAATCATATCCGTCTCTCCTTCCCTCTCTTTAAATATCAACATACTGTTTTCATGTCTGCAGGCTGAAATCCTCCGCCTCCATGGATTTGATGTTCATTGTGATGGCACAGTCCGCAAGATGCTCATAATTTACTTCCAGTGCATACTCCACCTTCACGTCAATATTCTTCTCCGTCTCCTTAATCTGCATTTTTTTCGCGTCGATACCAATCAGAAGACTTCCGTACGGCGTCTGATAATAAGTGACGCTCTTCCTGTTTTTTTCAAATATCATATGTGCATTTGCGGCGCCCCGCTTCGTAATGTCCATTCCATCCTTGTGGATTTTGATCACATTTTTTGTCACGCCTTCAAGGCCCTCCGTGACCTCATCATAGATTACATAATGCTTTCCGTTTTTTTTATAATAGCCTCCCGCGGTGATCACCTCGATAGGTTCATCCTCATCGTCCATGGCAAACTGCATACCGCTGATGGTCAGCAATACATCCTTCGTCATATCTAATACTCCTCAATATGTATCAGTTGTGTATCGTTAATATCGTATGGCAGGATCGAATTGGCGAACTGCTTGAATTTATCCGCCGCATCGCTGACATAAAACTCGTACATTCTGCCGCTTCCCTCGTAGGGATCCTCCCGCAAAAGATCATTCTCTTTCAGCAAAACGCGAAGCTCCATCGCAGTCTCGTAAGCCGGATTCACCAATGTCACCTCATCTCCCAGAATCTGGCGGAACGTGGAGCGCAGCAGCGGATAATGGGTACAGCCCAGTATCAGCGTATCGATGCCGGACTCCTGCAGCGGCTCCGTATACCGACTGATGACCTCCACCGTAACCGGATCCTTCAGCCATCCCTCCTCCACCAGCGGGCATAGCAGCGGCGCCGCTTTTTCAAACACACTCACATACTGCTTTTGCTGACGGATTACCTTATTATAGATCTGGCTTCCGATGGTCGCTTCCGTGGCGATCACGCCGATCTTACCGTTTTTTGTCGTCTGCGCCGCAACCCGGGCGCCGGGCTTTATCACTCCGATGACGGGAATATCCAGCTTTGGCTGAATCGTCTCCAACGCCAGCGCGCTGGCTGTATTGCAGGCAAACACGATTGCTTTTACGCCCCTGCTCTTTAAAAAATGGATGATCTGCCGGCAAAACCGGATGATCGTATCTTTGGATTTACTGCCGTAGGGCACCCTGGCGGTATCGCCAAAATAGATGATCCTCTCATTTGGAAGCTGACGCATGATCTCTCTGGCTACGGTCAGGCCTCCCACGCCGGAATCAAAAACTCCGATCGGCAGATCTCTCAATCTCTCTGTAACTGTATCTGACATATGTAAAAAATCTCCTGTATTTGTATTCCGTTCTATTCTAACCGTTTCGGACATATTATTCAAGCTATAAAAAAAAGTCAGACCCCATTTGGAATCTGACTCGTCTAATCGGCCGGGACGGTTTCCTTGCCGCAGTCACACCGGCATTTCCAGTAATTTGTCGTTCCGAGCCTGCCCAGTTCCCCGGCTGTGCCTTCAAAACCGATGACCGTCAGTCTGCCGAAACGGAAGCCGGGTCTGATTTTCTTATTGTCCTTCGCGCTCATTTCTCTCCCTCCACTCTGCCGCAGCGCACTGTCACACGGGTTTTTCCGCCGTAGGTACACGTATAGAGCGTCAGATCATAGCTGCTCTCGATCATCTCCTCCACCTGGGTGGGCTGGAGGATCTCCACTTCCTTCACTTCATAAGCGATAATGACACCGTCCATATCTGTGAATGTCACCAGATCCCCCGCCTGCAAATTTTTCAGCCGTCCGAAGTGCCGGTCGTAATTATGTCCGCAGATCACCAGGTCATCTGTTTTTGTGGAGCCGATATAGCGGCAGGGGGCAATTTTCAGCCGGGTATAATCCCACTCGCTCATGACCGGGAGATCCAGCTCCAGCACAGGGATGGAGAGATACCCGATATAACCATATCCGTCGATCTCCGCCACAGTCATTTCCGTGCCGTTATCGTCCCCTTCGTCCGGCTCCACAATAGCCGCGGTCACGGATGGAAGAATTTCATCCGCCGCTCTTCCCGCCTTTTCATCTTCCGTCCGGTTATAAAGCAGCAGGGACAGCGCTGCAATCAGCAAGGCCGCCCCTACGAACATAAATATCAATCCTGTTTTTTTACGCATTTTCTTTCCTCTTTAAGAACACCAGACTCCAGCCCAAAGCAAACAATACCAGGCCAAAACCTGCCAGCAGCGGAATCGGCCAGTTGAGCTGTCCTGTCTGCGCAAGCTTTGAGGATGTGGGCGTTTTGGAAGTCGGAGTGGTTTTGGCTGCAGAATCGCCCGTATTTGTTATGGTAAATGTATATCCGTCCTGACTGTATTTTGCCGTATAGCCGCTCACACTCTCCTCAGTAACGGAATATCCGTCGCTCTTATCCATATCCGTCCATGTGTAAGCCCAGCCGCCGTCAGCATCCAGACTGACAGTATCGATCAGGGCAGAATCCCTGTACAGTTCGACTTTGATGGAACCGGGCCGCAGCTTTGAGCTCCCCCCATCGTTCCAGATTTTTTTTACGGTCACATCGACCAGCTCATATGTCTCCGCCTTTGGACTGGCGTCCACGTCATAGATCCAGCTTTCTCCCTCCAGCGCCGGTACGCTGACGAGGAAGGGGTTTACGATTGTTTCACCCGGCCGGATAACGGTCTGAATGACCAGATAAAGACCAAGGGGCAGCTTAGCGAAGGTCACAGAGCCGTCCGTTTCCACGGTCTTTACGGTCCCCGAGAGACCATTTTTTTCCGCATACGCGGCCAGCTTTTCAGCCAGAGCCCCGGTATCATCCAGATTCGTCAGGTCGGCTCCGCTGCCTGCGAAGTCCTCCGTCAGCACATATATCTGGTCGGCGTCATCAACCTCCGCATCCGCCACCTGATAGACAGTCAGCTCCGTCCCGATGGACTGCCCGTTTGCGGGGGACACGGTGATGGAACCGGTCTTTTCGGTATCAATGTCCGTGTAGGCGAAAGCCGCCGTGCTCATGGAGAGGAGCAGGGCCAGCGTCAGCAGGAATCCTCCCATGGTTCTAAATAATTTACTCATATTCTCCATTCTCCTCTCATTTGCCGCGGCGATTCCGGTAATCCTTCTTTTTCCGGTATTTCACCAGCAGGATAATCAATAAAATCAATAACAGCGGGGCTGCCACAGCCGGGGCCAGCATGGTGGAATCCAGCTCATAGGCCTCGCTCTTTATCACGATCTCGTCCGATTCGGCATTGTCAATGCGATGTCCCCGAACGAGCAGCCGATGGGTGTTAATGCCGTAGGGGGTACAGGTCAGAAGCGTCACATAGTCTTTGCCATCCACCACGTCCAGCTCATCCACTTCCTCCGGCAGCACGATGCGGATCTGATCCACCTCGTATGTCAGCAGGCGGTTAAGAACCGTGATGGTAAAGGTATCGCCCTCCTCCAGCTTATCCAGGTTGGTAAAGAGCTTTGCGCTCGGGAGTCCTCTATGGGCCGATAAAACACAGTGGGTACCCTCGCCGCCAACCGGTAGGGAGGTTCCCTCCAGATGCCCAGCCGCCACGTTCAGCACCTCGTCCGAAGTGCCGTGATAGATGGGCAGCTTCACGTTGATCCTCGGAATTTCAACATATCCCATCATGCCGTCTCCCGACACGTTCAGAACGTCCTCATAGCCTTCCACCTGTTCATAATTGATAAGGGGGGATGATATCTGCTTCAGAGCCTCGTTATAAGCATCTGCCTTTGCAAACTCGGCATCATAATCCTCCCCGGACATATCCGCCACAACGGCGTCATAGTCCACAATGGCCCTGCTCTGCACCCGGCTGTTCCACCAGTTGGAGACGGTAGGATAGAGCAGGATGGCTATGCCCACGAGGAAGACCAGAACCAAAATCAGCGTGAATAGATTTCGTTTCTTTTTCATAGGTCTCTCCAGCTATCTGTAAATTTTTATTCTTCATCTGTTCGTGTGTTCCGCTTTCGGATAACAGCACGGAAAGTTTCACGAGCTTATGATCCGCGCTATCTGCGCCGTTCATGAAATTTCCCCTGCGGTTACAGCTCTCTTCACAGATTTTCCCCACCCTCCGGAGAGCTTTTACGCTCCCCGGTGTAAGGAAATATTCTAATCAGCGTTTCAAAAAACAGTTTTTAAGCAATTACTCTACGCCAGACATGCGCTTTTTGGTGATCAGCAGGACAGCCGCGCCAAGAACAAGGATAGCGCCAACGACATAGAAGATCGTCGTACCGATGCCGCCTGTAGCAGGAAGCGCGGAGCCGGCATTGTTCTCAATCTCAACACCATAGGCAGTCACATTTGAGTCCTGATCTACGGTGTCAGCCTTATCTGCGTCCTTAATCGTAAAGGGAGTGCGGGACGCCAGCAGGTTGTAGCCGTCGGGAGCCTTGGTCTCTTCCAGATAATAGGTGCCGTTGGCCAGACCCTTCACCTGAACCTTGCCGGATTCAGGTGTGGTGATTTCGGTGGTCAATTTAATGGTGGTATCTGTTTTCGCAGCCTCAATCTCGGTGGAATCAGCTACATGATAAACGCCCTCACCATCGTCAACCAACTGAATCGCAGTACCTTCCGTCTCAGTGGTGTACAATTCAAACACGGCGCCAGCCAGAACGGAGGTGTTTACCCCGGTTTCACCCTCGGCAACCTTGTTAGCGCCATCGGTCTTGGTCAGATCGAAGTAGTAAGTGGAAACATCGGTGGTATCGTCACCAATATTTTTGCCATCGTTATAAGTAGCAACAGCGCTGTTCGTAGCATCGTCATCCGCAGCACCTGCCAGAACCTCAGCAGAATAAGTTACAACAATATCAGTCGGAGCCGCATAAAGGCTGGCATCCTCCGTGCCATCATTATCCGTATCTTTTGCCCAAGGGATTGTAACTGTCAGCACCCCAGTTTTTTCATCCACTGCAACGGTATATTTTGTATCGTCAGCAGTGTTCTCCAGAGTGGTATTGCCAACCTTGACAGCAATGCTCGTGGAATCAATGGCCATATTGGTCGGAGTATCTGTCACCACATATTTGGTAATCAGGGTGGTTTCCGTTTTCCCGGTTTCCTCATTCTCAGCAGTCATAAAGTTCACTGCATGAACGGTCACCTGGAAATTCAAAGTATCGCCAACAGAAGCAGTTGTAGAATCAACAAGGCTTGTTGTTCCATTTTCATCGGTGATCACAATTTTCTTCATGTTGTCGTCTGTGGTAGGCTCTTCGGTGTTCTTGTCAATGACTTCTACATCGGGGTATGTGCTGTCAATGGTGACAACTGCGCCCAGAGAACTGGTCACCAGATAATAACCATAGTCGAGGTTGGAGAAAGTCAAGGTGCTGGATGTAGCTTCTGTCGCTGTCCCAACAGTCACAACCTTAGCAAAATTAGCGTTCAGCGCGATGGTTGTTGTTCCGTCCGCGTTCTCGGTCTTGGTGTAAAAGCCCTGAAGGAACGCAATAATTTCCGCGTCAGTATATTTCTTGTTCGTACTGCTGTCCGTTCCAATGGTCACATAATATGTACCATCAGCGTTTTTGGTGAACACAAACGGATTTTCATTCTGATTCTCATAGAATGTCTTTTGCTCCTCGGTGGCAGTATAGGAGATACCGGTGGGATTGGTATCATCGTTCAGGGTCGCGTCAAAAATCTTGTACACATTGTAGGTCTGTCCAATAGACGCATTGGTCACGGTAATGCTGCCCTTTGCAGTTTCGGTTTCGCCTTCCGCAAACGCGCCAACGCTCAGGCTCATGACCATGACAACAGCCAGAAGAAGTGCGAAAACTTTTTTCATCGCTTTCATGGTTAAAATTCCTTTCTCCTCATGATTATTTACGCGGCAGGCGGCTGAGGGGACCGCCCCCGGTGGTTGTGCGCGGGCCGGATTGATGGGTTCCCGCCTTTGCACAAATTTCTAATCTATCATGAATGTGGTCTGCGGCGCATCGCCGGCGCGGGAGTTGCTGTTTGCGCCTCCCTCCCCATGCTGCAAGCCCGGAGGGGACTACAGTCTTAATTTTGGGAGGCGATTTTCCGCCGCTTTGAGACGGATCACTCAGCCCTCCTTTCACGCCTGCGCCTCAGTCCGCATCCATACACAAGGGTGACCACTGCCAAAATCGCAATTCCGCCCAATGTGAACATATAGCTCCCGGCCCCGCCGGTCTTCGGCAGCGCATAGCCGCCGGTGTTGTAGACTACCAGATAGGTAGTCGAGGTGTTCTTGTCCTCATCCTTGATCGTTTCCAGGTGGTACTCTGTACCAGATGTGCCGGTCACGGTGAGATTTCCGCTGGCATCCCACTTGACTTCCAGCTCCTCGGTGAGCAGGCTATAGCCATCCGGGGCCTGGCACTCCACCAGGTAATAGGTGTTGCTCTTGTTCAGGGAGCTGAAGGTCAGGGAGCCGTAATTATCAACGCCGACCTTTTCCGCAGCGTCCAGGTTGTTAGCCCACTGAACCACGCCATCATCATCAACGCTGTAGTAATACTTTTCTTCCTCGGTTCCATCGCCTGTGGTTTTGTAGTACAGGTAGAACTTTGCGCCGGTGAGGTAGTTATAGGCTGTATAGGTGGTCGTGGCGTCATCCCCGGTGCCGGTGGTTGCCGACACGGTGAATGTCCCATCATCGGGAGAGGTATACCCATTCGAGGTATTGGTCACGCTCGCGTCGGCGGTGGCATCTACCTTCACCAGGGTGAGGGTGGCATCGGAAGCCTCCGAGGTGTTCATCACCCGGAAGCCGCCCTGATAGGCGGTGGTGGTGCTGTCGTAGTAGGCCGCCGAGGTGCCGGTTTCGTCCACCTTCACAACACGGGTGGCTGCTGCGCCGGTGACTTCCAGGGTGAAGCCGCTGGTTTCTTCCAGGTACAGGGTGTTGGAAACTTCGGTTCCGCTCCCGTTCGTATAGGTGAACTTGTAGGCAATCGTTCCGTCAGTGGTTTCGACCTTATCGCCGACGGTTGCCGGATAGACGGTTCCATCCTCCGCCCGGTAGCTAAAGGTTTCCGGTACCGATAAGGTTGAACCATCGGCCCTGGTCACGGTGTCGTATTCGTTACCGAGATCACCCTGCGGGACAATGATGGTATTTCCTGTGCCGGTGGTCTTGTAATACCAGTAGCTTCCAGAGGCCAGCTTAATGGTCATGTCACCAATGGACTTGAAGGTAGCAGCATCATCCGTTGACCCGCCCAGTGTGAGGCTATAGGTTGGCGCTGTTTCCTCTGTCAGCGTATAAGTACCCTCGGTCAGGTTGTAAATCTTGAAGAAGGAGCGCTGGAGGGTGCCGGTCAGGG
>CAYRZL010000009.1:0-47604 GCA_964428795.1 uncultured Lachnospiraceae bacterium | reverse complement strand
CACGCAGTCCTTTGGAATATGGTTTTTCATATACGACGTTAACTTTACCTGCTTTGTAGTCGTATTTTGTCTCAACAAATGTAAATCCGTTGATACGGGAAATGATCTGGGCAGCGTCTTTGCCAAGTCCGTTTAGGATAACGCGCAGTGGTTTCTGACGTACTTTGTTTGCTTTCTCAGCGATTCCGATAGCGCCCTCTGCTGCTGCGAAGGACTCATGTCCTGCCAGGAAGCAGAAACACTCGGTCTCCTCCTCCAAAAGCATTTTGCCAAGGTTACCATGTCCAAGACCTACTTTACGATGATCTGCAACAGAGCCTGGAATGCAGAACGCCTGCAGACCTTCACCGATTGCTGCAGCAGCTTCAGAAGCTTTTCTACATCCTTTTTTGATAGCGATAGCTGCACCTACGATATAAGCCCAACATGCATTTTCAAAACAGATCGGCTGAATGCCTTTGATCTGGTCATATACATTCAGACCAGCGTCTTTTGTGATTTTTTCAGCTTCCTCGATGGAGCTGATACCATAGCTGTTCAGTACAGCATTGATCTGGTCAATTCTTCTTTCATATGATTCAAATAAAGCCATTGTACATTACTCCTTTCTCGGATCGATAATCTTCACTGCGTCGTCCACACGTCCATACTGACCTTTTGCTTTCTCCCATGCAGTGTTTGGATCATCACCGGCTTTGATAAAGTCTGTCATCTTGCCAAGGCTTACGAACTGGTATCCGATCACCTCATTATCCTCGTCCAGAGCGATACCTGTTACATAACCTTCTGCCATCTCAAGGTAACGAACACCTTTCTCTTTTGTAGCATACATCGTACCTACCTGAGAACGAAGTCCTTTACCAAGATCCTCAAGACCTGCACCGATCACCAGACCGTCATCAGAGAATGCACTCTGCGTTCTACCGTAAACGATCTGGAGGAACAATTCACGCATTGCTGTGTTGATCGCATCACAAACAAGATCTGTATTCAGAGCTTCCAGAATTGTCTTACCCTGAAGGATCTCAGCGGCCATAGCTGCGGAATGTGTCATACCGGAACATCCGATGGTTTCAATCAGAGCCTCCTCGATGATACCTTCCTTTACATTCAATGTCAGCTTACATGCACCCTGCTGGGGAGCACACCAGCCTACACCGTGGGTAAAACCAGAAATATCCTCAATTTTTTTGGAATGTACCCATTTGCCCTCTTCCGGAATCGGAGCCGGCTCATGTTTTGCACCTTTTGCTACCGGGCACATCAATTCTACTTCTTTCGAATAAATCATAATGAAACTCCTTTCATACTTTTTTCTCATTTTCGCATAATTTATTTAAAAGGACAAGTCCTTTTTGACGGTTTTTGACATTTTTTTAACAAGGATTCTGTTTTTTATTTCAAACACACCTACCGGCGTTTCACAATGTGTTCTTTATCCTTGTAGATGGACTCAGCCGGAACAACCCCTCTCACACAGGAGGTAGGATACACATTCGTATTTCTGCCGATCACAGTACCGGGATTCAAAACAGAATTGCATCCGATATCCGCCAGATCCCCCAGCATAGCCCCCACTTTTTTGCGTCCGGTGTCTATCTGTTTCTCCCCGTCTTTGATGATCACATGGGCTTTATCCGCTTTCACATTGGAGGTAATAGAGCCGGCTCCCATGTGAGCCTTGTAACCTAAAATGGAATCCCCGACATAATTATAATGAGGGGCCTGCACTTTATTAAACAGAATCACATTTTTTAATTCTGTGGAATTTCCAACTACAGCTCCTTTTCCTACAATGGCACTGCCCCGGACAAAAGCGCAGTGACGCACCTCTGCTTCCTCATCGATGATCAGCGGCCCGTTTAAACACGCACTGGGGGCAACCGACGCACTTTTTGCAATCCAGATATCCTCTGCGCGCTGTTCGTATTTTTCCGGATCGAGGCTCGCTCCCAGCTTCTTTATATAGTCACTGATCCCTGCCAGAAGCTCCCATGGATACTCTGCTGTCTCCATGTACTCTCTTGCGATCGTCTCATTCAGATCAAATAAATTTCCTATTTTGCAAGATTCCATTTCAAATATCTCCTTTTCTTTCCGTTTTTATTTCTTTTTTGCAGGGGTTTTATAGTGTACCGCCGCTGCCCGAAACATAGCGTTTAAAGAGCTCTGATTCTGTAACCCGAGCACTCCACTTGTTCTGGTACGGATAAAATTCTCCAGCTTCACCATATATTCATCCGGTGTGATGCTGCCTTCTGCCACATAGGTCAGCCCCTTTTCCCAGCTTGCTGTCAGCTCCGGGTTCAAAAGGGATTTGATGGATGCATTTACCACATCGAAAATCATCTCTCCCTGCAAAGTGGGTGTGATGATCTGGGTCTTTTTGTTCAGACTCAAATATTTGTTGTTTATCAGCTTTTTTAAGATTTCCGCACGGGTCGCACTGGTTCCGATTCCGCTTCCCTTGATCTGTGCACGCAGTTCCTCATCCTCAATAAGCTGTCCCGCATTCTCCATTGCCAGTATCATGGAACCGGAATTATACCGTTTTGGCGGTGATGTCTCGCCCTCTTTGATGGTCAGATCTGCCACACCGAGCACATCTCCTTTTTTAAGAGCAGCCACCCGTTTTAACAGCTCTGCATCATTGCTCTCCTGCAGTTGTCCGTCATCTGTGCCTTTATCCTGCGGATCCTCCTTTTGCTTTTTGGAAAAGGAATAATTCATCACCTGTAAATATCCGGGATCCGCCAATACCTTAAATCCCGCAAATAACTGTTCGGTATGCATCTGAACGATCAGTCCCACCTTCTGATACACTGCCGCCGGATAAAAAATACTTAAGAATCTGCGGACGATCACCTCATATACTTTAATGGAAAGCGGACTTAAAGAACGAACCGCGCTGAGGCCCTGACCCGTTGGAATAATGGCGTAGTGGTCTGTGATCGCCTTATCATTTACATATCTGGTCTTTGCGATCCCTTTGTATGTGCCTTTATTTAAAATCTCCTCCGCAAAAGCGCGCACAGAGGGAATCCCTGTCAATCCTCTGATATTTTTATAAATTTCCTTTGCTACCGCACTGGAAAGTACACGGGCATCCGTTCTCGGATAAGTCACCAGCTTCTTTTCATAAAGCTCCTGCACCACACGCAGGGTCTCATCCGGACTGATCTTAAACAATCTGGAACAATTATTCTGAAGCTCCGCCAGATTAAATAACAATGGCGGATTCTTATTTTCTTTTTTCTTTTCGATTTTTGCAACGCGTGCCGCCCATGGACATACCGTACTGCCTGGTCCATTTGCAGAACCGTTTTGCAGTTTATCCGGCATTCCTGATGATCCTGCATTTTCTTTCAAATAGGAGATCAGCGCTTCGGCATCCTCTTTTTTTCGGAAACCGTTTTCCTTGTACAGCTTTGGAGATTCAAAATATACAGACCCCTGCACCGCCTTCCACTCTGCATCCACAGACACTTCCTGCAGCTTTAATTCCCCGATCACACGATAAAATGGGGTTTTCACAAACTCTCTGATCTCCCGCTCTCTGCGCACCACCATACCAAGGACACAGGTCATGACACGTCCCACAGATACTACGGAATACTTCTGGTTTAAGAAGGATGCAATGGTATTGCCATATTTCAAAGTCAGCAGACGGGAAAAATTGATTCCCATCAGATAATCCTCTTTCGCACGCAAATAAGCTGAGGCTGACAGATTGTCATACTCAGCTAGATCCTTTGCTTCCCGGATACCGCGCAGAATTTCTTCCTCCGTCTGGGAGTCGATCCACACACGGCGTCTTTTCTTTCCTTTCACACCCGCCATCTGTTCTACCAGACGATAAATGTATTCGCCCTCCCGTCCGGAATCGGTGCACACATAGATAGTATCCACATCCGGTCGGTTTAATAGACCAGACACAATTTTAAACTGTGCTGCCACACCGGGTATTACCTCATATTTAAATTCTTTTGGAAGAAATGGCAGTGTATTCAGACTCCATTTCTTATATTTCATATCATAGCTTTCCGGATAGCTCATAGTGACCAGATGTCCCACACACCAGGTCACTACCGCATGCTCCGACTCCATATAGCCATCGTTACTTTTCATTTGTTCACCCAGAGCTTTTCCAAACTCGCGGGCCACACTTGGCTTTTCTGCTATGTACAAGGATTTTGCCATAACATATCCTCATTTCTAAAGTTACTCTTCCTCACTCTTTTTTTCCCTTATATGTTTGATGAACAGCCATATCGCCAAAACAAAGGCAAGCACAAAGCCAAAGAATCCAAATACCGGAATCTCGAGAATCTGCGGTTTCATCTCAGTCAGGCAGATAATACTGGATCCAACCAGCAGGGCCGCAACCAAAAGTCCCAGCACAATGTCCCGAACCAGATTGATCAGCAGCTTAGACATATCCGATGTAGAATGCAGATCAAGATTCAAATGAGCCTGACCGTTGATCGTCATGTGAAGCAAATCGGACGCAACACCCGGAATATCCAATGCCTTCCTGATAGAATTGATCAAAGTGCTTCCGTTGCGTTTCAGTTCCTCTCTCAGGTAAAACTTCGAGAGCATACGATTTCCCATATGATCTGACGCAATGGAAATCACATCTATATCCGGCGCAGTCTGGGCCACAACGCCTTCAATCGTTGCCAGTCCCCGCACCAGCATAGTCAGATTGCTCGGAATTTCAATTTTATTCCGCTTCATAGCGTCAAAAATCTCTTCCATAACAACTGACAGGTTAATACCACCAAGATTTGCGGAGGCATACTTTGTCACAATATCATTGATGTCCATATACAACTTATGATGATCAATTCGCCCTTTTACGATACCGAGAGAAAGCAGTGCGTCTTTGATCATATTGCAGTCTTTCTGCGCCACACCGCCGATCAATTTTTCCAGCAGTTCCCGCTCCCGCTTTGAAAGTCTGCCCATCATCCCCATATCGATCCAGACAATCTTTCCTTTTCGGATAAAAATATTGCCGGAATGAGGGTCTGCATGGAAAAATCCGTCCTCCAGGATCTGCTTCAGATAATTGTTTACCAGCTTCTTCCCGATTTCATCCAGATCATATCCGTCCTTAAGAAGCTGATCTCTTTTCCCGATACTGCATCCATCGATATATTCCATAACAAGCACACGCCTCGTGGTTAATTCACGATACAGCTTCGGGCATGCAACATAAGCGACATCGGCATTCATATGTGTGAACTCTTCCAGATTTCCTGCTTCGACCTGAAAATTTAACTCCTGCTTTTCCACTTCCCACAGCTCATTCAGCACCATTCCAAAATCCACAGCGCCGCCAACTTTATTTAAATGCAATATTTTTACCGCTTTATGGAGAAACTCCATATCACGTTCCATGGTGTCATAGATTCCTTCTCTCTGCACCTTGAGTACAACTTTTTCTCCCGTCTGAAGCGACGCGATATGGGCCTGCCCAATGGATGCGGAACCGATCGGTTTCTCATGAAAATCTTTAAAAATCTCTTCCACCGGTCTTCCATATTCCTTTTCCAGAACACGATGAACCTGCTCCATCGGCATAGGCGGAACATCAGAACGCAGTTTTTCCAGTTCTTCACAGTACTCTTTCGGCAAAATATTAGACTGGGAGGACATAATCTGTCCCAGCTTGATAAAGGTTGGTCCCAGATCCTCGATGATATGCCGCACCTTCTCCGGTGTGATGCCTTTGATGATCTGATTTTTGTGAAGCACGCCAAGAATCTCCCGGAATCTGGCTCCGGTTTTTTCCTGCTTCAGCTCCGGAACATACTCTGCAAGCTGCTCTCGCATCTCTTTTGACTTCTTCTCATGCTCCTCGTCTGTCATTTCAATTACTTCAATATTTTTCCACAGCTCATCTTTTTTTTCTTCTGCCATATGATCAGACATACCCTTTACCCTTCCTGTTTATCAGAATCTGTATTCTTACTTCCGTTATATTTTAACTCTTCATTTAAAATCTTGCTCTGATCCAATGTCAGTTCTCCTTTTTCCACCAACTCATCTAAAATATCATGTGCTTTCTCTGTAGTCACAGCCACAGCGCCGATTCCTGCCAATAATAATTTTTTGATTCCGTCTGTCAAATGTTCCATAAAATACCTCCTGCTTTTCTGTTATATCTTACATCTTTTGCAACTACATCCAGTGTAACATAGGGACGTGCTTTTCGCAACGGATAAAAAAATCGAATGGATAAAAAAATCGAAAAAAGACGATGCCCCATTGCAAGACACCGTCTGTTTCATAATGCCAGATCATTTTATGGATTTTACATCATTACTTTTTTGTGATATACCCTTGTGCTTTCAGAAGTTCTGCACAAAGTACTGCTCCGCCTGCGGCGCCGCGAACGGTATTGTGAGAAAGTCCTACAAACTTAAAGTCATATACGGAATCCTCACGGATACGTCCAACATTGATACCCATTCCGTTCTCATAGTCCACATCAAGCTGAACCTGCGGACGGTTATCCTCCTGCATGTAGCGGATAAACTGCTTCGGAGCGCTTGGCAGACCAAGTTCCTGCGGAATACCGCTGAAGTTCTCCAGCTTCTCGATCAACTGTTTTTTGGTCGGTTTCTTCCTGAATTTAACAAATACCGCCGCCGTATGTCCGTTTAATACCGGAACACGGATGCACTGACAGGTGATCACAGGTGAAGTTGCAGGAACGATCACGCCCTTTTCCTCATCGATCTCACCCCAGATACGCAGCGGCTCTTTCTCGCTCTTTTCTTCCTCACCGCCGATATAAGGAATGATATTTTCTACCATTTCAGGCCATTCTTTGAAGGTTTTTCCCGCTCCGGAAATCGCCTGATATGTGGCAGCAACTACCTCATATGGCTCAAACTCTTTCCATGCGGTCAGAACCGGTGCATAAGACTGGATGGAGCAGTTTGGTTTTACTGCCACAAAACCACGGGTGGTTCCGAGTCTCTTCTTCTGGTATTTAATTACTTCCATATGCTCCGGATTGATCTCCGGCACTACCATCGGTACGTCCGGCGTCCATCTGTGGGCGCTGTTGTTTGATACAACCGGCGTTTCGGTTTTTGCATATGCTTCCTCGATGGCTTTGATCTCATCCTTGCTCATGTCAACAGCGCTGAATACGAAATCAACCTGTGCGGCTACTTTCTCTACCTCATTGACATTCATAACCACGATATCTTTTACTGCCTCCGGCATTGCTGTAGTCATTTTCCACCGGCTGCCGATGGCATCCTCATAACGTTTTCCGGCAGAACGCTCACTGGCTGCAATGGTCGTAACCTCAAACCAAGGATGATTTTCCAGCAGAGAAATGAATCTCTGTCCTACCATACCGGTTCCACCTAAAATTCCTACTTTTAGCTTATCACTCATGTTCTTTATCCCCTTTATTATTGTCCGTCTTGTGCGGACATTTGTCTTTCTGTTAGATATATTAGCTTATTTGAACAAAAAATGCAATTCGCAATCTCACAAAAAAAGTGAAAAGATATGACTTTTTCTTAGTCAGATGTACCAATAATTCTTATACTTCCGTATCTTTTGCGAACCGATCCTGCTTCAAATATTCCCGCTCCAGAGTGATCACCTGCTCCATCGCCTCTTTTCCGGGCGCACCGATGGTCAGTCTCTTGTTTACACAGGTTTCCATGGAGATCGCGTCATAAATATCGTCTTCAAAGACAGGACTGATGGATTTTAACTCCTCCAGGGACATTTCGTCAATGGAAATATTTTTATCAATGCAGTAAAGAACGATCTGTCCCACAATACCATGGGCATCACGGAAAGGCACACCATGATTTACAAGATAATCTGCTGCATCTGTGGCATTGGTAAAACCGTTTCTGGCACTGGCGCTCATCTGCTCTTTGTTGAATTTCATCGTCTCAAGCATACCTGTGAACAATGCCAGACAGCCTTTTGTCGTATCGATCGCGTCAAAGGACAACTCCTTGTCCTCCTGCATATCTTTGTTGTAAGCCAGCGGAATGCCCTTCATGGTCGTCAGAAGAGACATAAGAGCGCCATATACACGCCCCGTCTTTCCTCTCACCAGCTCTGCAATATCCGGATTCTTTTTTTGCGGCATAATGCTGCTTCCGGTACTGTATGCATCATCAATCTCCACAAACTGATACTCGTTGCTGTTCCAGATGATAATCTCCTCACAAAAGCGGCTTAAATGCATCATGATGGTAGACAACGCAGACAGATATTCGATCAGATAATCCCGGTCGGATACCCCGTCCATACTGTTTAGTGTCGGACCATAAAAGCCCAGAAGCTGCGCAGTATAATCGCGATCCAGCGGATAGGTCGTGCCTGCCAGCGCACCGGAGCCGAGCGGACAGTAATTCATGCGCTCATAAATATCGGACAAACGCAATCTGTCCCTCTTAAACATCTCAAAATACGCTCCCATATGATGCGCCAGCGTGATGGGCTGTGCCTTCTGCAAATGTGTAAATCCCGGCATGATCGTCTCCGTATGCTCTTCCATGATCTTTAAGATCACTTCCAGCAGCTTTTTCAAAAGCTCGTCTGTGTTCCGTACTTCCATCCGGGTATACAATCTCATATCAAGGGCCACCTGATCATTTCTGCTGCGTCCGGTATGGAGCTTCTTTCCGGTATCCCCGAGACGGTCGATCAGATTTGCCTCCACAAAGCTGTGAATATCCTCATAGGTATCCGTAATCTCCAGTGTCCCGGCTGCCACTTCGTCCCGGATATCATTCAATGTCTTTATGATAGCCTCCCGCTCTTCCTTTGTCAGAATACCCTGCTTTGCCAGCATGGTCACATGGGCAATGCTGCCTTGGATGTCCTGCTCATAAAATTTCCGGTCAAATGAAATGGACGCGTTAAAATTATAGACCAGCTTGTCCGTCTCCTTTGTAAAGCGTCCGCCCCACAACTGTGCCATATTGATTTCCTCCCGTATATGTTGATATATTTTACAATTGCTTCTTTTTACTATGCTTCTTCTGCTATCCTTCTTTTGATTTCTGCCCGCGAAGCTCTGCTTCCATTTTTGAGTACACGCAGCCGCAGAAATTCTGCCGGTACAGATCATACTCCTTTGACAGCTCGATAGAACGTTTATAACCATTTTTCTTTTTAAAATCCGAGCTTAAATAAGGAACATCATACTCCGCAGATAACCGTTCTCCGATTTCATTGAGCTTCTGCGCATTTTTTAACGGGCTGATAGACAACGTGGTTGTAAAATAGTCATATCCGCCTTCCTTTGCCGCTTCCGCACTTTTCTTCAATCGAAGCTCATAGCATTTAAAGCAGCGTTCACCGCCCTCCGGTTCATGCTCCAGCCCCTTTGCCATCTCATAAAAACGCTCCGGCTCATAATCTCCCTCCAATATGGTGACAGAATATTTCACAGGCATTTCCCGAATGAGCCGCTTCTGCTCTGCTATGCGATGCTCATATTCTTCGGATGAACCGATATTCGGATTGTAATAAAAAACGGTAATGGAAAAATAAGAAGAAAGATATTCCAGCACATAGCTGCTGCAGGGTGCACAGCAGCTATGCAACAAAAGACGCGGCGGAGTATCCTGTTCTCCCATTCCTTTTACAATCTGTGTTAGTTTTTCTTCCAATTCTCTCTGGTAATTTCTTTTATTCGCCATGTGCTCTATTCTACATGAACCTGAAAAAAATAGCAATACACAAACCCATTTCTGCTTCATATCATAAATTATAACGAACAGGAGGATTTCATGGATACCGTATTTGAAATCAAACATGTCAGTTTCGCTTATCATACCGTACAGGGGGAAACCCCTGCTTTGTCCGATATACATTTTCAGGTTCCGGAGGGACAGTTTTTATCTATTGTAGGTCCTTCCGGCTGCGGGAAGTCCACCCTGCTCAATCTTCTGGCAGGAATGCTGACTCCCGAGGAAGGTTCTGTATTGCTTCATGGGGAACCTCTGACACCGGGAAACCGCTGCCGCATCGGATATATGCTGCAGCAGGACTATCTGCTGGAATGGCGAAGCATTCTGAATAACGTGCTTCTCGGACCGGAGATCAGAAAAGGGAAAAATGACACATACAAAAAAAGGGCTCTGGATCTGCTCACCCAATACGGGCTGAGCGATTTTGCGGATGCAAAACCCTCTCAGTTATCCGGTGGTATGCGTCAGCGTGCCGCACTTGTACGCACTTTGATTTTAGAGCCTGAGCTGTTACTTTTAGATGAACCTTTTTCCGCTCTGGACTACCAGACCAGACTGACCGTCGGTGATGAGATCGGAAGCATTATCCGCACCCGCAAAAAAACCGCCATTCTGGTGACCCACGATCTGTCAGAAGCAGTCAGCCTGTCGGATCGGATCATTGTACTGTCCAAACGTCCCGGCACCGTAAAAAAAGATATTTCACTGACCTTTGAACCGGGCATTACCCCGATGGAACGCCGCAACTCTCAGCTATTTAAAGATTATTTCAACACCATATGGAAGGAGTTGAATCATATTGAAACCAACTAATTATCAAGAATCCTATCTACGCGCAAGACACCGCCATAAACGCCTTGTATCTTTGATGCGGATACTTATATTCGTATCTTTTTTTGTTTTATGGGAGGTTTCTACCCGCCTTGAATGGATCGACGCTTTTATTTTCAGCAGCCCCACCCGCATCTGGAACTGCTTTATCGAAATGGTCGCAGACGGAAGCATGGCTGGCCATCTTGGGATCACACTTTTTGAAACCTTTTTCAGTTTTGGACTGGTCATCGGAGTGTCTGTCCTTGTCACAATCTTACTTTGGATGAATACCTCTGTCTCGGAAACCGCGGAGCCTTATCTGGTAATCTTAAACAGTCTGCCAAAATCCGCACTGGCTCCCCTGCTCATCGTATGGCTGGGTGCCAACTACAGAACCATCATCGTAACCGGTATGTCCGTTGCCATCTTCGGTTCGATCTTAAGTCTCTTTCACGGATTTTTGGAGGTAGATAAAGATTATATCAAGCTGATCCGCACACTGGGCGGCACAAAGAAGGATATTCTGTTTAAAGTAATTCTGCCCGCCAACCTTCCAAATCTGCTTTCTATTATGAAGGTTGATATCGGATTGTGCCTTGTGGGCGTAATTATCGGAGAATTTATCGCTGCAAGACAGGGACTTGGCTATCTGATCATCTATGGAAGTCAGGTATTTAAGCTGGACTGGGTCATTATGAGTATTGTGATACTTTGTATCATTGCCATGGGACTGTATCAGGCAATCGTTATACTGGAAAAATGCTATCAAAAGCATTAGAAAAAGCTTCTTTTGGATGAACGAAATTTACCATCGTGGTCTTTCCGGTGTCGGTAGGACCAACGATGGCAATTTTCTGCGCTGTCAGGCAGGCTTTTTTATTTCCTAATATTTTATATAAGATCTCGCTGTATCAAACATTGCATGCAGATTCTCCGGGGAGGCACTATCCAGACTGATATCACAGTTTATCAGGTAACCGCCGCCCGGCGCCCAGAGATCAATGGTTTCTTTTACATGTTTTACCACCTCATCCGGTGTGCCATATTTCAAAAGTGTGCCATCAATCCCGCCTGCAAGTGCGATCTTTCCCTGAAACAATTCTTTTGTTTTTTCCACGTCACAGTTAATAATCGTGAAAATACATTTTCCTGCCGGAAGCTCGTTCGCAAAAATATCCATCTTGCTGTCATACTTATCTTCCAGATAAACATGGGGAACTCCACCGCATTCAATAACCGCTTCTATACACGCCTTCAGCCCCGGCCAGTAAAAGGTCTGAAACTGTTCCCGGCTCATAAACATATCAAATCCGTTATGAATAAAGAACACTACGTTTTTCACAAATGGCTGTGTTGCAAACATATTTTTGATGGAGCGTACCTGTATTCTGGTACATGCCTCCAATGCGGTCAGCAGCTCATCCGGACACTCGATCATATCCATCGTTGTATTTAAAAAACCGCGCAGTGTATCATTAAATATATCAAAGGGCGCAGCCGCTCCCTGATCACAGAGACAGGGCCATCCCATAGCCGCTAATGTTCCCATAATTTTCCCTCCTGCCTGCGCCATTTTAAGCATTTTTTCCCCGGCTGCTGACAACGCCTGAAAAGCTGTTTTTACAGGAGGCAAGCTGCAGGGAATCATACTATAAAGCCCACCCTGCCATACCGCATTGGATAAATCCACCATCTCCAATCCTTTTAACGCACCGTAATGACGCGGAAGAATCTTTCTCATCATAAATCCGGTTGGATCTTCCGCATATTCAAGGTACTCCTCTGCTGCCATATATCCGTCTTCCTTATCCAATACCTGAAATGGTGCATTCGGATCTGCCAAATGCTTTCCCGGCCATCTGATATATTGGCAATCCAGTATATCCAGTGCAGCGCCCGGGAAAATAGATTGCGGTCCCCATGAAAAATCCGGCTGAAACTCCTGATGATAACGGATGAATGACGCTTCCGCCTTTCCGTAATCCATCATCACATCCTGCACCGTAGTGTCACCATAAAGATAAATCGGCAGATATTGAACCATAGGTGCAATGGGCACATGGTCCGTTCTTTTATATTCCAGTATATCCTGAAATAGCTGTACTCTCTCAAAAAACTTTGGATCCGGTTGAAACTGATTGTTGTTTTCCATCGTATTCTCCTCCTGCTTTACCCCTTTTTCTTTTTCGGAAAAAATATCTCCCGTTTTCTTTATTATCGTTGGAAACGGGAGATTTGAAAATCACATATAAAATTATACATTTGAACCTTCACAGTTCAAATTCATCCTTGATAAATCTGCATAACTCCGGTAAAAAGGAATGTGGATTGCTCTCTTTATAAATCAAAGCCAGTTCAAACTCAAACGGAGACCATGGCAATGCAAAAGATTTTCCGTTTTTTTCACAGTAGCTGTCCAGTTCCTCAGACATGACGCTAAAGCAGTCCCCCTGCTCTAACCGCAGACATATGCTCTCATAGTTTTCAACAGTCTGAATGTCTTTACATAGCATCCGCATAAAATAATCATTTTCCGCAGAATCTGGAAGCCCCATTTTTACAAAAATGCTTTCCTTCATATCCTCCATCGACACCGTATCCTGTATCACCCACGGATGATACTTTGAAACCACGATCCTGGCAGGACTGTAAGCCAAAGGGATAAATTTGCAGTTTGTCCAACCGGATTCTGTCGCATGTGTTATTGTAATACACAAATCCAGCCTTCCGCTTTGTATCTGTTCTCTCAACTCTTTGATATCACACATACTGATATTTACATCTCTGTCTGAAAAATTCGCCAGTACTCCTGTTACAATCGGTGAAATCACTTTTTTCAAAGATAATGCCCGGAATACGCCAACACTAATCTGATTTCTGCGCTTGCTTCCCATCTCACACATTTTCTGATATTCCTTTTCCAGATCGTTGACCCGTTCAGAAAAATTGTGATAACAAATCTGTCCGGAAGGCGTCAGTCTGATATGTCTGGTACTCCGTTCAAACAATGCAAAACCCATCTCCTGTTCCAGCTTTGCAATCTGCCTGCCGAATGCCTGAGGTGTGATAAACATCTGTCTGGATGCCTCCGAAAAATTCAGAGTTTCTGCTGCTTTCAAAAAATATTTTATCTTCTGATAATCCATATAAATTTCATTCCCCTATTCCTGTTCTTTTACCTTCTCTTTTTCCGCTTTCATCTTCTCTTCCCACTCATGCAGCCGCCTTACCGCTTCCGGATTCTGTTTCTCAAGCCGCTGCTCCAGCTTTTCCCTGCTTTCCTTTAACTGCTCTAACACCTCAGGATGCTCCTGCTGAAGCTGCTCCATGATCCTGTGACGTCGTTTCTCAATCAGTCCCAGGATCACCGTCCAGTTCTCTCTCTCCGGCAGATCCTTTGGAAGCTCATCCATATGTAGCTCCATACGTCTCCAAAATTCATCCTCATCGATGGCTCCGAGGCTTTTCCATGTCTCAAGGCTCTTCTCAAATCCTTTCTCCACCAGCTCCTCCAGATCCGGTATCTGATGAATCTTCTCAAGAACATGATGCACGCGAAGCTCTATCTGGGCAACCGTATCTTCTCCGAACGCCCATGTAAATTCCTCCAACGAGTTTTCCACCTCAGCGGGGATACTCAAAATTGCCTTTCGCTTTCTGTCATCCAGCCCTTTCAATGGGTAAGGCTCACTCACTCCGGCATCATGAAGGGCTGCTGTGATCGTTCTTCTCACATGTCCCTCTTCGATAAGATGTCCGATTCCCAGTTTCCTCATCTGGCTGTTTACCGTATCCATATGCTCCGTAATATAAAAACGTATCCCCTGTTTTTCCAGTTTTGCCGCCAGCATCTCCAAACGATCCGCTGCTGTAATATCTATACTCGTTACCGCTCCCGCATCCACGATCACTACTTTAGTATCTTTTTGGATTCTTTTTTCAATATCCTCCTGAAATATTTTGATATTGGCAAAAAACAGACTTTCACTGAACTGATAAATTACCACATGTTCCAGTTCATGCGCATGACGGTTCTTACCCGTATCAAAAAATCCCTCTCTTCCCGGTATCATTCCAAGGAAAGCTCTCGGCGGATTTGTAGCACGGATGATTACAGCTACAAAGGACAGTATGATTCCTATAATAACACCATATATGGTTCCCAGAAGCAATACGCCGAAAAACGCCGCCATAAATATGTAAAACTCATTGCGGCTCACTTTGAACAATCTTTTGGCAAGATCAAACTCCACCACCTTCATCAGCGCCGATATGACAATCGCCGTCAGGACAGGCACGGGAAGAAAACCGATAAAACCAGTTGCACACATCAAAAGTACTGCCATGGACAATCCGGCAACGATAGATACCGCCTGCGTCTTTCCTCCGTACTGCTCATTCATAGAGGTTCTGGAGATACTGCCATTCACCGGGCAGCATCCCACCAGTGCCGCCGCAATATTTCCGGCAGCGCAGGCGAGAATCTCCTGATTGTCATCAATCTTATATCCGTTGCGGAACGCAAAATTATTTTCAGACAGCAGGGTCTCCGCCATAATTACCACAGCGGCCATCAATCCCCTGCCTGCAGCCTGCAAGATGTCCACATCCCCAAATGCCGGTAATATCAGTTTGGGCATTCCCGGTTCAACCTGCGCCAGAAGTCTGACTCCGTATCTGTCCACATGACACACTCCGGTAAGAAACACGCCAAATGCCATAATCACGATCGCCATTGGAAACCTTGGTATTACTTTTCTCGCTATCAGGATCACCGCAAGAGATAAAATCCCCAGAAAAACAGAAAGCCAGTGAATATTCTGACAGGCTTCGGCAATATGTCTCACAAGCTCCGGCAGCTCGCCGAACCCCGAACCGCTTCCAAGGATCTTTGGTATCTGCATCAGAATGATCGTCACTGCAATTCCGCTGATAAACCCGCCCATTACCGGGGTTGATATAAACTCCACGATTCGTCCCGCCTTTAAAAAATGAAAAAGCAGCAGCCACAATCCTGAAAATAAGGCAATTAACGGAACATAGCTCATGGCTTCCTGAGATCCTGCCGCGATTCCCAGTGACGCCAGCGCTGCTCCCACAATCGCCGCCGGAGCCGCATCTACACCAAAAATAAATTGGGGCGAAGTGGAAAAAACTGCAAAAAAGATAATCGGGAATACAGAACCATACAATCCATATACCGCCGGCAGTCCTGCCACTTCCGCATAGCCCATGGCAATCGGAATCGATACCGCCGCCATAATAACGCCTGACAAAATATCTTTCGGAAGATACTCTACTTTATAATTTTTTAAAGTATAGAATAATTTTATCTTCATTCACACATTCCTCCTGATCTTTTTCATTATATACTTTCTGTCTCATACTTTTCAAGTTCCCAAACTGATCACCTTCGTTCTCATTTTACTATAATTTTACATAACTTTAAGAAAATGTTGTCAAGTGTGTGCTTTCCTATTGAAAAAAAATATGATATAATGGTTAAAATTTTGAAAGAGATTCTTTAAATGATGCTGTCACTTGGTTGTAACGAAGGAGGTACTTATGGAACACGATTTCAGCTTGTTACTTGAAAACATGGCTTATCTCAGAAAAAAGAATAAAAGAACGCAGGAGCAGACTGCGAACCTTTTGAATATTTCCAGACACACATACATCAATTATGAGATTGGTTACCGTGTACCAACTCTGGAGACGTTTGTAAAGATTGCTGATTTGTATGAGACTAAATTGGACGATTTAATTCATAAAGATCTGAAAAAAGCGGCTGAGGTAAAATAATTTTATAAGGTTCGAGAGAGGGAATTGGCATTTTGTCAATTCCTTTTTTATTTTCAAAAATAAAATTGGAAAAGTGCTGTATTTTACCTGCTTTTTTGATAAATTTTACATTCATTTCACTAAAAATTTACTTTTTTCACAATTACCCGAGACAAACCGCCAAAAATCTATTAAAATGAATTATGTACGTGAATAAAGAGAAAAGAAAATGACATGTATATACGGAGGAGAATGATATGTCAATAGGAGAGATATTTTCTTTACTTGGCGGTGTTGGTCTGTTTCTGTTTGGAATGTCCATCATGTCCAGCGGGTTAAAGAATGCCTGTGGTGATAATTTGCAGGCTATATTGGAAAAGGCTACAAAAAACAAGCTCATTGCTGTTCTGGTCGGCATCGGAATGACCATGCTGATCCAAAGCTCATCTGCAACGGATGTTATGGTTATCGGTTTTGTAAACTCAGGCATGATGAACCTGTTTCAGGCGATCGGCGTTATTATGGGTGCAAACATCGGTACTACTATTACAGCCCAGTTGACAGCATTTCAGTTAAGTACTTTTACCCCTCTTCTGCTATGTCTGGGAGCTGTTATGTCCCTGTTTATAAAAAAGAATCTTCTAAAACATGTAGGTTCTGTTATTATGGGCTTTGGTATGTTATTCCAGGGTATCACAATCATGAAAGCCGCAGTAGTACCTTTATCCCAAAGTCCTGAGTTTGTGGAGTTTATGTCAAAACTCAGCAATCCTGTACTTGCCCTTGTATTCGCTATCGCATTTACAGCGCTGCTGCAAAGTTCATCTTCATCCATCGTCATCTTCCAGACCTTTGCTGTGCAGGGTCTGCTGACGTATGATGTTACAGTATATCTTGTGATCGGTGCCGCTATTGGTTCCGTCACACCAAACCTGCTGGCATCTCTGACTGCAAATCGAAACGGAAAAAGAACTGCTATCCTGAATCTGCTGTTCAATCTGATCCGTGCCGGAATTTTACTGATCCTGATCAATGTATTCCCGGTTCTTCTGGATTTCATTCAGAACCTGTCACCGGGCAACATTGGACGACAGATTGCAAATACACACACGATATTTGCTATTGTAGCAGTAGTCATTGAATTTGCTTTTACCAAGCAGATCATCAATCTTGCATATAAGATTATTCCTTTAAAACCGGAAGAAAACCGTGCAATGGAAGACCGCACACTGATCTATATGAACCAGTTAGACAAAGTAACTCCCGCTATTGCTTTAAGCGAAGCACAGATGGAAATCACGCGTATGGGCAAGATCGCTACGGAAAATCTGGATACTTCTATCCAGTGCTTCTTCGATTACAGTGAAGAAAAGGCAGCGATCGTCCGTGAAAGGGAAGAAACGGTCAATATTTTAAATCATATGATCGCAGATGCCATGCTGGAGCTTCGGATGCTCAGTCTGTCAGAAACCAATATGCGGCGTGTTTCCATGATGACCATTGCAATTACAGATATCGAACGTATTTCCGATCATGCGGAAAACATCGTAGAATATGCCGAACAATTAAAAAACCGGAAAGTCAAAATGTCCGAGGCAGCCACAGACGAGCTGATGGCGATGGCACAGGATACCATCGAAGCGGTAAAACTTTCTATCTCTATTTTTGCAACGGAAGACTACTCACAATTAGATCATATCGAGGATCTGGAATCCCGTATTGATGATCAGGAAAAAATGCTGATCAACAGCCATGTAGAACGATTGATGGGTTCCGCCTGTGATCCGCTGGCAGGAGTTATCTTCTCCGATCTGGTTACAGACTTTGAGCGATGTTCCGATCATGCCATCAATCTGGCATACGCATTGAAAGAAAGAGAAAATCAGATTCTGTATTAAATAATTACATAATATTGAAAAAGCGATATCATATCATCTTTGATATGATATCGCTTTTTTAGAAAGCTTCGAATCGGACTCGAACCGACGACCCCTTCATTACGAGTGAAGTGCTCTACCAACTGAGCTATCGAAGCAAACGCAAGATATATTATATACAACCTTGCACTATATTGCAAATACTTTTTTTAAAAAATACAAAAAAATTATCTAAAATACCGCTTCGCAGAAGCAATATCCTGTTTCATCTGATGAATCAGATGTTCAAAGTCCGGAAATTTCTTCTCGGGTCTTAAAAATTTCAGAAAACTTACAGCGATCTCTTTTCCATAAATATTCTCATGAAAATCAAAAATGTACATCTCCACACCAATAGGATTCCCGCCTCCTACCGTAGGCTTGCAGCCAATATTGCTGATTCCGTGATAAGTCACGCCATCGATACATACCTCTGAAATATAAACTCCATTTGGCGGGAGCAGCTTCTCCGGCTCAGGTAAAAGATTGGCTGTGGGAATATCCACAGTTCTTCCAAGCTGATTTCCTTCGATCACTGTTTCAAGAAGAAAATAGGAATATCCAAGCAATTTATTTGCGGTCTCCATATCTCCTTTCATGACAAGCTCTCGAATCCACGTACTGCTGATATCCTGCCCATGATACTGTATCTTATCTACGATTTCAACCTCATATCCAAGAATATGTGCATACTCCTGCAGCATCTGGTAATCGCCTCTTGCTTTATATCCAAAACGAAAATCTGTTCCGGACACAATTTTTTTCACATGCAAACGTTTGGACAACAGCTTTAGAAATTCCTCCGGCTCCATACTCTTAAACTCATTCGTAAAAGGACACTCGATAAGATAATCTACTCCTACCTGCCGAAAGATCATCTCCTTCTCCCTTTGCGTGGAAAGCACACGATAATCAGCCGCTTCCATTGCTCTGGGTGGAATATCAAAGGTGAATGCAACACTTTGTAATCCCTGCTCATGCCCGGTATGTAAGTGATCCATCAGCAGCTTATGCCCGGTATGAAGTCCGTCGAATTTGCCGAGAGACACAATGGTCGGTTTCTCTATATTCAGATCCTTCACATTCTGTATGTATATCATTCCAATATTATCCTGCCTAACTCTTGAAAATCTTGACCGGTTTTATATCTCCCCGGTCTGCATCAAATTGATAAATTCCAACAAAACAATCTGATGCATCGTAAATACGCACCTGCTCCCCTTCCTGTGCGCAAAATTCTCTGTCAAACGCCTCTTTTGGCAGCCGGTTACCGTTTTCCAGCATTTTCTGATATTGTTCCTCTGCTTTATATCTTTGATAACCGCCAAACACGATATCCACCGGCTGTATCAGAGTTCCCAATTCTCCCACATCTTTGCGCTCCTGAATTTCCTCCAGTGTATGTGCATCCCGCAGCGTAAATATGCCAGCCTTAGTTCTAAGCAGACGATCCATACACCCGCCGCAGCCCAGCTTTTCGCCAATATCATTGCAAAGAGTTCTGATATAAGTCCCTTTGGAACAGGATACCGTCATCGTAACATACGGAAGTTTTACCTCTTCAATATGAATATCATATATTATAATTTCGCGTAGTTTTCGCTCCACCGTTTTTCCGGCTCTCGCCAGATCACACAGCTTCTGCCCATTCACCTTCAATGCCGAGTACATGGGCGGAACCTGACTCTGTTTTCCCACGAAGCTCCCAATGGTCCGCCGCACTTCCTCTTCCCCGCAGGTCACCGGACGCTCACGCAAAATCTGTCCGGTACTGTCCTGAGTATCTGTCTCCACCCCAAGACGCAGTACCGCCCGATATGTCTTATCGCTGTCGGTGATCAGATCACAGACTCTGGTGGCTTTTCCCAGACAAACAGGAAGAACCCCCTCCGCATCCGGGTCCAGCGTACCGGTATGTCCGATTTTTTTCTGACCGGCAATCCCACGCATCTTTGCCACCACATCAAAAGAAGTGAATCCTTTTTCTTTGTATACGTTTATGATTCCATTGTACATTGCTTTCTCCTGAATCCTGCGCCTGCTATGTCCTGCACAATCTGCTCCAGAATCCCATCCGGATCACCCTGCATGGTGACGCCTGCAGCTCTTGCATGACCTCCTCCGCCATATTTCATGGCAATCTCAGCCACATCCACCTGCTTCTTGGAACGCATACTTACTT
The DNA here is from genome assembly GCA_964428795.1 of uncultured Lachnospiraceae bacterium. Classification (GTDB taxonomy): domain Bacteria; phylum Bacillota; class Clostridia; order Lachnospirales; family Lachnospiraceae; genus CAYRZL01. The sequence continues at coordinate 27,160 of CAYRZL010000009.1, read as the reverse complement.
TATATGTGTCAATATCACTTTCATACAAAAACACTGCCACATCCGCACCTTTCGTTACCCGAAGTGCCTGTACAATACCGCTCAGATCCTGAGTTGTCACATGATATGCTTCCATCTCAGCTTTGGAAATCATACTGGAAATGCAAAATCCATCCAGATGAAGCCTGCTTTTTGTCAGTGCCAGACCGAGAATCTGGTTTTCCTCAAAGGTCTTTGTATAGAACGTATCGTCCACAATCGTTGGAAAATCGATTCCCATATCCATCAATCGTCCTGCAATTTCCATGGTTTTTGCGGAAGTACAGGAAAACTGAAATACACCGGTATCATGTACAATTCCCACATAGATGCACTCTGCAATTTCTTTTGTGATACGCTTTTGATCCATCAGCCCATAGACCAGCTCCGAGGTGGAGCTTGCTGTGGACACAATCAAATTTTCCATTGCAAAGGACTGATTGCTCTTATGATGATCCACACAGGCTGTTTTCTTTGCCCGGGTAAAATATTTACCTGCTTCGCCCAGACGCGCAAGGTCTCCGCAATCCAGTGCAAGAAAAAGATCGTACGGTGCACGTTCCGGGTATTCGGAGCAAATCTCCTCAGACCGGCTCAAAAACTGAAAAACATTCGGAATCGGCTCCAGATAAAGATCCACCTGTACGTCAGAATACCATGTCTTAATATAATTATAAACAGCCAAAGCAGAGCCTGCACAGTCTCCGTCCGGTCTTACATGTCCGGCAATCCCAACAGTGCATACTCCCTCCAGCAGATGATCCAGACTTGTAATCATGTCTTACTCCTTGTAGCCTTCCAACTTTTCCGGCATATTGTCCGAGTATGTCAATGCGTCAATTTTCTTTGACATATCGATGGCATACTCGATAGACTGATCCAGGATAAAGCGGATTTCCGGCGTATTTCTCATATTCAGTGTTTTTGCCAGACAGGAACGAATAAATCCTGCGGCGCTTTTTAAACCTGCTATCGTATCCTGCTGGGCTTTCTCATCCCCAAGAACACTGATATACACTTTACATGTCTTTAAATCCGGCGCCACCTCTACACTGGAAATGCTTGTCATCGGATGGATCCGCGGGTCCTTGATCTCCCCGCGGATAATATTACTGAGTTCACGCATGACCTCTTCATTCACGCGTGTATTTTTTATACTGTTTTTTCTCACTATCTTGGCACCTCTACCATTTTATAGCTTTCAACGATATCCAGTTCCTGCACATCGTTGAATCCTTCAATTACAAAACCACACTCATATCCGGCTCTGACTTCCTTCACATCATCCTTGAAACGTTTCAGGGATGCCAGATTACCTTCATAAATCTGCGTACCTTCTCTTGATACACGAACCTTGCATCCACGCTCAAATGTACCGTCCAGGACATAAGAGCCTGCAATGTTTCCTACACCGGACGCCTTGAAGATCTGACGTACCTCCGCATGACCGAGAATCTTCTCCTCAAATACCGGATCAAGCATACCCTTCATGGCAGCTTCCACATCCTCAATGGCGTTGTAGATGACACTGTACATACGAATGTCTACATTTTCCTGCTCTGCGATTGATTTTGCAGTTGCATCCACCTTTGTATTGAAACCAATGATGATAGCATTGGAAGCGCTTGCCAGGATAACATCAGACTCATTGACAGCTCCCGCTCCGCCATGGATGACTTTTACAACCACTTCATCGTTGGACAGCTTGATCAGACTCTGTTTTACAGCCTCCACAGAACCCTGAACATCCGCTTTGACGATCAGATTCAGTTCTTTCAGATTGCCCGCCTGAATCTGGGAGAACAGATCATCCAGAGACATTCTGGATTTTGTCTCCTCAACCAGTCTTGCCTTATTCTCAGCCACGAAGGTCTCTGCAAAGCTTCTTGCATCCTTCTCGGAATCACACATAACAAATACCTCTCCGGCATTTGGCACGGAGGAAAGTCCGAGAATCTCTACCGGCATGGAAGGGCCTGCTTCTTTGACACGGTTTCCTCTGTCATCGATCATGGCACGGACTTTACCGTAGCTGCTTCCTGCTGCAACCGGCTGACCTACTTTCAGCGTGCCTTTCTGTACAAGAACAGTGGCAACCGCACCTCTGCCCTTATCCAGCTGAGCCTCGATGACAAGACCTCTAGCATTACGCTTCGGATTTGCTTTCAGCTCCAGAATTTCCGCAGTCAGAAGCACCATCTCAAGCAGTGTGTCAATACCTTCTTTTGTATGGGCAGATACCGGAACAAAAATCGTACTTCCGCCCCAGTCCTCCGGAATCAGCTCATAATCAGCCAGCTCCTGTTTTACTTTATCGATATTTGCATTCGGTTTATCAATTTTATTGATTGCAACGATAATCTCAATTCCTGCCGCTTTTGCATGGTTGATCGCCTCTACGGTCTGCGGCATTACACCGTCATCGGCAGCTACAACAAGAATTGCAATATCCGTGGAATTTGCACCGCGCATACGCATTGCGGTAAATGCCTCATGACCCGGAGTATCCAAAAATGTGATATTCTGACCATTGATCGTAACGACAGATGCTCCGATATGCTGTGTGATACCACCTGCCTCACGCGCGGTCACACGAGTACTGCGGATCGCATCCAGCAGGGATGTTTTACCATGGTCAACATGACCCATAACACAGACAACAGGCGGACGGGATACCATTGTGGATTCATCCTCCTCATCCTCCTTCAACAGCTCGGCAATTACGTCGATCTTCTCTTCCGGCTCAGCAATGCAGTTGTACTCCAGTGCGATCTCCTCTGCCTTTTCATAGGTGATCTCCTGGTTTACCGTAACCATCTCACCCTGTAAGAACAGCTTTTTCACAATAACGGAAGGCTGTATTTTCATCTTATCAGCCAGTTCCTTCAGAGTCATTACTTCCGGCAGGATAATAGTACGAATCTCATCCTTCTTCTCCGCTGCCGGTTGCTGCGGCTGCTGGTGTTTTTTCTTATGTCCCGTCTTTTTCTCCAGATTTACATAACGCTCCTGATTTTTGGATTCACGTTTATTATAATCCTGTTTCTTTTTATTATTACGATTTTCACTGCGCTTCTCTCTGGAATCTTTCGTATTCAGCTCTTCTGCCGGAGCTGCCTGATTCATACGGGAAATCTCCCGGTCTAATCTTGATTGTCCCGGATGACCTTCACGGTTCGGACGATTGTTTCGATCACCTTGATTACGATAATTGCCGCCCCTGCCGCCTTGACTGTTTTTGTCCATGTTTCTCTGAGGTCTTTCACTGCGTGCATTTTTATCACCATTCTCTCCTCTCTGCGGTCTGTCGTTCCGGTTTCTGCGATCCCCAAATCTATCCGTGCGCTCCGGACGGTCGCTGCGTTCCGAACGGTCATTGCGGAAATTTCGCTTTTCACCATTGGACTGATTACCACGATTGGAACGTTCCGTGCGTTCCGTGCGCTCCGGACGGTCAGTACGTTCCGGACGGTCAGTACGCCCCTGCGCCTGCACTTTAGACTGTACATCATTCTGTGCCGGCTCTTTCTTTGGTACATCATTCTGTACCGGCTTTGCCTGTTCCTGATTCTGCTGCGGACGTGCAGCCGGTTTCTCCGTATTCTGACGAAGCGGATTTACACGCTCCCCTGCCGGACGATCTTTGCGGATGCCTGCCGGTCTCTCATTCGGATTGCGAAGAACCATGCCGGAACGCAGGGATGATGTTTCATCGGCATATCTGGAAGAACGCCCGTTTCTGTCATTGCGCTCTCTTCTCCTCTGTCCGTTTTTGTTATTGCCTCCATTTTTCCCATTTCGGTTTCCGCCGCCGGTACGACTGTTCTGGGGATTGTACACAGCAGCAATCGTGGATTTTTTCTTCGGACGATCCTGTTCTGCTTTCTTCTCCGGTTCCGCTTTTTTCTCTGATTCCGGTTTTTTCTCCGCTGCCGGTTTTACTTCCGGTGCAGCTTTCTTTTCAAATTTCTCTTTCACCATATTGATTTCTCTATCTTCCAACATACTCATATGGCTCTTTACTTCCACATCTTTTTCTGTCAGATAATTTGTAATATCTTTTGTCTGTATATTCAATTCTTTTGCAAGTTCATGTACTCTCATTTTTGCCATTCTATTTCCTCCCTATTCAGTTGTCATTTCATTGCGAAATTTTTTTTCGATAGATGCTGCAAATCCAGGATCCGTAACTGCCGCCATGGAACGATATTCCTTCCCGAGGCTGTGCCCCAGTTCTTCCCTGGTGGCATACATCAGCATAGGCACCTGATAATAATCTGTCATGTTGCGCATCTTCTTTTTTGTATTATCTGACGCATCGCACGCCACAATTACCAATTCTGCCATACCGCACTTCACTGCTTTCTCCACAGCAAACTCTCCGCTTACCACAGCGCCTGCACGCTGCGCCAGCCCCAGATTGGATAATATCCTATTCATCTGCAAATGCACTCATCTCCTCTTTCAATTTCGCAATCGTTTCTGCCGGAATTTTTATCTTTAAAGAACGTTCCAGTCCCTTTTGCTTCAATGCCTTCTCAAGACATTCCTGATCTTTACAAAGATAGGCTCCCCGACCGTTTTTCTTTCCGGTCTCATCCAGAAGGATCTCTTCTTCCGGCGTTTTGATCACGCGGATCATCTCCCGTTTCGACTTCATTTCATTGCAGCCGACACAGACCCGCATGGGAATTTTTTTACTCATCAGCTTCCTCCTGAGTCATCTCATCACTGTACTCGTCGGAATATGCTTCCCCGGAATACTCACTATCGGAATATTCGCCATCAGAATATTCCTCCTCATAATCCTCCTCGTAGTATTCATCCTCGTACTCATCATAGTCGATCAGATCGCCTGCTTCTCTTGCCTGAGTCTCACTCTTAATATCAATCTTATATCCGGTAAGACGAGCCGCAAGACGGGCATTCTGTCCCTCTTTACCTATGGCAAGTGACAACTGATAATCCGGTACTACAACCTTTGCTGTTTTTTCCTCCGTATCTGCGATAACAGAAATAACCTTGGAAGGACTCAATGCATTTTCTATGAGCATTGCCGGATTTTCATTCCAGTTAATTATATCGATTTTTTCTCCATCCAATTCATTTACGATCGTATTGACGCGGGAACCGTTCACCCCGACACATGCTCCAACCGGATCTACATCCGGATCATTGGACCATACGGCAATCTTTGTACGACTTCCGGCTTCACGGGAAATACATTTGATTTCAACTGTACCGTCACGCACTTCCGTAACCTCAGATTCAAACAGTCTCTTTACTAATTCCGGATGGGTTCTGGATACAAGGATCTTCGGTCCTTTTGAAGTATTTTTCACTTCCAGAATATATACTTTTACACGTTCAGTAGGTTCAAATTTCTCGCCCTTTACCATTTCATTTTCGGTAAGGATCGCATCTACTTTTCCAAGGTTAATGCTAACATTTCTTCCAACGTAACGCTGCACGATACCAGTAACCACGTCGCGTTCTTTTCCGTAATACTCATCGAACAGTATTTTTCTCTCTTCCTCACGGATTTTTTGCAGGATCACGTTTTTTGCATTCATGGTCGCAATTCGCCCGAAAGACTTAGACTCCACTTCCACATTCACAACATCTCCCGGTTCGTAAGCAGAATCGATCATTTTTGCCTGTGCCAGTGAGATTTCCAAAACCGGATCCTCCACATCCTCCACTACTGTTTTTTCTGCATATACATGAAATTCGCACGTATCCGGATCAATGGATACCTTTATATTGTCCGATTTGCCAAAATGATTCTTACATGCAGTAATCAGTGAATTTTCAATCGCTTCCAGTAATGTGCTCTTACTGATATTTTTCTCTTTCTCTAAAATATTCAGTGCTTCTAACAGTTCATTGTTGCCTGCCATTTTCTCATATCCTCCATTCTCTATTTTTCAAAAATCAAACGCCAGACGAATCAGTGCGATATCACTTTTTTCAAATACCATATCTTCACCGGACTCCATTTCAATCGTTACCGTATCTGCATCGTAAGCTTTCATGATACCGTAAAACTCCTTGCTGTGGTTGATTGCCCGATAAGTCCGTATTTCCAGTTCCTTACCCATACTGCGGACGTAGTCCTTTTCCTTTTTCAGTGGACGTCCCAATCCCGGCGAGCTGACCTCAAACACATACGAATCCGGAATGTAATCTTCCTCATCCAAAATGTCGTTCATACGACGTGCCACATCCTCACAGTCATTTACGGTAATACCGCCCTCTTTATCAATGAAAGCCCGTAAATACCATGTACCGCCCTCTTTGACGTACTCTACATCCACCAATTCAAAGTTAAATTCTTCCAGGATCGGTTGGATGAGCTCCTCTGTTCGCTGTTCATAAACTTCCTTTTTTGACATCCTTTCGCCTCCAGTAATAAACTGAGAGTGGACTTGCGCCCACTCTCAAATGTCAGTTACTATCTTAAATCTTACATATGATATCATACATGTCTGGAAAATGCAAGACTTTCTTCCATTCTTTTCCCATTCCTTCTGCCTTCAAATTCGCTTCAGGATCTCTTTTACGCCATATGCCCTTTCTTTATATTTCGGCATTACATCTTCCAGATGTTCCCTCACTTCCGTCTCATGTTCCATCAGCCACCGGAACTGTTCTTTTAACTCCGCTGCCCGTTCCAGCTCCTGTACATGAACCACATAGTTGTCCTCCGTTCCAAACAGATCAAAAGCCATTCCCCTGGTTTTTAAGGAATCACCCACAGCAAGGGCAGGCACGCAGGAAGAATACGCCGCAATAAGAGCATGTGTTCTGGATCCTATGAACATCCGGCATCTGCCGATATACCCTTTTAATTCCCGGCATCCCAAATCCGGCAACTGTATTACTCTGCCGCTATCCTCAAATTCCCTGTAAAGCATCTCCAATACGCTCCTGTCGTCATTATGCTCCCATACCGCATGAGGAATCAGGGCAATTCCAAACTCCGTCTGTTCCAGTATGTCCCGGATCAAAATACGGTATGCCTGCAAAAGCATGTCCCCGTTTTCCATATGCCGCAATATGAAGGGACTTGCATTGATTCCTATCATATTTCCCTCCTGCCATCCGTTTGGAAGGGGCAGTTTGACGGGCTGTAAAGTAAAAGCCGGATCCGGTATCAAAGATACGTGATCCGTTGCCCTCCTCGCCAGGCGGCAGGAGAAAGATTCTCTGGCGATGATCCAGTTGTAGCGGGACAGATCATCCATCACATGTATCCGGTCTGCATAATCCTCATCCAGACTGCATCCCCAAAGCACAGTTTTTGCTCCCCTCCTTCTGAGCAGACGGTTTTGCTGTGCATAAACTCCCGTTCCCGAATAACAGTAATTATCCCCGCCCAGAGCAAACCAGATATCTCCCGGGCGAACTGCGTCTGCCATAGACCTTCGCTGATGATACAACTCCCGGGAAAGAGAACCGGTCAATCTGGTATAGATTTTCCGCAATGATATCTCCTGCTGTCCTCCTGCCTTTCCGGTCTGTAATAAATCCATTTCCGGCTTAATGTCACTTACCACACATTCCAACTGGTATTTATAATCCTGATCAATGTTTGCAGAATATAAATCAATATTTCCGCCTAATATATCCGCAGAAGAGCGCACAATCGCTTCACAGCCATGATTTCCACTTCCCGGATGCATATAAAATACATATTTTCTGTCACTCATTTTTTTATTCCTCCGCTTATCCTCATAATAAGACAGGAAAAGAGCAACAAAAAAAGAACCCTGTCGAAAAGGTTCTTTTTTCAAACCATCATTCATTCTGCTCTGTAAAATCCCGCCTGCAGCAATGCCGGTAAATAACCCAGGCCACAACTGCCACGATACTTTCCGTGATCCAGAATGTATGCCATACTCCCATGGGTCCGGCAATTCTGCTGAGTACCCATGCCAACGGAAGAATCACGATCAGATAGCGCATCATCGACACACACAAAGACGGTATGCCCTTTCCCAGCCCCTCCAGAGTTCCGCATGAAGTGACCGATACAGCCGATACGATAAATCCGCAGCATATGATACGCAGTGCTTTAGAACCTGCCTGTATCGTATCCGCATTTTCCGTAAACATTCCGATAAGCTGTCCCGGGATAATCAGGCAAAGGATCATTCCCACTGCCATTACGCCGACAGCCAGACCTAAAGCAGTTCTATAGATTTTACTCACCCTTCCATACTCTTTGGCACCGTAATTATAAGCAACCAGAGGACGGATTCCCTGCACGATACCATTGGCAGTGAGATAGATAAAGGTCTGCAATTTATAATATATGCCTAAGATCAGCACATACATCTGGGAATACACAGATAAAATTCCATTCAACCCGGTAATCAAAAAGGAGGCAAGCGCCATATTCAATGCAGCGGGAATCCCAACTCCATACAACCGCTTCCAAAGCTTTTCCGCCTGCTTCTGCCTTCGAAATTCAAATCGAACAGGTAGCGGCTTTATCAGATAAATCACGATATATATGACAAGCGATACTACCTGCCCGATTCCCGTGGCAAACGCCGCCCCTACAATTCCCATTTCGGGGACCGGTCCCAGTCCAAAGATCATGATCGGATCCAGCACAATATTTGCGATACAGCCGCACATCATACTCACCATGGAGACTACCATCATTCCCATGGCCTGAAAAAACTTTTCAAAGGTGATAGCTGCAGATATAACGACGGAAAACGCAGACACAATATATCCATACTGTAAACCATAAGCAAGCACATCCCTGCTGTCCGTAAAAATTCTTAAAAATCCGGAGAGACATGCCATACATCCAATCGTCAGCGCAATTCCGTGCAAAATACTGAAAAGCATTCCCTGCGATGCGGCATCATTTGCTTTATCCTTTTTTTGCGCCCCAAGAAAATAGGCAACCGCCGCATTGATTCCGATTCCAAAGCCCACACCTACTGCATTGACCAGATTTTGCAGTGGATACACCAGAGATAAGGCTGTCATAGCATCCTCGCTGATCTTTGCCACAAAATAACTGTCAATGATATTATACAGGGAATTTACCAGCATGGACAATACCATCGGCAATGACATGGAAACCACCAGCGAAAATACCGGCTTTTCCTTCATAAATGTCTGATTCAAATCTCATTCCTCCCTACCGTATACCTGGTACAGATCTGCCCTAAAAAAAGAGACTATAAGCGCACTGTTTAGGAATCAGAAACAGTAAACCTTATAGTCTCTTTAACGTCAGACCGACCTGTTTTATTTTGTTGTATCATAACACGTTTTTTTGCTCTTGTAAATACCTCATGATCTGCTCTGATATTACTCCCTCCATCCCGATCGCCCTGTGCTCTCCTTCTTTACGCAGCTCCCGGAAAGAATAATAGCCCCCATAGATACAGTAGGTCAGAATAAATTTTGCGGTAAAATCCTCCCTGTATTCCGGGTGGGACGTATAGATCACATCCTCCAGACTGTCCTTGATCTTCTCAATCAAAAGATTGCTGCGGCTGCCTGAAAAAAGAATCTGTATCATGGAGTCCTGGGACAGATAGGCGAGAAACAGATCATAAGTAAATTTTTTCGGATCTGTGATCCAGTTTTCCGGATTGGGCAGATTTGCCATGACCAGTTCCACTACTTCCTTTTCCAGTGTCTCCGACAATGCATAAATATCCGCATAGTAGGTGTAAAAAGTGGATTTATTGACCATCGCCTTTTCACATAGTTCTTTTACCCTGATCTTTTCAATAGGCTTTTTCGAGCGCAGTTCCAGAAATGCGTTTGTTATGCTCTTTTTTGTTTTTTCTATTCTGATGTCCATATCTTCATTCTCCCGACAACGAAATACGACAATTTTCTCACTTCGTTGGATTTCCTACTTTTCCCAAAAGGTGTTGGTATACGTGAAATTTCTTTTTTATTATAATCAAATCTGAAAAGAAAAACAACTGATGTCTAAAAAATTATCGGGGGATTTTATTATGGATTTATATGGTTTTTACAGCGGTCAGGAATTTGAAGCCTACCGCTTTCTTGGCGCCCATGCAGCCAAAGAAAAGACAATCTTTCGCACCTTTGCTCCAAACGCAAAAAAAGTGTCCGTCATCGGAGAATTCAGCGGCTGGGAAGAAATTCCGATGCAAAAAATATATGACGGTCATTTCTGGGAATGTGAAGTGCCGGAAGCCAAAGAAGGGGAGATGTATAAATACCGTATCTATCACCAGAACGGTAAATTTATCGACCACTGTGACCCATACGCATTTCTGTCAGAAAAACGTCCCAAAAACGCTTCTGTTATCTATCATTTGGATGGCAGATCATTTACGGATGAAAAGTGGATGAAACAGCGCAGCGTAAGCTGGAACGGACCCGTAAATATCTACGAGATGCATTTTGGTTCCTGGAAGATGCGCTCTGAAACAGAAGGTGACTGGTATGAGTATGACGAGCTGTCTGAGCTTCTGATTCCCTATTTGAAAGAAAACGGATATAACTTTGTGGAGCTGATGCCCCTTTCCGAGCATCCGCTGGATGGTTCCTGGGGGTATCAGAATACCGGCTTTTTTTCTCCCACCTCCCGCTACGGAACTCCCGATCAGCTTCGTGCATTTGTTGACCAGTGCCATGCAAATCAGATCGGCGTCATCATGGATTTTGTGCCGGTGCACTTTGCGGTGAATGATTATGCCCTGTGGAACTATGACGGCAGCGCTGTTTATGAATACCCATACAGTGATATGGCAACCAATGAATGGGGAAGCTGCAATTTTATGCACTCCAAAGGAGAGGTTCGCTCCTTCCTGCAATCCGCAGCCCACTATTGGCTGAAAGAATTTCATTTTGACGGACTTCGCATGGATGCAGTCAGCAACCTGATCTACTGGCAGGGCAATTCCTCCCGCGGAGAAAACAAAGGCGCCATCGACTTTATCAAAAACATGAACTGCGGTCTGAAAGCCCGCTTTCCGGACGCTATGCTCATTGCAGAGGATTCCTCCTCCTATCCCGGTGTCACAAAGCCTGTTTTTGACGGTGGACTTGGATTTGATTACAAATGGGATCTGGGATGGATGAACGATACACTGACCTATTTTAAAGCATTTCCCTGGGCACGCTCCAATCAGGATCTGTATCACAAGCTGACCTTTTCTATGATGTACTTCTATAACGAAAAGTTTATCCTGCCATTTTCACATGATGAAGTGGTACATGGGAAGGCAACGATCGTACAGAAAATGCATGGGGATTACGATATTAAATTTCCCCAGGTGCGCGCCCTCTATCTCTATATGATGGCACATCCCGGCAAAAAGCTGAACTTTATGGGAAATGAATTTGCCCAGTTCCGGGAGTGGGATGAGACCAAATCCCAGGACTGGTTTATGTTAAAATACCCGATTCATGATGCATTTCATCACTTTATGAGGGATCTGAACCGGATTTATCTGAAATCACCCGCACTTTATGAGGAGGATTACAGCGGAACCGGATTTCAGTGGCTGGATTGTCATCAGGAAGCAAAATGTATCTACGCCATTGAGCGTTCCTGTAAAAGCCAGCGCATTGCGGCAGTGTTTAATTTTTCAGGCACAGAGCAGACATATGACCTTTCCGTACCAGATTCCTGTCAATTAAAGCGATTGATCGCAAGTGACAATGAAATTTATAACGGTACGGTTAAATATACGGATAAGGTTTTAAAACCTGAAAATGGTACATACACATTAAAGCTCACTCCATTTTCCGGACAGTATTTTCTCGTATCCTGAAATTGAGCGGAGAAGTTTTCTGCATAATCAGAATGTATCTGCATTTTCTATTGTGTAAAAAACTTCTCCGCTCTTTTCATCTGTTCTTCTCCTTGAACGGTCAGTAATATCCGATGAACTTCATTGTCTGAACCTGCATATCCTGCCAGCTTAAACGCCTGCTCAACCGGGATCAATATTTTATCTGCCCCTTCCACCTCTTCATTTTCCGTGGCGTTTTTCATATTTTTAAATATTCCTGCAACCCGGCATTTTTTCCAGGCGGCCGCCTGAACATCTTCCGATGCCGACACCCTGTATGCGATCTCCTTCTGGTCAATATCTTCCATGATCTGCTTTAATTGTCCGGCGGATATGGTATGACCATTGGCATCCGCAAGTCCCGATAGACTGTTTTCACCGATGACAAGAACCGGATCTGCCCCACTGAAGGTCTCCCATGATTTCACCACTTTCATCTGGTATTCTTCCAGACTCACTCCTGTAAGCACAGTATCCATGGTGTATTCATCGATTTTAATCTGCGCCGGGACTTCAAGAACCGGAGTTATAGAACGCACGCCCGGAATTTTTTCCGCCTCCTTAAGAAACGCATCATCATAAGTCATATTGCCCAAATCTATCATTTCCTGAAAAATGTAAGTTTGTTTTCTGTTTTCCTTCAGCAGTTTAAAGCTTAAGATCACGCAGACCGCTGTGACCGCCAGAACCATGCAGATAAAACCTTTATGTACCTGATGTTTCATGTATGCTCACTTCCCGGACTCTGTTCCCGAAACCATCTGTGCATTTGTGCCTCCTTCAAAAGCACTGTCTTTCGCCGAAGTATTACAATTAACAGGAGAATTACTGCCCCCATACCTGCAAAAGCTGCTGCCAGAATTGAAATCCACCAGGAATTTGTCTGTTTTTCTTCTTCCACCTGCAAAGACACGATCTGAGGCTTTTTTATTTCCGTGTGATACTCCTTTGTCTCCTCATATGTCTGACCGGACGCATCCTCATACGAAAGTGTGATCGTGCCGCTTACTTCACCATACTTTTCCGCCTCATCCTCCCCCGTATCCTGCCCGATTGCTTCCATGGTTTTCGTTCCGACATAAATGCGCATGGTTCCTTCTCCCTCTGTGCCGGGTTCCATATTTCCGATAAAAATATCTTCTGTCGGAAACAAACCGGTTCCCTCCAGATGAAGCCGCACATTGTAAACCGACGTTCTGCTCAGATTCAACGCTTTCATCGGCACCTCCACTGTATCGGTCGCATAAAGCAGCGCCGGAATATCCCCGGTTTCCATCTCTAACCGCAGCGGCTGGCGTACAGAAAGATACAAACTTTCTGTACTTGTGACCTGTGTCCCCTTTTCATCTTCATATTCAAAAGTGTATGTAAGAGGAATATCACCCTCTGAAATGTCCTGATCTGTCCGTATCTGATTTTCCAGAGTAAGTGCCTCCTCCGCTCCCACATAGCTGTCATACCATGAGGTTTTTTCCAGTCTGACTCCCAATGTCTGGGTGCTGACAGTTATCTTCAGATTATACATGCCCTCATCCTTACTCTGGTTACGGAAGGTCGTTTTCATATCATCCTCACTTCCTGCTTCCAGTTCACGCCCTGACAGATTACAGGTTTCCAGAAGCATCTTTGGCTGACGCAGCACCTCCTCACTGTTTTCAGAATCTTCATTACCATTTTCATTATTATCTTCATAACTATCTTCATTATTGTATTCATAGTTATCTTCATTATCATCTTCATCGTTATCTTCGTCGTTATTTTCATCGTTATTTTCATCATTATTTTCCGACTGCAATGCATCCGGGATGACTTCCTGATCTTCCAGCGTTTGGCTTTCTGTTATCTCAGTATCCGATGCCGGACTCCCGATCATTTCCTGCGCCAGCACAAGCTTCTGGGAAGGTACGATAAATCCCGATAAAACCACTCCCGCCAATACAATGTGAGTTATCCTTTTATATCCTCTCATCTCATTCCTCCTCATCGCGGCAGCTCAATATCCCTGCATCCATCTCATACACAGTATCACACAAAATCCGTATGTCCTCTTCGTTGTGACTTGCCAGAAGGATGGTCTTTCCCTCTTTTTTTAGCTCCAGCAGGATACACCGGATATCCTTTACACCCTGTTTATCCAATCCGTTAAACGGCTCATCCAAAATAAGAAACTGAGGGTTCTCCATGATTGCCTGTGCAATTCCAAGACGCTGCCGCATACCGAGAGAATACTTCCCTACCTGCTTTTTCATGTCTGGGTCAAGTCCCACCTTTCTCATGACATCCCGAATCTCAGACTTTGATATTTTCTTTTGAAGATCGGCAAGAATCTCCAGATTCTTCAATCCGGTCAGATTTGTGAGAAATCCCGGTGTCTCAATGATAATCCCAAGATTTTCCGGAAAATCTATATCCTTCCCGATCTCTTTTCCAAACACCGTGATCTGCCCGGTTGTCACCGGCAAAAATCCGCAGATACACTTCATTAAAACCGTTTTCCCGGAACCATTATTTCCCACAATGCCATATACCTTTCCGGCTTCCAGCTCTAAATTCACTTCTTTTAATACAAGATCTTCACCAAAACGTTTTGTAACATGGCAAATCGTAACACAAGGCTGCTTTTCCATATGACTTTTACTCCCGCACTCTATAATTCATCCAGATTTCTGTACAATACACTGCCAAAAACTCCTGTCACGATCAACAGAAAAATAAGGAGAAACAGCCATAATCCCAGATTATTTTCTCCCCAACAGGACTCTGTTTCGATCCACTCCGGCGGATACAGCCAATAAGCTTCCGGAAAGTACCGTTCCTTTAAAATTATTCCGAAGTACCAGAACACAAAGGGAAATCCCCATGCCATATAGACGGATTTCAGCACTACCCCAAAAATACCGCCGCAAAGACTTAAAATGCTCCCGATCAGGCCAACTCTGCCGCTCAGACATATAAATTCTTTTATCAATTCAACATCTGTCCTTCCCACCTGTTCTTTTGGGAAATACAACAAAAATAAAACAAATGCCATTCCCGCAGCAGCCACGATCCAGACAAGAAATCCTGCAAGAGCCACTGTCATAACTTTGCTCTCCACATAATTGCGTTTACCTGACCGGGGCAGACTGAATTTCAAATATCCGCCTTTCCATTCCTCAAGAAACGATATGCTCCATGGCAGGACTGCCGCCACCGGGAATAAAAATGCCACTATTTTAGAACACAACGCTTTCTGCACAAGTGTGAGAAAGGTTCCCGGGGAAAGCAGCGCCTCTATGGCTTCCTGATTCGGAAAATCAGTTCCAAACGTAATTGCTGCGATCGCCAGAAGAACCCCGGCAAAAAATCCCCGGCTTTTTAACATTCTTCCGATTTCTCCACCCATACCTGTTCCTTTCCTCTACTGTCGTTCTCCAATAAAACGGAAGGGGTATTTTTTCAGACTTTTTACGGACACAAACACAAAGACTGCCAAAAGCAACGCAAACATCATGCAGGACTGCCACACTGTGGGCAAATGATCATAACCGAAATTATGTCTGCCATAGGAAGCATGGCTCACCGGGCTGATCCATGCGACCAGCACATTTACCTGATACATCTCATAATCCTCTTTGTGAAGGATCACACCGAGAACTGACGGATTTAAAAGAAATCCATACAAAGAATAGGCAAGTCCGAGAATCATACCCCCGTTTTTCTTTAATGCAAGATTTCCCATAAGGATCACAAATCCAAGTGTCATTGCGTAGAAAAACAGGAGCAGCAATACCTGAAAGGTACAGCCATAAGGCAGCACACTTTCCATCACCTTTACCGTGGAAGGTACGGAAAGCTCCTCTCCCGCTTTCGAATATGCCAGCATAGCCGCTGTCTCACTCCATACATTTCCGATATAACTCATTTTCATGCAGAGCAGAATCGTAGATATCATCATAAAACCTACATACAGCCCCGTCACCAGAATCACATAGAAAAATTGTCCTGTCAGCCACTGCCTTTTGGTAATCCGGATCAACTGATAAGGCGATACCGGACTCATTTTCGGCAGATCGGACAATAACAGAAGCAGCAGCATGGAGCTGAGCAAAATTGCGGTAGTATCGCCAAAGGTCCAAAGAAAAGGTTCTGCTGCCTGAACCGGAGTTCCATATGTATCGATCACCTCCATGACACGGTTGCTCAGCAGAAAACACAGCACAAATCCAAGCAGGAAACAGAAGATTACCTTACTGCTCTTAAAAAATCCCATAAAATTATAGCGTACTACCGCAAAACTCTGACACATTCCGTCACCTCTCTAATATCCGAGACTTCGGTTGATCACACTGCCATCGATGGCGTTGATCGTAATATGGCTGCTGTTGTCTGAGCAATCGTCGGAGCTTTGTATCGTTCCGTCTTCTTCTTTATATTCCAAAGATATTCCCCCAAAGAAATCCCATACCGGCACCAGCACACCTTCCGTACTTGAGCTGGCGGGCTCGTAAATACGGGTATAGCCGAATGTGATCCGATCCACATTGATTGTTTCCGACTCCACATAATCGGTTACCTCCGCATTTTCAATCAGAATCATTTTTTCATAGATTTCTATGATCTCATCAAAAGACAGCAGATTCAGATTTTCCGTTTTTATTTCTCCGATATCATACCGGTTATAAAAATCCACACTGTCTATTCCGTTCTTTGTCACCACAATATCAAGGGTTTCATAACTCCATGTCTCCATATCACTGTCCATGCTCTCATAGGAGCCTCCCAAATTCAGGGTATATGTGATCGGAATCTCATTGATGGTCCTCGTATAATGAAGGATATACCCATAATCCTGCACATCAATATCTACAACATCGTCCGTAATATCCGACTGCTCCGCTCCGTATATGCCATAATCCCACGCATTTACTTCCATGTCGGTAAATCCAAGAGCAGTAACCTTCTCATCCGCCAGTGACTTTGCCTCCTCGTAGGTAATACCAAGATTTTCTTTCAATTCCTCCTCTGTTGGAAAATTATTCCAGCCGGTATGATCTGTACCTGCTACCATTGTGTATTCCGTCCATGGTCTTGCGGACTGATAATCCTTCTTCCCTGTTTTTATATCTATGTGGGTCTTATAAATCCCCACCTCCATAGGCATACTGTTATAATGCTTTAACCGGTAGGTATATTCCGCTCCATCCGGCATCTCTACATATCCGCTAAAATCGTCTGTCTGGTATGCCTTATCACCCTCTCCATAGGTCTTTATCTCAATAGACGGGGTGACCTCCACCATTTGAACCTCTTCCGGAGCCTCCTCATAATTCTGTTCCCATGCCTCAATGGCTTCATAGATATCCCACTGATACTCTCCGCCCTCTGTTTTTCCGGCATCGTAGGGATCCAGATTGCCTTCTGCCACATAACCCTTCAGCTCCTGTATTTTCTCCATACAGTCTGCCTTTGTCATCTCACTCATCAGATTCGCATCATATATTTTTCCGCCCTGAAAAAACACATCTGTAATCAGATCGATCTGATCCTGATCAAAGGGATGCTGGCTTACATTGATGGCGGAGATTTTGCCCGCATTCGGGATCTCCACATCCGCATCCGTATTTATAGTCAGCTTTCCCGTAGCATCCGTCAAAACATTTTCATAATGCTCCGGCGCATTTAATACGCTGCGAAGAAGATTCTCTCCCTGGGAATCTTCACTTGCTCCCGCCTTTTCTTCAAGAGAGCTGCCCTCCTCATAATTTCCAAGACTGGTTGTTCCCTTTTGTTTTACCAGAGAATCTTCCGGCGTCTGTACACAGCCTGCCAGACCGGTCATACAAAGAACTGCACTCATCAAATATATGTATTTTCTCTTCATCCTTCTTTCACCTCTGCTTTTTTTAGAAAATCTGTTCCGCTTTCCCGTGAAATAAGTGTAGCTCATCTCCGTACATCATTTCTCTGTCATTCTGTAACTGTTTTGTAACTGCGTCCAATAAAATATGACCTTTGTCCCTTCGCCCACTTCACTTTCAATTTCCAGCTTTGCATGATGAATATCTGCGATTCTCTGACACAGTGCCAGACCAAGCCCGATACTTCCCTGACTTTTGGCTCTCGATTTATTTACCATATAAAAAGCCTCTGTCACACGGGCAATCTCCTTCTTCGGAATGCCTGTCCCCTGATCCTGTACCGCCAGCTTTTCTTCATCTGCCATAATAAATATCTCTTTTCCCACATCAGATGCCTTGTACGCATTATCCACAAGATTCATAAGCAGGCTTAACATCAGATCTTTATCCAGCATACGATGAAGGTCTTTTGGCCGACATTCCATGCGGAGTGTAATATTTTTCTCTTTCAACCGATAGGAAATCAGATCCGCCAACCGTTCCAACAAAGCTTTCACGGACACAGACTCCATTTCAACAGAAGTCTCTCCGGTCTCATATAATCCGGTAAGCTCCATCATTTTGGCGGACAATCCGGATAACCTCTGACATTCACTCCCGATATAGCGCAGCGCCTTCTGCCTTTGCACCTCCTTCAGTTGGACCGTCAGCAGCGTGTCCGCATAACCGATAATAGCTGTCATCGGCGTCTTTAACTCATGCGCCAATGCAGCCAGTAATTGACGCTGCGCCTCATTTGTATCGGTAAGCATTTCCACATGGGCTTCAATCTGCTCTGCCATCCGGTTAAAGCTGTCTGAGAGAGCGCCGATCTCATCCTTTTGCGCTGTCGGAACCCGGTTCCTATAATTTCCATCCGCAATGCCTGCCGCCGCTGTCCTCAATGTTTCCAATGGCTGCATCGTGCGTTTTAAGAAATACAGAAATACGCTGCCCATGATCACCAATATAATGGCAGTAAAAAGCAGACCTTTCCACGCCAAACGCCGGGACCTTGCATAGATATCTGTTACATCTTTACACCAAATGATCTGATATTGCTCCTGTCCTGCGCCGGTATCCCCGACATATTTTCTCATTTCAAATGGAATGATCAGAAATATGCTGTCTTCTTCTTTTCCAATCAGCAGATCCAGATTTCCTTCATCTTCACTTAAATACCCAAATGAAATATTATCTGTTTTTTGCATACTAATCTGATCATAATCAAATTCATATGCGGTCTCATTGTACAACTCCTCCCCGTTCCAACAGAGCACAGCACGCACTCCGAATATTTCCTGAAACGCTTTTCGGACCGCAATATTTTTCAGACGTATATCTTCCTCCCCCAAATCATATTCCTGAATCTCTCTGTCAAAATCCATTGCCAGCTCATACAACGTCTTTTTTTCATATTCATATACATCCATCAGATTCTGCTTTTTTGTTTCATAGAGCAAATAGAAAAAAAGAACCTGAGACAGAATCAGGAAACCAACGCAAACCTGCAGAAATATTTTTGTTACCAGCTTCATTCTTCCACCTCCAAACGATACCCCACCTTTGGGATCGTCTTAATGACCTGCTGCCACTCCAGCTTTTTTCGGATGCGCCCCACATGGGCATCCACCGTGCGGGTTTCTCCTTCAAACTCCACACCCCACAGCGCTGTAAGAAGCTGTTCACGGGTCAATGCTTTATTCTTATACTTTACAAACATGAGCAGGCAGTCGTATTCCATCGGCTTCAGGTAGATCTCCACTCCGTTTTTCATAACCTTGCGCTTTCCTTTATCAATTTCTATATCCAGAATCCGAATGATATCGGTAGATGCCTCATGCCGCTCCAACACTTTTTCCAGCCGGATCAAAAGCTCCAGCATCTCAAAGGGCTTCACGATATAATCCTCCGCCCCGCCCTTCAGACCTTTTACTTTACTTGCGATATCCGCTCTGGCGGTGAGAAAAATGACCGGAATTCCATAATTATTCAAAACCGGTAAAAGTTCAAATCCACTTTTTCCCGGCAACATCACGTCCACCAGTGCGCAGTCATAATGATGATCCTTACACAGCCCCTCCTCCGCCTCTGCTCCGTCCAGAAAGGAGGTCGCTGTATATCCCGACACCTCCAGATTCATACAGATCAGATCATTGATCGCCGGTTCATCCTCTATTACTAAAATGCGTCTCTTCATTGCTGTTCTCCCTCGCTTTTTTCTGATTTTTCTGATTTTCAGAAACGAGACTGTTCTCCTGAAAATTATAACACAGTAGACCGCTTTCTTTTGTAACCGATTTGTAACCCGAGCAAAGGAAAATGGAGCCATTGCTCCGGCAGATCTCTCTGCCTTTACAATAGCTCCATTATCATGATCTGTAAACAGATCTTACTATTTCTTTACTTTACCTTTTATAACAGTGTATGTAACTTTACCGACCTTCACCTTGCCGGAGTAATCAAATCTTACCTTACCGTCCTTTACATACCATGTTCCGTTTTTGTTTGACGCGATTCCGGTATATTTGAAATCAACCTTACCGTTCTTTACATACCACCATCCATTCTTATTCTTTGCCACGGTATTTGCGCTGAAATCTACTTTTCCATTCTTGATATACCACCAGCCATTTTCGTTTTTGTAATTTGCCACGCCGGTATAACCTGTCTGAACTTTACTTCCTACTACATAATACCAGGTTCCCTTTGGTCCGATAGCTCCTTTGGCATCTTTGATTACGCTGTTCTTATTGAACTTAACCTGACCTTTTTCTACATACCACTTACCGTTTTTGTTGGATGAGAATCCGGTATATGTAAAGTCTACCTTACCATTCCTGATGTACCACCAGCCATTTTCGTTCTTGTAGTTTGCCACGCCGGTATAATCTTTGCGAACTTTACTTCCTACCACATAATACCAGGTTCCCTTTGGTCCGATAGCTCCTTTGGCATCTTTGATTACACTGTTCTTAGCAAATGTAACTTTACCTTTTTCAATGTACCAGTCACCGTTTTCATTAGAAGCAAATCCGGTATATGACGTCTGTACAACGCCATTTACATAGTAGTACCACTTACCGTCTACAGCTTTTCCGACCGTAGTATAATCACTATTGGCAACCTCTTTTTCCTCGCCGCAGGCTTCGCATGTGTATATCAGAACGGACTCATCACTGCGGTTTACCTGCTGTGCTTCGCCCCAATAATGAACCGTTATTCCACAGCCAAACCACCAGCTATCCTCATCTTCAGCAAAATCTCCACCACGGTACTCTAATCCAACTTCAAAATCATGAACATCCGCATCCTCCGCTACTGTTATGATTGCTGTGGACGGATCTTCCTCAGACGGTTCGATGCTAACCTGTGAATTTAAATACTCCTCATACTCCTCGTCATCTCCGGTTTCCAGATACCAAGAGTAAGATGCACCATCGTTCGTCGGATCCACTACAATAATTTCTTCATTTTCTCCATCCCACTGATAATGTACAAGGGACACCTCACTGGATGAGCCTGCCTCCATCACGAAATCCGACTCGCTTTCCAGCTCCCAGATATCATTGCTTATCCCGATTGTCTGTTCAAGAACCTGTTTTTCTCCGTTCTCTCTCTCTACCGTAATCTCCAGAACAGCAAATCCACAGCCATCCTTTGCAACTGCGGTAATTTCATAACTGTCCTTATCCAGGCTGATCAAATCTTCATCTGCCGGTTTCGGATCTAATATACCTTCATCACCATAATAGTACTGTCCTGTAATCGTAACATCAGTGATGGTGTAATCATCCAGATCTTCTCCTCCAACATGATCGGCATCATTTACATAATGCCATACCTGCGGAGTATAAGTCTGCGTCGGAAGAATTGCAATATTTTCCTCACACCACAGATCGTCCTCACTGTAATGAGCTTCAAGCCATACGTTCTCCCAATTGTATTCTCTTTCATTATTTGACGGAATTGCAGCAAACTGAAGACCGCTATTCTCTTCTATTACATCTCCAAAATCTTCAAACAATGCCGCCGGATTCAAGGTCACTTTAACGCTTCCATCCTCGTTTTCCTCTGCGGACAGATACTTCTCAATATCTTCAATCTCTAACCACTCAAAGTCATCAGCTTCTTCAATATATGAGCCGAATCTGTAATCAATGGTATAGTCTGCATTACCCAATCCCACCGGAACAAGATTTATAATCTGCTCTTCCTGGTTATCATAAATCCACTGATAGCCTTCGTCCATGAGATTGGAGCTGTCAACGAACAATCCGGATTCCGTCTCATCGAACCAAATCCACGTTTCACACAGACATTCGTCATCCGTCATTTTCTCATTTCCATATGCAGTGATGCAGCACTGTGCCCAGTCCGGACCGGTTTTCGTAATCTCAAAAGTATTTCCATCCTGTTTGATATCCAGACAGTCCGGATTATCATTATAGCAATCCAGATAATATGTCTTTACCTCCTTGCCATCCGGATAATCATCGCTGATCTTGCTGTTAAACCAGTAAAGCTGAGGCGTCACCGTAATGCTCTCTCCCACTGCAAGCTCATTAGAGCTGTCGGTTTCACCCAGGCTGAGCCAATAAAATTCATTTCTGACATAGACAGTCGCATCATATACGGATTTTACCTGTCCGTCTTTACTTACCGTAAGACGAATGGGCACGTCCACATCTTCCATATCGGCTTCAGCGGTTACGGTACAATATCCATCAGCTCCGGTTCCGCCCGGCTCCAGCGTAATGCCATCAATCTCCTCATCTGCTACCGTCCATTCATACTCCAGTTCTTCTGCGAGAACCTCTTCTAATCGCTGATCCTGCTCTTCCTCGCTCATATTGTCCCAATCCGTATAGTAGTCTGCAAAATCTACATAAATCATCGGTTCCAGAGTCAGGGAAGAGCCGGGAAGCATTTCATACCTTCCTTCCCATGAGAAAACGTCCTCTATTCTAAAGCTTAACTGTCCGACAACAACAGTAATCTCATACTGTATGCTTTGGGTTTCATCCGTCATATCATTATGCTCAAGGGTAACTGTAACAGATGTATCCTCTGTCACCTCCTCATCCACAGGCACATACATCCACCAATCGCCATTCTCATTCTGATTAACCTCAACAAGCTCCGGATTATCCGAGGTCATAGACGTGATTTCAATATCCTCCCACCGATCTTCGTCTTCGGTATTCAGATGTCCGGAAACTGTGGATCCGAACCAATATTCTGCTCCCGGCACTATGGAGCAGATCTCCGCCGGATAATAATATTCCCACTCCTCCGCATACTCCTCTGACACATCCTCTTCTGCTTCGGCGTCATATGTCTCAGCCATAGCCACTGGCGCCATGGACAAAGTCAGACAACCCACCAATACAACTGCCATCAGCTTTTTCACTAAATTCCTTTTCACTATATTCCCTCCTTATTTTTATTTGCAACCGTTCTTATAATAATTGCTTTTGTTCAGTATAACAAAATACCGTTTTATTTGCAACGCTTTTTTGTTATATTTTCCTCAACAATGTATGCGAAACAACTTTGTCTGTCAAAACATCATCTACATTTCTATAATGCAGTTTTCTTCGCATGAATAAGACGTTTTATCGTCATACTTATAACGCTAATGCTCATCTATGGAACTTTTTGAAATAAACGTAAAATACAATTATGTAAAACGATTTCTAAGGAGATACTTAACTTTGGAAAATTTTGATACAATTCAGAGAATCAAAGATTTATGTGAAGAAAGAAACTATTCCTATTATGAACTGGCAAAACGCTCAGATATTCCGTATTCCACGCTGAATACAATGATATTAAAATCTAATTCACCGACTTTGCCCACGTTGACAAAGCTTTGCCGGGGATTTGGAATCACTTTGCTGCAGTTTTTTGACACGGATTACTCAGGCACAAATCTGACAGAAAAGCAAAAAGAATGCCTCTCCCTCTTTGACATCTTAAATTCCGAGGAACAGGCACTCGCCATCGCCTATATGAAAGGACTTTTACACAAACTATAATTATGTTCCGATCTTTTATTTCGTTTTTAATGTCACCTCCAACCGCACCGACTGATGATCGGAATACATAAAATCCGTATCTACATTTTCTACACTTTTGATTTCCAGATTGTCAGACACGATAAATCCATCCAGCACATAAACCTGTGAATCCTCGTAATTTCCGCTGTAGGGACCGTTCAATAACCTGCAGCTTGGCACATTATCTGAAATTGCAAAGGAAAAGCCTTCCGGTATATCATCTGTACCTATGATTCCCGGCGTCCAGTTTTAGTTTACCACTTCAAAAAGGTCTGAAATACATAATTTCTACGAATTTGCCCACCGCATATACAACGGTGGGCACGCTGCATAGTTGGAGGTGATTTTATTGAGAGGGATTTCTGAGAAAGAATATAATCTGCGGATGAAGCAAATCCAAAGAGAAAATGAGGCTAAAGAACGTGCCCGAAAGCTCAAAGAAGAAAAACGTAAAGGAAAGCCTAAGCGAAAATTACCGTCTACAAGCAAATTGATTTTGCTTGGGATGATTCTGCTTTGCGTACAAATCGTTATCTTTTGCGAGTATGCAATGGTAACTTTATATGACGCAAGTTCTTTATATGTGTTGATTGGTATCCCGGCTGCATTGTCTCCTATAATCTGGGGGTATTACAGCAAATCCAAGGCAGAGAATACTTCGGGCGGAATAGTGTTTCAGTCAATGATGAATGAATACAACGCAAGCAACAATGAGACTAACGAAACACCCGCTGAAGATGAAAATGGCGGTGATGGTTGCGGCTAAAGCATCCAACCTAGAATTGCATGAGGAGGTAGAATATGAATATTTTGAATGGTGTGCAGAATTTCTTGACGATTATAAACGATAACTGGACAACTATCGTTGTTGTAATTGGTCTTGCAATTGCTGTTGCAAGAAAGGCAAAGGCATATTTCGCTAAGTCTGATGAAGAAAAGATTCACATTGCCAAATCTCAGATTAAAGAAACTATTTTGAAAATGGTAACTGAAGCGGAGGTTGACTATGAAGAATAGAATAAAGCCGGAAGTATCAAACGCTCACAGGTTATCAACCAGCTTTATGCGGACTACCCAATTCTGTCCAAAGTTATAGACCAGTAGTCCTTAACAGAGTGGATTGATGAAGCGATTGATGAGTCGCTGGAAACGCTCCGTGAGATTGTTGCCGGAAATAAAAAAGAAGACGAAGCCGTGACCGAATAACGCTTCTAATACCACAGGAGGTTACGATGGAAGAACTATTTATAAATTACTCCGTATCAGAAATTGTCGTCTTTATTGTCATTCTCGCATTCGCAATTAAGGAACTCGTTATATTTGTTGATTGGGGCAGAGACAGACTGCGCAGGGTATACGACAAAGATTACAAGTCTTTGTGTCACGGGGCAAACCCATTTAGGCTAAAATTTTTGCCCCGCCAAAATCCCCAATAATTGAGCCTTTCCATATCAATAAAAGTCCCATTTTATCAGTAAAAACCAATTCAGCAAAACTATTGATTCTGCTTCTTACGTTGAAATTTTATACCTTCCAGCTATCGCTCTTTACATAAAGTAGCTGGCTTTTCGATAATACACTTCCTGTTCTACAGTAAACAATTTCTCCAGCACCGATACATCCCCTTTTTCCCTGTATGCTTTCAATCCCTCAAGATATTCCTGTCTTTTGGAATCTTCAATAATGATAGGACTAATGCAATGGCTCAGACATTCCCGAAAAAGAATTATTCTTCCCGTTCTTCCATTACCATCTTGAAACGGGTGTATACTCTCATATCTTGCATGAAATTCTGCCAGCAAAGAAATATCAACTTCCTGTTTGTGATACCACAAAAGAAGTTTTTCCATCTCCGCTTCTACTTCCGGCGGTTTTACCGTCTCATATATTCCAATCATATTGGGTCTTGTCTTGTAGTCCCCTATTGCATAGCCATTGGCTCTATCCTCAAAGACACCGGATTTTAATTCATAATGGAACTGTTTAATCAAATTTTGATTCAAAGGTACTCCCAGTGTATCAAGCATTTTATTAAACATCAGAAAATGACCGTTCATTTCCTCTACGTCTTTTGCTCTGTAATAATCATCTGACTTAGGCAGCGTTCCGTTGTCAAAAAGCGATGCCGTCTGCTCTTCCGTCAATGTGCTTCCCTCTATTTTATTGGAATTGTAAGCCAGCACTCTCTGCGTGTAAGCATAGACTCCTGACCGGTCAAAGCGTTCCCGTTCAATCCGGAAACGCTCCAGCAAAAAATTTAAAAATTCTAATCTATCAGTCATTTTACACCTCTTCTGCTTCGCATTTCATGCTGTATCACCACTATTATTAAGACCGCTTTGTTTTCTTTTCATTGTTTAAGCATCTCAACTAACGTCTTGATGCCGATAGTCGTCTAATGTCTGCCCGGCACGTTCACCCCGTCCAATATCATCCTGGACTGTAGCCATGTGTAACATGGTGAGTTTCCATCTTTATCTAAGGAGTTCCAAAATGATTGACGTAACAAGAATCATTCTGGCTCTTATCGAGCAGATTCCCTGTTTTGCCGCAATAGCCATAATATTCATGGCTGGCAGATTCGGGTTTAAACACATTACATTCAAGAGTAATTCTTTTGAATGCAAACTCGATAAGTAGCTATACTCACAAGGAAGGTAAAGACAATGAAGAATATCGAGACATTTATGGTATTTTGCTGTGAATGTCTCTTATTTTATTTTCCAATTCAGATTTCAGGGATTTCCGGGACTATTGGACACTTGAAAATGGTCACAGGGTCAATGTCAATACACTCATATTCATTGCGGTTTCCCGCTATATCCCATGCAACAGTACCGTTCAGGATAGTCAATGTGTCTCTGAATATGGTTTCATCCTCAATTTTCTGGAAAACACCTCCCTGGTTTATCAATGGCTTAACATCAAATTCTCTCACGCTGCCATCGCTCAGATAAGCATAAACCATATAGTTTTTACCTGCTACAGCCTGATATATTTCCGGATAGAAACGGGCATCAAGTTTATTATCACTCATACGGTTCACCTCTTTATCAAATTAACGGGTTTATTCTGTTCAGCGGCTTATTATCCTTTGACAATTCCCAATTCTGCATTAATTCGTCTTTATGAATTTCCGCCCACGCAAGTACAAACTTTAACTGCCGTTTTGGCAAATATCCCTCAATGATGATTCCTTCTTCAATTAATACCACTGCTTTATTATTTCCATATTCTGCATGGAAATGGGGCGGGTTGTGGTCGCTCCAATACATCGTAATGCGTATTCCATAAAATAAGCTGATTTCCGGCATTGGCTAATTCCCTCTCCTTCCATATACATTTTCAGTAATTCCGTGTATCGCATTTTCATACAAAAACTCTTTCAGTT
>CAYRZL010000008.1:0-48154 GCA_964428795.1 uncultured Lachnospiraceae bacterium | reverse complement strand
GGAACGGCGGTATCCTACGTCCGGAATGGCGGTTCAAAAAATCCCGGAATACTCAGCCTTAATATAAATGTACAAACCTATTTTTATTTCTATGTATATTTTTTAAATATTCAACTTTTTCCATGCTTGCTATATTTTCAGATAATTTTTTATCTATATCTTCATACATAATACAGCTATCTTTTTCATATTCGTAAATCCATTGAGATGGATCATCCGTACTTCGCACACAATCCCGATAATTCATATTCTGATCCGTCTGCTTCTGCGTCCATGAATGCACGCATTGTCCATCCCCCTATAAAACAATGTTTCTGTTCCGACAAAACAACTGTAATCTTACCATTAATGTATGAATTCCTTCCCATATAAAAAACAGAGTCATTATACAAATTCACACCCAACATATATACATTTCTATTTTTTCCAAGATAAACAAGCCCATTATTTCCGCCAAAATTAATGATAGTATTTTCTAATTTCACATTTTCTTCACAATGCAAAATATTATTTACCCCATTGAAAATAATCTGTGTCCCATTCATTTCCGGATAAGTTCCTATTATTTTATTTCCGTTATCCAACTTTTTTTAATCTTCTTTTGAACGAATACTGACCACTTTTTTATCCTCCCGCCTAATAATTCCACAGCCTAATGATCCCCAGCATCCACGAATAACCGCAAACTTTACTGCATAAAAACACATAACCTGTTTACGTCAAGCAATTTTATTGAAGATATCGACATCTCCTCAATCACATTCTTTTCAGATATCACTGGTTCCGCACTTTGATGATATATGCCCATATCTTTCCATGAAATACATCCGTTTTTGGTACAATACATGCCAACAGAAAGAAATTTCCCTTTCGGCACTATTGTTATGGAATAATGTGACCATTTATCAAATCCCTTACCATTGTATCGTAATATAATCTGTTCAACCGAATCCGCTTTACTTGTACCTTCTTCTCTGTTAAAAGTTCGTATTACAGCAATCGCTCCATCCGACAGTTCTATTTGAGAACTCACCTTGCAATCAAAACATATGGTATATGACTGGTTTTCAACTATCGGAATATTGTAACTCCACACCTGAGCATATATCTCTTTTTTGTTTTCTTTTTGGGTTATTTGTAAGATATATTGTCCGTCATCCTCAACCACTGAAAATGTATCATCAAAATACTTATAAAATAATGTCCCATATTTAAAATCTCCATTTATAAACAGATTATTTGATGTCTCTTTAGAGATGTTTTTATCTGGGGGCATACATAGTTTACCCAATTCTTTTACCATATCTTGATAATATTCATTATGAAAATGAACGATCCATGCTCCCCCATATACATAATCCGGGTTTATAAAATATGTTCTTTTCAAATCCAGAAGAATTATATCTTTGTCTTGCAAAGAAACATATGAAACCATTTCTGAATAGATTTTATTATATGTCTCTACATTTTTCTCTCCAAAACTTTTAATGCTTCCATCCGAATACAAAATATCATTGCTAAATCGCAGCGCATTTAAGATTATTCTTGTTTCAGGAAGATACTTTTTCATAAATATTAAAAACTTATTTATACTATCTTTCCAAATGGTCATGTATTCTTTATAATTATCCAAAACATTCAATTTCCGGGTGATGGTCAACAGTTGAAAAGCTGCGGAGTTTTTCTGATCTTTTAATCGTTGCGTCATATAGGTACAGCCATCAATTTCTAAAACGCCCATCACCACATCAGAATAAAAATCAATAAGCAAATTATCCGGTTTTAATGAAAGCAAATCATTATAAAAAGTCTTGTTTAATTCACGTGACAAAATATTTCTATACCATAAGCTGTATTGCTTCCCCTCAAAATTCAACAGTTTTCGAGAATACGGTATTGGTAAAGAAACAAGTGAGATAAATGATGTTTGAAAGGAATAATATACCAAATCCAAATGTTCTTTCCAATCATCGACAAATATACCGTTACACATATCTCTGCTGCAGCACGCTCCAATTATGGCTAATTGTTTTTTCATTTTATGTCCATTCCTTTCACTTAATTCAAAGCACAAGGTAATATAGAAAGAATCGGCACCCTCCCCCTATTTTATCCCTTTATATTAACCATTTTCTTGTAGCATCAATAATTCTCTTACAATTTTTATTGTCAACATAAGCAAATGTTCTGTCCACTCTTTCCCTATAAACCGCTGACATCTCACACCCACTTTCCATATTTTTAATAATCTCATCAATAACGTTTTCGGCATTATCTAACACAGGGCCAAAACCATCCTCTCTATATTCATATGTACTCTTACTATAGTGCGTAGAAAAAAATTCATCTTCATCGAATTGAAAATATATTACCGGTTTCTTTAAGTAAGCAAAATCAAAAATTGCACTCGAATAATCTGTAATGAATAAGCTGCTTTCACAATAAGCTTTATGATATGAAAAATCATCCATAGCTACAAGCTTTACCCTTTCAGAATTTATCAAAGTAAATAAATTTTCATAACAAGTAAAGCCAGAGTGTAATACAAAATTCACATGATAATTATATTTTTCCAGTGCATTTAGCAATCTTTTATCCGTCAAAAGTTCAAAATAAGATTTATAGAATGAAGTTTGCTCAAATCCAGCTTTTGGTTCATTATGTCCATTAGGAAGGATTTTTCCGACCAAATTATTTCTCCATGTCGGAACAATCGTTATTATATTTCTCTTTTCATCAATAAGCTTATCAAAACGTGCAAGCCCACTTAACAATATGTCATCATGTCTATATAAATATCCTTCTCTTAATAATTCTGAATATTCCCAATTCGACGTAGTTATCACAATATCATCCATTGTATTTAATTTATTTGCTTCTTTAGTAAGATCATCTTTTATTACCCCATGCTGCAGCCACACAAATTTATAATCTAATAAATCTGCATAATTCTTATATTCTTTATCATCAAAAGGATAGAAAAATCGAATCGCATTATGACTGGAATAAATTACCTTTGCGTTCAAAAACATGGCCAAATGCTCCCTGCTTCTAAAATCCACTACATGATCCTTATATTTTAAATTTTTATATGCGTTACTCTTCTTATTTATAACGAAATATGTGACGTCTTTGATGGCATCATCTTCATGTTCCATAATATATTCAAAAAGAGCCTCTCCATTATCGCCAGCTTTTTCTGGACGATCAGAAATCAAAATATATTTCTTATCAGAAGTTGACAATCGGCGCAGAGGCAACTCTTTTTTAATATTATTCTCTAAGGTTTTAGTAACATTTAATACAATTTTTTTATCATTAGAAATAAAAATATTATTTCCATATATGGATACACAAAAACCATTTCTAATTGGTCCCACTCCTCGTATATTTGCAGCACATCTTGCTTTTCCATATATTACACATCTTCTGGCATTGGATATACTATTTGTTTTACGATCATAATATGCAAATGAATATTCAGCATTTATAAACGGCAATTCAAAATGTCTCACATGCGTTATATCCGCAGATATTTCACCAATTTTCAGATCATATGGTCCCTCTATATCTTTAGATTCAATGGCAAATATATTGTTGCTCATAGCATTCTTTGGTATTAAAACCAAATCAATTTCCTCTTCTCCAAAATTATTAAATATACACACAACATGAGCTTTGCCATTTTCAAAATAAAACTGACGAATACGAATCATTCTGTCACTCAATTCACTAAAACCAGCTCTTATCCATGTTCCAAAATTACGTCCCGAAAGATTTAAAAATAAAACTTTCTTTTCAATCACATCTAACCACTTTGACTTTGCTATAAATTCATCGTCTAACCGACCAATCCAATTTGCGTATGAAGAAATCAATTTATCGTACTCTTCCTTTGTAAACTCATCCCTTTTTATAGTCCGCAAACGACTTCTCAATTCATAAGCAATCAATTCTTTTTCATAAGGAGATAAATAACCTTCTTTACTAAATAAATCATCAAAAATATAAATAGGTGCCATTAACGCTTCGAAATTTGCACCAGAAGTTATTGCGTCCACATTTGAAGTACCCGCAAGTCTTCTTCTATAATTATACTGAACTCCCTTTTCACAAACATATCCAAATCTCATCGTGCGCCTGAGAACCTGTACATTTACTTTTGCATCTTCCGCTGTAAGCATTCTCTCATCAAATCTCAGATCACGAAAAACCTCCTCTTTGTAAAAAGAAGATGCCGTACTTAAAATAAAGTTATATGGCTCCTTAACCAAACTTATAATCCGGTTTGTTTTTCCTAACGGTTCATATTTTCCATGAAGCCCTGTTTGCCCTTCAAAATATATCAGTGGTACACAAATCATATCAATAAAATTGTAATTTATCTCAAAAAATCTGGCTACCTCAGACAAAACATTTGATGACAATGTATCATCCGGATCAAAGAAGTTCACATAACGCCCATCAGCATACTCCAATCCAACATTTCTCGCAGAAGCTTGACCCCCATTTTCTTTTTGAACATAAATAATATTATTGGGATATTCTTTTACATATGATTTACATATTTCCCCACTTCTGTCTGTAGATCCATCGTTTACCAAAATTAATTGAACATTTTCTTCAAAATCTATATTTTGATTTATTAAGCTATCTATCGCCTCTTCAATATACGGTTCCACATTGTATACAGCCATAATAATACTAAACAGCTTCTTCTTTGTATACACTGCTTTTCCTTTCTCAAAATACACGGAATTGCCTCTTCTTTGTATATCAAGTATACTTTTTTCTACATATTTTTCCTCTACCCTGACAGTTGAATCTACAAAATGAATATATCTCCCCTGAGCCGCATCTATTCCTGCATTCCTAGCCGATGACACACCTCCATTTTCCTTATGAATTACACGGATCACATCTGACAAAAGTGCATAATCATCCAAAATTTCTGCAGACCCATCGGTTGATCCGTCATCCACTAAGATAAATTCATACACCCCTCTATATTTTTTATTCTTAAAATCTCCAGTTTCATTTCCAATGAGATATTTTTCCAACTGTTTTGTATCCTGCTTCAATATACTGTCGATCATCTCTGCGAGGAAGGGTGCAGTATTATACACCGCAGTGACTATAGACAGCATAACCGGATAGATTTCTGTCTGAACCTGTAACAGAAACCGTCCATTTTTATTTTCTGTGATGCAAAATGTGAGGCCTCTTCCGGAATCTGTCACTATTTCTCTCATATCATCCATTTTCGACACTTCTGCGTCCATATGGATCTGGAAATTATGACCATCCAGACTACAAATCAGACGGTATTCATCTACATCTGCTTCATCCATATCTGAGAAATCCAGAGCCAGCTTCATTACTCTGCGCAGTCCGTTCTCCCATTCATCCTTCAGTTCAATACCTGCTTTTGGGCAGACTTCTCCAGCAGACAGAGAACGCAAGGTAAACTGAGGATTTCCTTTCATCAGAGGTGCCTCCACATAAATGATCAACTGATCTTTTTCCCACTGATATCCTGTCAGGCACAAACGATAAAATTCATCATCAAACTTTTTCTGATGGCGAAATCTTACAGATAAGGCTCCGCTTTCTGTATAGTATGCCACAAATGCGTTTTCAGATTTTGCGGTCAATTTTCCAATTAACCGCTCAGAAGGCAACACATCTTCTCCTCTTGCCGCCATGTTTCTGACAAATCCACAGACAATCTTATCCTCCTTACGATATGCGATTGCTATCCGCATGGATGTGTATCCGAGATATTCCATCTGAAGCAGCAACGTATTCCAGGAATCTATAATAACATGTCCTTGATTCAATACTGCTTGTCGAACCATTAATGGCTTCTTCTCCTCGTAATTCCAGAAAAACAGGACTATCTCATCCGGCTCATCCTTTGCTTTTGCAAAAGTATTCACAAAAATATCTAATCTGCTCTGTTGTAACCATACCACAGCGTCCACAACAGTGTCTGGTATAATCTTTCCCTGTAAAATTTCATCTTTCAAAAATGTTACTCTTTTATCTTTATCACACATATGCTTTTCCCTTCCTCTTTCATACTTTTCAAATTAAGACTCATGATTTGTTCTTCTCAGTTTTCTTGGCAGCCCGGTCAGCGCATATCCCAATCGGTAAGAAAAAGATTTTCTGGTTTCGTCCAGATAATATTGTATCTGTTTAACCTCCCCGGATAAAACTTCTTTTTCCGCCCGAAGTATTTCATTTTCCTGTTCCAATTCCTTTATCCTGTTTTTCAAATCCCGTATCAACAGATCTTTTCCACTTACTTTCTCCACCTCAGTCTGTCTCCCTTCCCTCATATCCTTCAAAATCAGATCATAAACTCTCTTACATGCCTTTCCATCCCGATAAGCAAAAACCTCTTCCATTCGCTTTCGGTACACTTCTTTTGCAGAACATCCTTTCTCCATGTAAGCGATGAGCAGATTTACCAATTTTTCCTCATCACATACTACTTCTCCAAATCCATCTTTATCATAATCAAAATATCCTCTTTGATATGTATGTGTAGAAAAAAATTCTTCTTTATCAAACTGATAATAAATAATTGGCTTTAACAGATATGCAAAATCAAATGCCACACTGCTATAGTCAGTAACCATGATACTTCCTTCTGCAAACGCCTCACGATAGGACTTTTCTTCAGCCCCACTATCCCCCATCAAATCTGCCAGATAGGGTTTCATCAGAGCATGAGGCATAAAAAGAATATGATATCCATATTTTTTACAGTTCTCCGCCAACTGTCTATTACTCAACAAAGAACGATATACTTTCACATAACGACTTTCTGAAAAATTCCCTTTCGGACGCCAGACCATATTCTGGCTTTCTTCATCCCACTCCTGCTCCACAAACTCTTTTCTCCAGCTTGGCATGATTAAAATGCACTTTTGAGAGTTGTTGTAAAGCATATCAAATCTTGGCAGTCCGGTGAGCCAGACTTTCTCCTCCGGATAATCATAAGGCTCTCTCAGTATAGATGCCCACTCTGCCGGACTGCTGGTAATAAATCCGGTAAAATTTGTATGATAGCGGTTCAGAGTACTGCTCATATCATCTTTTATCACTCCATGCTGCAAAAATATAATTTTTGCCTGATGATACAAATCCCTGACATACTCTGCTTTCTCCCAAAAAGGATTTTCCACAACCCCATTCGCTTGGGAAGAAATCACATAATCTGCCAGCAAAACAAGAAGATCATGCTGTGGAGAATAAAGCGGAACGATACCGCCCAGTTCCTTCAATCGTTCATAATCTTTTGTATCTTCCCGTATAATATAATAAGCATCTACTTCATCTCTTTTCTTTACATAACGATAAAGTATTTCTGCATTATCATCTGCCTGATCCACTCGATCCATAAACAACCAAATCGGTTTTTTCTTGTTTTTTATTGCTGCAAAATATTGGTTTCTAAGAGAAACTGCCCACATTGCTTCATCTGTGCCAATCCGCATAAGCTCCTTCTGAAATATGCTTTCATAGGAAACTTGTTCCCCCTCTGCGATTGTTCGAAAACAAAGCATACCATTTCGGATATAAAACACATAACCATCCTTCACACAGTATTGCTTTTCCAAACAATCTGACACCGGAAAGAAACGCATTGCGTTTATTTTTCCATATGGACAGATATGCATCTGTCCGGAATATATCACATTAGCAAATTGGATTTTATTTTCACCATAAGCTGGTATAATCTCTGTCCGAAATACCCTACGCTGCTCATAGAAAATGCTTCCAATCTTCTGATCCATGTTCTTATCCGTCAGATCACACTTTGAAAAAATACCGTTATGAATAATACAAAATTCTGCTCCCTCCCCAAAAACAGCCGGCACAGAAGTTATCCCTTCGATACAAACTCTTCCATCTTTGATTTCCAGAAAGTGAAGCTGCACCGCCAGGTAGGACATATTGGCGATATTGTTCTCACCCGCCCGTATAACTGCATTCTGTTCAACAGGTATCAATTTCAGTTTTTCACCATATTTCATATGCATCAGCAGAAGAATAAGAGGAAGATCTGCCATGCCAATTTCAGAAATAATGAAATCGTCCTCAACATCCTGTATTTGACGCCGGAGCACCCATTCACTTTTTTCATTCTGATCCATGCAGGCTATATTTTCCAAAATCTTCCGCAATACTTCCCGTTGTCTGTCTTTTGACATCCGGAATAATTTCATAATGACTACTCCTCATCCAATGAAATGGTTTCCCCTGCTTTTACAGCATTGATTAGTTCGATTGCTTTATCCACCGTCTCCTGATATGGCGTCATAACATAATTCGGACTGCTCAAAGAGTAACAGGAAGCTTTCGCATCTCCGCCATCCACACTGTAGGAAACAATATTCCACGATGTATTATCTGAAAGCTGCATCTTTACCAGATCAGACAACAGATCATATGGAATACTGCTGTCAAAACAGCCTTCCAGACTGCTCATCAACTGCGAAAAATTATTGAGTATGGAAGGACTCATCATTTTATTCATTACACCCTTGATCACTTCCATCTGGTTTTTTCCCCTCTGACGGTCACCTGCTGCAAAAGAATGTCTTTCTCTCGCAAATGCCAGAGCCTCAATACCGGACAGATAATTATCTCCTTCCACATAATGAAAATCACTCACGTTAAAGGTATAGTCTGAATGAACAGTCACCCCTCCAAGAGCATCGATCAATTCCTCAAACCCACTGAAATTCACTTTGAAATAATAATCAAGACTTGTACCATACAATCCGTCTAATGTTTCCATAGAAACATCTACGCCATAGATCCCTGCATGAGTCAGCTTATCCATCTCTCCATTCATAGAAAGAGGCAAATAATAATCACGCGGCGTAGACAAAAGCAATACCTGTCTGGTATTAGCGTTTACCACTGCAATTATATTTACATCACTGTTTCGTCTTGTAGATACATCACCCCAGGTATCAATACCGCTGATATAGATTTCAAAGACACCCTCTTCCAATGTGACTTTTTCCTGTTCTTCTGTACCGCCTTCCTCTACAACTGCTGCCTTCGTGCGGCTGGATACATCCGTTTTCCATCCATATACACCAATTTCTTTTACCTGATCAGAAAATCCCACATAACTTTCTGTCTCAGATACCACATCTACAAATGCTTCATTCAGGACAATAACCTGAGCTTCTCCATTCAAAAGTGCACCTGCCAGTTCTTCTATTCCTGCATAAGTACTTACAGATATTTCTGTCTCCAATTCCTGATTTATCTGTGCAACCACATTATCCGAGCTTTCACGTTCCAGATTCTCCACAATACCATATTTGTAAGCCGCAGTATCCGCAACACTCTGTGCCGGATCATCCGCCAGAACGTAAACCCCTACCAGCGTTGTCTCTGTTTCTGCATCTGTAATACTGTGCAATGTAGCAGATAATGTATGAAGATAATATCCTCCAATCAAACTGACCACTGATATCAAAATTGCCAGTACAAAACCAATTACAAATCTAACCTTTTTTCGCCCTTTTCCCATAAGAAGCCGACAAATTACTATAAGTACTACCAATACAAGGCAGACAATCCCAAATAATTTTGTTGTCAACAAATTTGCCTGACTGAGCAGCACGATAAATATTATAGAAAATACAATCTGGATAATCGTAATGACAATTCCCAGCATTTTTAATACATTCCCGCTTTTTGGACTACTCTTTTTATGTAATTCATTTCTTTCTCTCATATGTATATTCCTTCCTCTTATATTCCCATTTCATCTTCCAGATGAAGTAAATATTTCATATATCCTTTGTTTTTTTCTCTTTCTATATTCACCATAGGTGCATAGGCATCTCTGCCGCTGATCTGCTCCAAATCGTCCAGATTTTCAGATATCATCTTCCAATGCTTCACAAAACACAAAATACCCTTTTGCACTTCATGAATTCTTTCCACATCGGCACATGCTTTTTTAAAACGACATGTCCATTTTCCATCTTGATCTGTATAAAACCCTTTCAGACTTCCTGATGGTGCATCCAAAAGCATCTCCCAGTACAGATTATGTCCCTTTCCCGAATCGTGTAATTTCCAGATATCTCTGTTTTCACGCTGGGAGTACAGGTAAGCTGTCAGTCTGCCACTCTGCAAATACGTCTCCGTACTGTCCGGCTCCGCATTATGACAGGTATTCGTCCCTGCAATAATTCCAGTAATGTCACAATCCATATGCCATATCTTATTGACAATATGATTCAGTGTTATAGCTCCGCTTCCTGCCCATCCGATATCTATTGCAACAGCTTTTCGGCTTCCCCTTAAAATTTTGGAAAAATACTGCCGCCCTGCTTCCAATTGCTCCTCATAATGAGCCAACACCTGATTCCAGTTTTTCAAAAGATAATTTTTTATCTCCTCCACATTCCGATCTGTCAGCTCATCACTTTCCTTTCGATTCTTTGAAGCCTCACAAAATGTCTGAAGCATATCCGGAAGCTCCATAGACTCAAATATCTGCTGCAACGTATAATTCTGATTGACCTTGTGATACAAAAAGCGTCTGAAATAATCATATTTATAATAAGAGGCCGCCATCTTTGTGGCCGCCAATCGTGACCAATATACATACTCACATCGCTTCATTTCTTCCGGATAAAGGATGTTATATGCTTTCAATAATACATCACCGTCTCTTGCCAGAAACAACAGCTTATCCGGTCCATGATTTTTTACATACTGATGGATAAACCTGCAATACCCAGTTACAAACAGTCCGCCATAGATATATCCATATTCATACTCACGGGAATATTGATATAGTCCGTTATGTATATGTGCATTCACCAGTCCCCGATAAACACTGCCAGTAATACAGGACATATCATAAGGGCGGTATGGCTCACCTGCAACGTTTACATTTCTGTAATGAAATGCCTTAAATCCATGTTTTTCAGAATGTTCCACATCCGAGATCTCATTGTCTCCTACATGTGCAAAAACAGGGGATTTTCCAAATTTTTTCTCTTCAGACTGTTTCACCAGTTCATACAGATCACCCTTGCTCTTGGACTTTCCCCGATCACAGGATACATAATATGCATCAAAATCCGGATATCCACTGTTTTGTAAAATCCGATGTATCTGATTTGTATTCAGATACATATCTGATGTAATTACAATTTTTTTCTTCTTCTCTTTTAGCAGGCCGATCACCTGTTTCATATATGGATTTGCAAAACAAAGCTGCACTTCCAGACTAACCTCCAGCTCCATAGCTGTCTGCTTTTTTATTCCGGTTTCCTGCTCAATCAAATCATATATCTCATCCAATGTCACTTCATAGTTCTTGCTTTTTTTGAAATGAATCTGTCTGGCTCTTGCCTCCATCTCCATCCTGATCCTCTGAAAATCCGGATAATCCAATTTGTGTGCAAGCAGATAAAACAGATCCACCGGCGCAGAAAAAGGTCTTAAAATCAATGTGTCGAATACATCAAACGATATTACATCGTATTCTGAAAGCTGTTTTACAAGCTCTTCCGGAGAACACTTATAGGAAATAGAAGATTCGCTGTTTTCACTGTACAGCAGCTTTTCCTCGTAAAATGGGAACTTTTCCATCTCTGCAAACTTACGATTATGAAATACATAATAAGACAGATTCATGCCGATCAAATACAACCATGCCGATGCACGTCCAATACCATGTACATGATTTCTTTTTTTATGATAGCGTTCCTGTATACCCGGAACCTGATTCACCAGCTTTGCATAAATTGCTTCACTAATTCTCATTGTATGTACATTCCCTGCCTTTTGCTTCGTATGCTCCAATACCATATTGATTGTATGCAATTACCAGATATTCATATTGCATACCATTTACCACATGCTCATCCCGATAAAGGTTCTCCTTTGCGGCATCCAAGACAGCCAGCTTCTCCCACATTTTTTTTGGTTCTTTCCGATATAGCAGATATCGCTGCGCTCCGGATATACCCTTCCATTTCAGCTCTATATACCCTGCCCGTGCTGCTGCAGCAAGCGTCGTAACCGGAGCTAAATAGCAGATTTTCTTTTGATTATCAATATAAGCGCTTTCTCCTTCCCGGTTCCATGCCCGTACAGAATAATGGTAGCTTCTTCCGGATAACACCATTTGATCCACATATTCACAGGTATTTTTCGCATCTACATCTGCAATTTTTGCCCACTGCTCATGATCCAGTTTATAGATTTCATAGCCTTCTGCACCTTCCACATCCGACCACCTGATACGAATACCTGAACTTATATTTTTTATCTTTGTAATTTTCGGCATCTCCAGAGTTAAAATATCCACTGGTGCTTGCGCCTCTGTCGTACCAATAACTGTCACATTGCAAGCCCCCGCGCCATAGTCACAGACAATCGTCACTTTTGTTTTTCCCGGTGCAAGCGCTTCCAAATCACCAGATTCTGTCATACATACCACCGTATTATCTTCAATCATGCACTGCTTCGGTCTTTCAGATGCTTCTTTCGGAATAATCTCCACACATTCTTCTAATTTCCTGGTATTTCCTACAGATAGTTCTAACTCCGGCGTTAAAATATTCAAATCCTGAGCGAAAAAAATTGTTTTTTCTGCCACAACAAACTCCTCTTTTCTATTGACTCATTTTTTCATAAGCGTTGCAAACCACATTTGGATCCCCAATGGCCCGCAATCTTCCCTTTTCAATCCAAATTACTTTCGTACAGTTCTTTCGTATTACGCCGGTAGAATGGGATACGATCAGAACTGTAGATCCACCATGAATCATTTTCTGGATTCGCTCCTCACTTTTCTTGCGAAAGAACATATCACCCACACTTAACACCTCGTCCAGAATCAGTATTTCAGGGGTATCACGCACCGTAGCTATGGCAAATCCCAATCTGGAAACCATACCGGAGGAATAATTTTTAACACGCTCTTCCATAAATCCCT
Source organism: uncultured Lachnospiraceae bacterium (assembly GCA_964428795.1). Classification (GTDB taxonomy): domain Bacteria; phylum Bacillota; class Clostridia; order Lachnospirales; family Lachnospiraceae; genus CAYRZL01. The sequence continues at coordinate 35,154 of CAYRZL010000008.1, read as the reverse complement.
CCAGTTCTGCGAACTGTACAATCTCGTTATATTTTTCATCGATAAATTCTTTCGTATAACCAATCAAAGAACCATTCAGGTATACATTTTCCCGACCCGTTAATTCCACATCAAATCCGGTTCCGAGGGTGAGCAGTTGAATACTATGCCTGTTTACCCTTACCTGTCCCATAGTAGGCTGTAACGCCCCCGATACAATTTTTAATATCGTACTTTTTCCGGATCCATTGGTTCCTATGATACCTACCACTTCACCCTTGTGAATATCAAAACTGATATTATCCAAGGCACGAAACTTTTCTACTTTTCTCTGTCCTTTCAGTGTACGGATAACCAACTCCTTCACACTTCCGGATTCATCTTCCTCACGTTTGAAGTCCATAGTTACATTGCGCACTTGAATAACTACCTTATCACTGACCTCATCCGGTGCATTCTTGGGAGACTCCTCTTTTGTAATCTCATCCTTTTGCCCCGGACTATCCGCATCGTTATCTACAGTATAAACTTTCTGTCCCGCTTTTCTGGCTTGTTCAAAGTTCAAGACCTCTACATTGGAATCATAAAATCTGCCCTTTCGCCAGTTTTCTTCTGCTCTTCGCTTTTTCTTTACAACAAAAATAACTGTCAGAAGCAGCAATACCACAAATACAATCATTGCAAAGGACAGCGTCCACATTAATCCGCTGAAAGTGTATGGTCCAATCTCCTTTGAACCAATGTGAATTGGTCCCAGCGTGATTAGACGGTCAAAAAAGGGGGTTTTCTCCTCGTTTTGCTCTTCATCCAGATAAACTACTTCCGGTCTGGTCTGCACTTTATCCGAGGGTTCTGTCACCTCACCTGTATTTTCCTGTGATGGCGGAACCGTCGGTTCCGGCTCGGACACAGGTTCAGATACTGACCCCTCTTCTGGTTCTTCTACAGGCGCTTCTGATTCTTCTGCTGGTTCTTCCTGTTCCTCTGAACCTTCCAAAGGCATATGAGCAGTCACTTGCACATTACGCACGCTTTCCTCCGCACCATCTGTAGTGATCAAATGAGCTTCAGAAATTTCAATCTGAGTATCCCCTCCTTTTACAGGTGTAAATGACAGCATCTCTTTATATTCCGTCTCTCCGATATCATTCTCACTGATTCGAACCAGACCGTCTCTGACCAGTTCTCCACCGCTCTCATATTTTAATATTTCGCTGTCATATTTTACATATATTTCTACTTCTTCCAGTATATCTTCAGATGCACCATACACACCGATCTGGGATGTCTCATCCACAGACCACTCATATTCTTCCGAGCCGAAATATGCCCGTCCCCCTTCTGCATATGCATTGGCGCCGCCAAGACAGACAGCCATCGCCGCAGCACATGTCAAAGATATAAAACCTCTTCTTTTCATGTTCAGACTCCTCCTGCCCGCATTACAGTTTCTGCATCATACTGTTTTTGTTTTTTCGGAATATTACATATCCTGCCAAAAACATTCCAACACCCCAGGCAACAATACGAATCACTTCCTGTACAGGCGGCAACTGATGCTGCAATACGATATAACGCAGACAGTTGATATAATTATAAATCGGATTATTCATAACCGCTGTTGCAATAATCCCATCCAGATTTTCCACCGGATAAAAAATTGCAGAACAGTACATCCACAGTGTGAGTATTACACCGTACAAATGCTTCACATCCCCAAAAAACACATAAGCCACCGATAGTATATACGAAATCCCCAGAGCAAACAGCAAAAGGAAGAAAATGATCACTGGGAAAAACCACAGATTCCAACTGGGCGGAATCCGAAATACCACCATCATAATCACAAACGCAACCAGGGAATACAACAAATTGATCAGCGCTGTATAGACTCTGGACAATATAAAAATGTCCATCGGCAATTTCACCTTGATCAATAATGTTTTATTATCCACCAATGCTGTCATTGCAGAATTTGTGGCCTGCGTGAATAAAGACCACAAAATATATCCACACAAATAATATATTGGAAAATTTTCGATATTTCTTGCAAACATCTTTGAGAAAATTAAAGATATAACTGCCATGGAAAGCAGCGGATTTAACACACTCCAGATAATGCCAAGAGTAGATCTGGCATATTTTCTTTTTATCTCCCTGGAAGTCAGTTCCTTGATCACAAACCAATACTGGCTCCAACGTTCATTTTTAGACATAATCTTTTTCCTTATTCCTCTTCCTATCTCTTTTTATCTATATCTATTTCTTCCTCTTAAAATAACCCTGCCTGATATATAACAGGTATTTGTATATTTTATAAGAGCGTAAATGCTGTTTCTTTGATGTATTACCCTGAATCACTTCCGGATTACGCGCCACACTACCCTCATACCATGCACTCTCTTTGATCTCATCTGTGCGCAGCCCAAACATAACCAAAGCCTTGTTGCGTACATGATTGGCTCTCAGTTCATCCACCGTCAGCGGTGCCGCTACCTGCTGCATGGAATGCTCCAGCACATCATCTGAAAATTCCAGACTTCCAAAACATAATGCCTCTTCCTCTGTAGGATTCCCCATAAACAACGCTATACTTTTTTGAATAACCGCAAGAATTTTGTCACTGTCAACCTGCAAAAATTCATTGATACCTGACACTGATGCACCGATGGCAGATGCCCATCCGCTTATATATACTTCTATAGCTTTCAAAAATGTATTTCTCGTTTCCTTGCAATATGCAAAAACAGGGATATACCTTTCTCCCTTCCTGCGATAGCTCAATGTCATTCCGTGCGGTGCACTGAATATCGCCTCATACAGACAATTACTGAAATATACTTTTCTTCGAAGCCCTTTTTGGGGCGAAAAGTAATAGCAATGATAGCCTAATGCCTCTACCTCAGAAGGAAGCTCGTATAGCCCCCAATAATACCCTGTTAATTTATCCTTTCTCCCCATATGCGCCAGTATCTGATTCAGTGTTTTTTGCATGGATCCCACCCATCCACTGTCCACCAGCGCGTAATTACCTGTTTCCAGCAGTCCCTCCTGCCGCAGATACATTTCTAATTGAGGCAGCGCCTCTTTTGAGATATTATATACATATGACATAAAACAATCACAGGACTTCAGCGCTTTGCGAATATCCTCCAGTTTTGCATATGGAATCTCTTCCTCCATCTGATACGGTATGTGAATCTGTTTCAGCACCTGCTCCTGCTGCTTTTCTGTCAGACCGGCTCTGCAAAATATCTTCTTCATATTCACACTGATTCCGCCACGACAGACATACTCCAATGCATCCTCCATATTCAGATGAAAAAACGGAATCCGAATAGAATATCTGGAACAGCATAAATATTTACATACAACAGGCAAGCCCAGTCTTTCACAGATTTCTTTTGCACACAGATACATAAAATAACCGTCCCGTGCCAAAAAATATAATCTCTCGACCTTATTTTTCAACGCCTGCTGCAAAACCCATATGACATATCCATTTATGGCAGGTCCCAACACATTTTGAAATACACTTTCCGCCGCTGGTGAAGCTTCCTTCCAAACCTGCCCTGCTTTAACACTTATACTATTCCAATCTATGGCTTGAAAAATATTATATAAAAACTCATTCTTCCGCAGTTGCATCAAGTAACTCTCTGCCCTGCTCCCACTGCCTGATATCACGGTTATTCTTCCTCATATGTTTTTTAATATATCGTATCATTGACGGTGATAGGACACCGGCAAGAACGGGTCTTACCACATGACGCAATGTCCCTGGCTTAAGTATTCCCAATCGTTTAAATCCTTTGTATCGGACCTTCATTTCCCGTACACGGTTCAAAAAAGACCGCCTGGTAAAATTATCCTTATCCTCTCTGTATTGAAACAACACATCCTGTATATTGAATCCTCTATATCCCATGGCATGCAGCCGCATAAACAATTCATAATCTTCACACCGTCTGGTCAGTTCTTCATCCGAATAGCCTCCGCATTGCTCCAATACTTCCCTGCGAAACATTACAGACGGATGAATATAGGGAGAAAAGTGCAAAAAGTCATTGGCTTTAGGAATTTCCGGGCGCAGATCAGTCCCCCATATGCCCCGTTCATCAAATAGTTTGGAATTAGAACCAACCCACTGATATTGGGAGTGTTCATTCAAAAATAACGCCTGTCTCTCCAGGCGGCTGGGGTATGAAATATCATCCGCATCCATGCGGGCAATATAAATTCCTTTTGCGTATGTCAGGCATTGATTCAAAGAATAACCCAAACCATGGTTCTCTTTATTATGTATAATCTGAATTTTTCCATCTATCTGTGCAGCCTCTGAAATCCACCTGCTTTTCTCCGGCTCAGAACCATCATCACAGATAATTACCTCCCAATCCTGCATACTCTGATGTTTGATAGAGTACACTGCCTGCATCAATTGTTCTTTGCTGGCAGGATTATATACCCCCATAATGACGCTCACTTTTACACTCATCTGATATGTACCTTCTTATCCATCATTTTTTATTATCTATGGAATCACACAAATCTTTATAAACCTGTTTCATAATCTGCCTCGTTTTATCTTTTTCAAAAGCTTCTGTAGACGCCCTGCATTGACGTTTATACTGCATTTTTTCCGTCTGACTCATAGTTCGGACACGTCGCAATGCCATCTCCCAGGATGCAGCATCATCCGCTCTACAAAAAAATCCATTATAACCATTTTTTAAATATTCTCTCGTCCCTCGATTTTCGGATGCCAATAACGGTATCCCCAAAGCAAGAGCTTCCAGACCTGCCATACCAAGGCCTTCCCTTACTGACGGAAAAGCAGATACATCTGCACATCCCAATACTTCCGGCACATTCTGGCAATAGCCACACAAATTCACCGCATCCTTAAGCTTTAGCTCCCGTATCAATCGAACCAACTGTTCCCGATACTCACCTTCACCACATATAATATATTTAACAGGGAAATTTTTATCACTCTTTTTCAACCGGGCGATTGCCTTTATTACTATCTCATGATTTTTATTTTTATTTAATTCTCCCACAGAGACAATCAGAAACTCATCCTTTGAAATGCCAAGTGCTTCCCTGTCTCTTTCTTTCTGTTCAATACTTCTCGGTGAAAACCGTTTTCTGTCCAGCCCAACACCGGGTATCTGATACACATGTCCTCCCGGTCTCATGCAAAAAGAACAGGCAGCATCGTAATCTTCCTGATTGATCAAGATCATCTGATCCGTATAGTGTGCCAGATAGCGTTCCACCGTTTCATATATCAAATGGTTCCACAAAGGAGATCCTTTATAAAAATGAAAACCATGAGCTGTATATATAATCTTTAACTGCTTATGCGAAAAAATCCTTCCCATCTCTCTGCCCAACACACCACCCATAGGAGTATGACAATGAATGGCACAGAAATGGTATGTTCGGATCAGATACTCCAATCTCTTTTTTGCTTTGCGAAATGCCTGTATATCGGCAGGTGACTTTGCAATCTCAATATGATGAAATTTCACACCAATCTGCGCAAGTGCTTCTCTGGAAAAGTAATACCCTGGATTATTTTCATTAGAAGCATAATGCACCTCAAAACCCATTTTCTGTAATAAGTCAACATTTTCCTGTTCAAATTTCAGCAAAAAACCACTGACTGTGGTCAGGATCAATATCCTTCTCATTTTTTTGCTTCCTCCCGGCTGTACTGTCTCCCGGACTCGCTGATCTGATTTTCATCAATTCCTTCCGTATTTTCTTTCTGGAACAAAATACGAAATGTCAATATGAGTATTTTCAAATCAAGCCGAAGAGAATAATTATATATGTAAAGCAGGTCATATTTCAGCTTATCCTCCGCCCAGGAATTATATTTTCCATATACCTGTGCATATCCGGTCAAACCACCCTTTACTTTAAGTCTCTCGGAAAACTCGGGGATTTTCTGACAATACTCTTCCGTAAATTCTTTTCGTTCCGGTCTCGGACCTACCATCGACATTTCACCCTTCAGGACATTTACAAGCTGCGGCAATTCATCAAAATGGATATTACGGATCCGTTTTCCGACTTTCGTTATCCGGTCATCATCTTTTCCTGCCATTCTGGCACCATCTTTTTCAGCATCTTCTCTCATACTGCGAAATTTCAGCATCTGAAACTCTCTGCCATTTTCTGTGACCCGATCCTGTCTGTAAATAATGCTCCCACCATCTTCAGCCTTGATCATAATTGCAATAACCAGCATTACGGGAGAAAACAAGATCAGCATGACCAGACTGATCACAACATCCATCAAACGCTTTACCACTTTCTTTTCGTTGCTGATGCCTGTTTCCCGGTATTGAAACAATATTTTGTCACGCAGTTGAAGCACCTTCGTATTCTGAATATAGATATCTGAAATCTTTGGAACACTGTAACACTCTTTTTTCTTCTGCAGACACTGCTTCATGATACTGTTTCTTACTTCCGTAGGTATATCTCCCAAAAACACGACCCGAGCATCCTCCATCATCAAAAAAACCTGTTTCAGACCAACTGCGTAATCTATGGCATTGCTGATTTTAAAGTATTGGTTTATTGTATTGTTAATACGAACATATTCTGTCGCATCTTCACGGTTACCATAGATAAACAACGCCGCTTTGCAAAACTGGTATTTCTCATAAAACCGATGACAAAACATAACCCAAGCCAAACCACCAAATATCTCCAGAAAGAAAAGCAATATGCCGGATACAAGCAGTTCCTTTAAAGGCAGCGGCGTAATCATACACAAAAAGAATAAAAAAATGAGATTTACACATACTGCACTTAAAAAATGCCCAAACAGTAAATCCATTATTCTGCGCCGCCCGATTTGAAAAGCCTCAAAAGTATACAATAATACAAACAAAAATATGCAATAAAAAATGCTGATGACAACATATCCTCTACCACCAGCAGACCTCGTGTAAATATTAAGAAGCTGCATGTTTCGATATAGAAGGCAGGTGACCATTCCATACAATGTCATCAGTAGAATCGCAGAACCATACTTTATGATTCTCATAATCTCCAGCTTCATCGTCCCTCCCGCAAGTTTATTTTGTATAATCTTTTGTTATATTTTTAAGACATTTTCTGAAACATTGTTCCATTTATAATATCAACTTACATTATCATTTTACTTACTAATGATCTATTTGTCAACTTTTAATCCCTTGTAAGTTCATATTTATATTTTTTTTTCAATATAAAATTTAGTACAAACAATATGTAAAGGAGGTCTCATTTTGAATTGTATGAATCCTGTAGAAATAGGTGAACGTCTAAAGAAGCAACGACTATTGCTTGGATACTCCCGTGAGTCAATGGCTGAAAAAGCAGATATTACCCCCCGCTTCTATTATGATCTGGAACTCGGTCTGAAAAAAATGTCCATCACCACGCTTTATCAGCTCTCTTCTGTTTTAAATCTGTCTACTGACTATATATTATTTGGTAATCGTGAAACATCTGATATTTATATTTCTGCTGATGCTTTACTTCGAAGCTGTCCGCCGGACAACCTCCCTCATCTGGAACAAATCATGTCTCATTATATAGAAGCTGTAACTAATAAAAATGAATAAAAAAAGAGCGATATTGATTCCTTTTTGTATCAATATCGCTCTTTCTTATTTATGCACAACAATGGGAACGCCCGCCGATATATCATCATAGATAGCCTTTGCGGCATATTTTGGAAGATTCACACATCCGTGAGATCCATTTGTCTTATAGATCGAGCCGCCATAGCTCTTTCTCCAGCCGTCCGCATCATGCAGACCCTGTCCGCCATAGAACGGCATCCAGTAATTTACAAACGTATTATAATCCTGTCCCGTCAGCATATAATCCGTCGTCTTATACGCCAGAGGGAATATACCGCAGTAAGTCTCTTTATTTTTTGCCACAGAGCCGGTCACACAGTCCGCGTCCACGATCAGATCATAGTCTTTATAAAACCAGACATGCTGTTCTGAAATATCTACCTCAACATAGGTGCCGCATATGTCATCCATACCGTTTCTCTGATAACCTTCTTTATAATAAACCGGCTCCCTCTCAATATTCCCGCCGCTTTCCAGATCTTTCACAAGCTGCTCGTACTCCCCGGTTTCCGAAATCTGATATCCATAGGTGACGATGTCAAGCGTAACCGTCTCGCCATCATGTGTTGTAAACTCCCGGTTCTTTTTCAAAGTATCATATTTCTCTGCCAGCTCATGCACAAAAATCTGAACCGCATCCGTATCCAATTCAAATCCATCATCTGTCTGTTTATAAAAGCCGATCAACTGCTCTTTGGAGATCGTCTCCTTCACATCCCCGCCGAACGTATAGGTAATAATGGATGCAGACATCTCATTGAACACCTTACACTGCTCGATAAGCGACTCGTCCGTAGATAAAACAGTCGGTTTCGGGAAATCATCTTCTGTCACAGAAATGATCAGATTTCTGACCTCGCCTGACACACATCTGTCGATCCCTTTCTCGATCGTGGCTATAAATGCATCCAGATCAAACTCATTACCATACTGCTCAGGTATGATCACATAATCTGTTCCATCATGGTCAATATACGCATTCGCTGTCTGCGTTGTATTGATCGTCAGATATTGTGTCAGCAGGCTGCGAAGTACATCCTCATCCACCTCGTAAATATCATTCAGTTGGATCGTCTCCACTGCCTGAAGAAACCGGAAATCATTTTCCTTCTGCCTCTGCAGAACGTCATTTATCTTCGCATAGATCTGATCTTCATTCAAATTCACACCAAGGGAAGCTAAATCGCCGGAAAACAAATTCTCCTCATCCTGCTTAATATCAACTTTCTTACCCAGTAATTTTTTTTCAATTACATTTACCGTCTCTTCCACTGTCTTTCCGGAACAATTTATACCGTTGATGGTCGTTCCCAGTGCAAACCGATCGTCGGCAATATATCCGTATGTCACATACATCAATGCCAGAAGAAGGATTGCTATAACAATTGCTATGATCGCAATCGCCAGTCTTCTCCTGCGCTTTTTCTTTATCTTTTCTTCTGTCATTGGGAAATCTCTCGTCATTTATGATGCCTCATCTTTAGTCGTTGAATATGACCTGCAATCGGATCAAAAGCACGTTAAACAATAATAACATTTTTATTATAGATGATAATAATTACAAAAGAGATACAAATATATTAAAATTCATAACATTTATTATTACGCCTGATCATATTCATTATCGTATCGAGTCACATTTATGAAAAGCAATGATTCGATCAAGCTCTTTAATAGCCTCTGTCAGCTTTCCATCCTCCAGATTCCCATAGCCCAACGCCAGAATCGGATGGGTAAAATGGCAGACTCCCTGGATATCATATGATGAAAGTCCCTGGATGAAAATCCCCCGTTCCTTTGCCCTGCCGCAAAGAATATCTTCCGTCTCCTCAGAATCAATCTCCACAAGAAGATGCAGCCCGGAATGCTCTCCCCAAACCCGAAGAGACCAGTCATATTTTTTCAGTTCATTCAACACCAGATCATGACGTCCTCTGTATATTCCGCGCATTTTATTCAAATGTCTCTCAAAATATCCTTCCACCATAAACTGACAGAGCGTCGCCTGCATGATCCTTGGTACGCTGCAGGAATAAAACCCGCACACCTCTCTGTATTTGTCCATCAGATGATCCGGCAAAACCATGTATGCGGCCCGGATACCGGGTGCAATACTTTTTGAAAACGTACCAAGATAAATAACTTTTTCATCCCGGTCACTGCCCTGCAAAGACGGAATCGGTTTTCCCTTAAACCGGAACTCACTGTCATAATCATCCTCAATAATATATCTGCCCTCTTTTTCCTTCGCCCATTTTAACAACTGCATTCTGCGTTTCATAGGCATAACGGTTCCCATCGGAAACTGGTGGGAAGGCATCACATACGCAACGGATGCATCTGTCCGTCTCAGAAGATCCACACGCATACCTTCGCCATCCATGGCAACCGCCTCCACCGGAAACCCAAGATTGCAAAATGTGTGGTATGCCTGAAGATAAGTAGGGCTTTCCATGGCTATCACATGCTCCATGCCCAAAACCTGTGCCAACAGCATCAGGAGGTATTCAATTCCCGCTCCCAACACGATCTGATCCGGGCGGCAGTTTACGCCTCTGGCACGATAAAGATACGCAGATATCTCCTGTCTCAGATTCCTGTCCCCGATATTTTCACCGGACTGAAACAGCCTGTCCCCATAATCCAATATAATATTTTTCTGAATCTTCGCCCACACGCCAAAGGAAAACATATCCAGACACAGACCATTTGGTGAAAAATCGTATGTCCAAACAGACTCCTCGTCGGTTTCATTTTCCTCTTTTTCTCCCTGATCGAAACATATCTCTTTTCCCTCATGGGGGCCCGCAAGATACCACTCGCTCACATCACACACATAGTATCCCCGGTATGGTCTGGATTCAATATACCCCTCAGATAAAAGCTGTCCATATGCCATATCCACCGTGCTTCTGCTGACCTGGAGATAATCTGCAAGGAACCTTGTAGAAGGCAGTTTCTCTCCGCAGGAAAATTTCCCGGATACAATATCCTGTCTGATATGCCCGTAAATCTGTTCATATAAAGTTTTTCCCTCTCCGGTATGGAGATCAATAGCAAGTTCTTTCATCTACTCTGTTTTCGGAAGCTTATAAGAGCTTTTCAGCGATACGATACGATTAAATACAGGATACTCCTGTGTGGAATCTTTTGCATCCACACAGAAAAAACCCTGTCTTACAAACTGGAAGCTGTCATATGCTTTTGCATTTTTCAATGACTGTTCCACATAGCAATTTTCCAAAACAGTCAGGGAATTTGGATTCAGATTCAGACTTCCGTCCTCATTGTATACGCCTTTTTCCTCATCCACAATATTCTCATACAGACGAATCTGTGCCTTCATTGCATGAGGTACGCTGACCCAGTGAATGGTTCCTCTCACCTTTCTTCCATCCGGGCTGTTTCCTCCTCTGGACTGAGGATCATAGGTACAATGTACGGTCACATTTCCGTTTTCATCCTTCTCAAATCCGGTACAGGTCACAAAATATGCATTCATCAGGCGCACTTCATTTCCCGGATAGAGACGACGGTATTTTTTCGGAGGTTCTTCCATGAAATCTTCCCGCTCAATATACAGTTCCCTGGAAAACGGTACGATTCTCGTTCCAAGCTCCGGATTTTCCAGGTTATTATCCACGGAAAGCTCCTCCGTTGTATCCTCCGGATAATTATCGATCACCAGTTTGATCGGATCTAAAATTGCCATGACTCTGGATTTCTTTAATTTCAGATCCTCACGGATACAATACTCCAGCATTGCATAATCCACGGAACTGTTGCTCTTTGATACGCCGCACAGATCCACAAACATTTTAATGGATTCCGGTGTAAAACCTCTTCTTCTAAGCGCGGCGATGGATACCAGGCGGGGATCATCCCATCCGTCCACGATGCCTTCCTCCACCAGCTTTTTAATATACCGCTTTCCGGTAACCACATTTGTGAGATACAGCTTTGCAAACTCAATCTGTCTCGGCGGACGGGGGTACTCGAGTTCCCTTACTACCCAGTCATAAAGAGGTCTGTGATCTTCAAACTCCAGTGTACAGATAGAATGGGTAATTCCCTCAATCGCATCCTCGATAGGATGCGCAAAATCGTACATGGGATAAATGCACCAGTCATCTCCCGTATTATGATGATGCATATGAGCCACGCGATAAATGATCGGATCTCTCATATTGATATTCGGCGAACTCATATCGATCTTTGCACGCAGCACCTTCTCCCCGTCTTTGTAGACTCCGTTTTTCATATTCTCAAACAGCTCCAGATTTTCCTCCACGCCGCGATCACGGTACGGGCTTTCCTTACCAGGCTCTGTCAAGGTACCGCGATACTCTCTGATCTCTTCCGGTGTCAGATCACACACATATGCCTTTCCCTTTTTGATCAGCTTAATGGCAGCCTCATACATCTGCGGAAAGTAATCGGAGGCGAAAAACAGCCTGTCCTCCCAGTCCGCACCCAGCCACAGAATATCTTTTTTGATGGACTCTACAAACTCCACCTTCTCTTTTGTTGGATTCGTATCATCAAAACGCATGTTAAACTTTCCGTTATATTTACATGCCAGTCCATAGTTCAGCAATATGGATTTGGCATGTCCGATGTGAAGATAACCGTTTGGCTCCGGCGGAAATCTGGTACAGACAGTGTCATATACACCCTCCGCCAGATCTTTGTCAATCTCCTGCTCTATAAAATTCTTTGAAACAATTTCATTTTCCATCTCACTCTTCTCCTTTGAATTTCCATTTATTTTCGATGCTCATGTGTGAACAGATGATCCTGACAATACTCATAATTGCCTGCACACTTTGAGCAGAAACGGAACTCCAGATTTGGATCATCCAACTCAGTTCTTCCGCAAATCGCACATTTATGCTTTGTAATTACACCCGTGACGGTGTTTTTGTATCCCGAACCTCCTGCCGATGCCGCTTGTCGGAACGCCTGCCTGCGTCTCTTCTGCTTCGGCGAATACGTCTTATAATTTCTTGTGGCAAGGAAGAAAATAATAAAATTAAGCAAAGATGCGATGATAGCAACTCTGCTGACCCATCCGTATTTCACTGCACTGTAAACCGCCAGAGCCGCATACACCAGCGCCATCCATTTCATCTTGATGGGGATCAGGAAATACAGACGTACCTCCACATCCGGGTAGCAGGTTGCAAATGCAAGGAAAATGGACAGATTGATATAATATGTGCTGAATGTACCGCCCAGGAACGTTCCCGTGGCGGCATAAAGCACAAAGGAACCAAGGATCGTAAAAATGATTCCGCCGAAAATATATACATTATATCGGAAGATTCCCCAGGTCCTCTCCAACGCCGAGCCGAGATTATAATATAAAAGCATCATGATCACTGCAAATATAATACTGTCGGAGGGCGGGATCAAAACCCAGGAAATCAGCCGCCAAATCTGCCCCGCCTTAAATATAAAGATCGGATCTAAGGTCAGCCATGCCAGTAAATTCGGATTTACAAATGAAATGGCATATCCGACCGCATACCCGATGATCAAATACAATGTCAGATTTGGTATCGCATATCTTCCAAATTTTCGCTCCAGTTTATTTAAAAATTTCATACAAACACCTCAACAAAACTTAAAAACCTCGAAAATACCTCGTTAAGTGCTCATATTATAGTTTTTTTCCTGTGGTTTGTCAACGAAAGCGGTGACCTATTCTGAAAGTTTTTTCGCCTGACCTACCGGAATGCACAGCTCATCTCCTATCTGCAAATTATAAATATTTGCATAGGGATTGGCATACATTAGTTCAGACACACTCACATGGTATTGTCTGGACAGGTTGTAAAGAGTATCCCCCTGCTTAATGACATGAATCATTCCCATACATGACAGCATAACGGTACCTCGTTGCTTTTTTCCATATATTATATGCAGAAAACCGTTTGGATTTACCTTGTCATTTGTCAGTTTCTGTCGTATAATCGTTGAATGATGAATTTTCAAATTCATCCGCAGCAGCAAATACTTTAAATTTTTAAAAATAAGGTGATAGTATGAACAAACCAAATTTAAACAAGCTTGGTATTGACATTGGTTCTACCACAGTTAAAATTGCCATTCTGGATCAGGAAAACAACTTGCTTTTTTCTGATTACGAAAGACATTTTGCAAATATCAGAGAGACCCTGTCTGACCTGCTTTCCAAGGCAAAGGATAAGCTGGGCAACCTGCAGCTCTCCCCTATGATCACCGGTTCCGGCGGTCTGACACTGGCAAAGCATCTCGGCATTCCATTCGTGCAGGAGGTTATTTCCGTATCTACTGCATTACAGGATTATGCACCGCAGACAGATGTTGCCATTGAGCTGGGCGGTGAGGATGCAAAAATCATTTATTTTGAGGGCGGTAACGTGGAACAGCGTATGAACGGTATCTGTGCCGGCGGTACGGGTTCTTTCATCGATCAGATGGCGTCCCTGCTTCAGACGGATGCTTCCGGTCTGAATGAGTATGCAAAGGATTACAAAGCCATCTACCCCATTGCAGCACGATGCGGCGTATTTGCAAAGACAGATATCCAGCCGTTGATCAACGAAGGCGCAACCAGAGAAGATCTCTCCGCCTCCATCTTCCAGGCAGTGGTAAATCAGACCATCAGCGGTCTTGCCTGCGGAAAACCGATTCGCGGACATGTTGCATTCCTGGGCGGTCCCCTTCATTTCTTATCCGAATTGAAGCAGACCTTTATCCGCACGCTGAAATTAGACGATGAGCATATCATCGCACCGGAGCACTCCCATCTGTTTGCAGCCATCGGCTCCGCATTAAATTATAAAGAAGATGCGGTGTTTATGCTGGATGATATTCTCGGAAAACTTACATCCGAGCTACATATGGAATTTGAGGTAGAGCGTATGGAGCCTCTCTTTGCGGACAAAGACGCATACAACGAATTTTCCGAACGCCATAGCTGTCATAAAGTAGTGAAAGGAGATCTTGCATCCTATGAAGGCAACTGCTATCTGGGTATCGACGCAGGCTCCACCACCACAAAAGTGGCTTTGGTCGGTGAGGACGGTACACTGCTCTACTCCTTCTACAGCAGCAACAACGGAAGCCCTCTGGTGACTTCCATCAAATCCATCAAGGAGATTTATGAACTGCTGCCGGAAAAAGCCCATATCGTACATTCCTGCTCCACCGGATACGGCGAGGCTTTGATTAAGGCGGCCCTAAAGCTGGATGAGGGCGAGGTAGAGACCGTTGCCCACTACTATGCCGCCGCATTTTTTAATCCGGATGTAGATTGTATTCTCGATATCGGCGGTCAGGATATGAAATGTATCAAGATCAAAAACCAGACCGTGGACAGCGTACAGTTGAACGAGGCATGCTCCTCAGGATGCGGTTCCTTTATCGAGACATTTGCAAAATCTCTGAATTACTCCGTAGAGGATTTTGCAAAAGAGGCTCTCTTTGCCCGGAACCCGATAGACCTGGGTACCAGATGTACCGTATTTATGAATTCAAAGGTAAAACAGGCTCAAAAGGAAGGGGCTTCCGTAGCGGATATTTCTGCCGGACTGGCTTACTCTGTCATTAAAAATGCCTTATTTAAGGTAATCAAACTGTCCGACCCGAAGGAACTGGGTGAAAACATCGTGGTACAGGGCGGTACCTTCTACAATGACGCAGTACTGCGCAGCTTTGAGAAAATCTCCGGCTGTCAGGCGATCCGTCCGGACATAGCCGGAATCATGGGCGCTTTCGGAGCTGCGCTTATTGCAAGAGAACGTCATGAAGCCGGCTATATATCCACCATGCTTTCTATCGGCGAGATCAATGCACTGACCTTCGAGACAAAGCTGGCAAGGTGCAAAGGATGTACCAACAGTTGTCTGCTGACCATCAACAGGTTTTCCGACAACCGTCAGTACATAACCGGAAACCGCTGCGAAAAAGGTATCGGCGGCGTAAAAAACAAAGAGCAGATTCCAAACCTGTTTGAATATAAGCTGCACAGACTGTTCGATTATGAACCTCTGCCCGAGGCAGAGGCAAAGCGAGGCACTGTCGGACTGCCCCGCGTCTTAAACATGTATGAAAACTATCCTTTCTGGGCGGTGTTTTTTAAAAAGCTGGGCTTTTGTGTGGTGCTTTCCCCCGAATCCTCCCGCAAAATTTACGAGATGGGTATCGAATCAATCCCTAGCGAGTCCGAGTGTTATCCGGCAAAGCTGGTGCACGGACATATAGCCTGGCTCATTGAGAAACATGTAGACTTTATCTTCTATCCGTGCATTCCTTATGAGCGTGAGGAATTTCCGGAGGCAAACAATCACTACAACTGTCCGATCGTTACCTCCTATGCGGAAAATATTAAAAATAATGTGGACGAGATCAATTCCGGAAAAATGCGTTTTCTGAATCCGTTTATGTCCTTTGCAAACAAGGAGACTCTGACCCGGCGGCTCACGGAAGAATTCGGCAAAGAGTTTTCTATTCCTGCAGGCGAGATAAAAGCCGCGGCGGACGCGGCATGGGCAGAACTTGAAAACATGCGTAGGGATATGTATAAAAAGGGAGAAGAAACCCTGAAATATCTGGAGGAGACCGGAAAACGCGGTATCGTCCTTGCCGGCCGTCCCTACCATATTGATCCGGAGATCAATCACGGTATTCCTGAGCTGATAAACTCCTACGGTATCGCCGTACTGACAGAGGATTCCATCTCAAATCTGTGTCAGGTGGAGCGTCCGCTCATCGTCATGGATCAGTGGATGTACCACTCCCGTCTGTATGCAGCGGCAAACTATGTAAAAACGACGGAAAATCTGGATCTGATCCAGCTCAACTCCTTTGGATGCGGTCTGGACGCGGTTACCACAGACGAGGTCAGCGATATTCTGACAAACTCCGGCAAAATTTATACCTGCTTAAAGATTGATGAGGTAAACAATCTTGGAGCGGCCCGTATCCGCGTGCGCTCCTTGCTTTCAGCCATCCGTGTGCGGGAAAAGAATCCGAAACAACGTGAAATTAAGCCGGCAAATCATGAACGTGTTATCTTCACCGAGGAAATGAGAGAAAATTATACGATTATCGCGCCTCAGATGTCACCGATTCATTTTGAACTGGTAGAACCGGCATTCCGCGCCGCAGGATATAATGTGGTCGTTCTTGAAAATGACAACCGCGCTGCGGTGGATACCGGACTGAAATTTGTAAACAACGATGCCTGCTACCCTTCTTTGATCGTCGTTGGTCAGATCATGGAGGCCATCACAAAGCATCAGTTTAACGTAGATAAGCTGGCGGTTCTCATTTCCCAGACGGGCGGTGGCTGCCGGGCTTCCAACTATATCGGATTTATCCGCCGGGCTCTGGCAAAGGCGGGATATCCGCAGATTCCGGTTATCTCCCTGAATCTGAGCAGCCTGGAAAAAAACCCCGGCTTTAAATTTACATGGCCTTTGATCCAGCGGGGGCTCTATGCTCTTGTATTCGGAGATATACTTATGCGCTGTATCTACGCTACCAGACCTTATGAGGCGGTGGAAGGCACCACCAATTACATGCATGAAAAGTGGAAAAAGAACATCATTGATTTTATCAATGAAAAAGGTACGTTAAGCCACAGAAAATACAAAAAGATGTGCCGGGAGATCATTCGTGATTTTGACAACATTGAACGTCTGGACATCAAAAAGCCAAAGGTAGGTATCGTAGGTGAGATCCTTGTAAAATTCCTCCCAATGGCAAACAATTATCTGGCGGACCTGTTAGAACATGAAGGCGCAGAGGCAGTGGTTCCCGACCTGCTGGACTTCTTCCTCTACTGCTTCTACAACAATAACTTTAAAGCAGATAAGCTTGGTATGAAAAAATCCTCCAAGCTAAAATCCAACCTTGGTATCTGGGCTTTGGAAAAACTGCGGGGCGCAGCCAGAGATGAGTTTGAGAAGAGCAAACACTTTAATCCTCCGGCAAGCATTTACGACACCGCAAAATATGCTTCCACCATCGTATCCCACGGTAACCAGACCGGTGAGGGATGGTTTTTGACCGGAGAGATGCTGGAGCTGATTCACAGCGGAACAAACAATATCGTATGTTGTCAGCCATTTGCCTGCCTGCCAAACCATATCGTCGGAAAAGGCGTAATCAAAGAGCTGCGGCATCAGTATCCTCTTTCCAATATCGTAGCCATCGACTTTGATCCGGGCGCCAGCGAGGTAAACCAGCTAAACCGAATCAAGCTGATGCTGTCCACTGCGCAGAAAAACTTGCGTAAAGAACAGGAAAATGCATAAATTTACATCACAAAATGCAGGGAAATTGTATATTTCCCTGTTTTTTTGTGTAAAACTTGCATTTTCTGCATTTTAGGATTATAATGTAATTCAATCGTTAAAATTTATAAAGCATCGATTACAAAGGCGTAAGATGTTGTGATCGATGCTTTTTTATAATAGCAGGTACTGTAAGGGATTTTGATATAGAAAGGATGATAAAATGGCTGCTGACGTAATGATTGAAATTAATGAGGAATACAAATCAGAGTTTGAGCGATTGGTGGGATGCTGCACGCGTTCCGGTTCCATTGATCAAAATCTGTACACGGAATATGACGTAAAACGAGGTCTCAGAGATTCCAGCGGTAAAGGTGTGCTGACAGGTCTCACGGAAATTGCAGACGTAAACGCATACCGGGCAGAACATGGACGAAACATTCCCGCAGAAGGTGAGCTTTATTTTCAGGGTCATAATGTATATGATCTGCTGGAGGGCAACAGAAACCGGCGTTATGCTTTCGAGGAAGCCACATACCTGCTTCTGTTCGGCAGACTGCCCACGCAAGAACATCTGGACGAATTTATAAAGCTTATGTCAAGCATGCAGGATCTGACCGGACGCTTTGTCCGTGATGTGATCATGAAGGCTACCTCTGAAAACCTGATGAACAGCCTTCAGAGATGTATTCTGACGCTTTATACTTACGATCCGAAACCGGATGATATCTCTATTCCAAATGTACTGCTTCAGTCCATGAATCTGATTGCGAAGCTCCCTACCATTGCGGTGCACTCCTATCATGCATACCGCCATTTCCGGCTGGATAAAAATCTGCTGATACGCAGCCCGAAACCGGAGCTTTCCATTGCAGAAAACATTTTACAGATGCTACGTGTAGACGGAACCTTTACTCCGCTGGAGGCACGCGTTTTGGATTGCGCTCTCGTACTTCACGCAGAGCATGGCGGAGGTAACAACTCCACGTTTACAAATCATGTGGTCACCTCCTCCGGCACGGATACTTATTCTGCGGTAGCCGCATCCCTGGCTTCCCTCAAAGGCCCCCGTCATGGCGGCGCCAATCTGAAGGTACAGCAGATGATCGATGATATTAAAGGCCATTTACAGAATTGGGAGGATGAGGCGGAGATCACCGAATATCTGCAAAAGATACTAAAGAAAGAAGCATTCGACTGCTCCGGTCTGATCTACGGTATGGGACATGCAGTTTACACGCTCTCCGATCCCCGTGAAGTGATTTTGAAGAGCTATGCCCAAAAACTGTCCGTGGAAAAAGGTCTGGAACGGGAATTTGCACTTTTAGACCGCATTGAGCGTATATCTATTGACCTTTTGACCGGTCAGCGCAAAATTTTCAAACCAATCTGCGCAAATGTGGATTTCTACAGCGGCTTTGTATATACCATGCTCGGTATTCCGCAGGAGCTGTTCACCCCCCTCTTTGCCATCGCCCGTATCTCCGGATGGAGCGCACACCGTCTGGAAGAGCTGGTAAATCAGGGCAAGATCATTCGTCCTGCATATAAATATGTAGGACATCATGTTCCATATAAAGAATTAAGTGAACGGGAATAAAGAATCGTTGTAAAAAGCTGCGGCACCACCGTACCGCAGCTTTTTTGAATATAAAATCATATGCTTTTCTTATGTAGGACATGGCAGCAATTATTTACTCACATCAGACTGTGCATCGCCGCCCTCCATGGTCCATCCGGCATCCTGAAGGCTTTTCGTACTCTGCTCAAGGGAAATCTTCATGTCATCTCCGCCCCCGTTGATCGGAATAAAGCCCTGATCTACCAGCTCTTTCAACTCATCGGTATTTGACATATCGATGATAATGGTTTCTTTTAACATTCCATCGTTTACTTCATAACTATACTGCACGCTTTCATAAGCAGTCAGTGAGCTCTCCAATTCTGTCGCTGCACTTTCAACCTGATCTACCACTTCCTCATCATAGGCGGATAAATCAACCTCGGAAACCTGCGTGAAGGTATGAACCTCATCGTTTGTCGCCTCCAACGTAATTTTGTTTACCATACCATCCTGCTCCATTGTAAAGGCAGCAGTCTGCTCTTTAGACCCACCACAGCCTGCCAATGCACCGGTCAGCAGAACCACACATAAAAAACTGATCCACTTTTTCATACAACCAGTCCCCTTTCTTTTTGTGAAATTCACAATTTTGTAACATATTCTATCATTCTCGGAATTATCTGTCAACTTCCTCCTTTTTCGCAATCCTGTCGCACTTTTTCACACCCTACCACAGCCCAAATATTTTTACTGCCTGACATCCCAGTTTATAGACTATGTTCTCCAGCTCTCCCGCTGCCGTTTTCAGCTCCGTTCGAATCGGAATCTGCTGCGGACAATGCCGCTCGCATTTTCCACATCCGATACACAGAGAAGCACTGGTTGGTGTCTGCCGCATAGCGGTACATTGCAGATAGCTTTTTCTTGCCGATTTTCTGCTCTCCGTATAAATCTGATTATAACAGGAAAATGTACCCGGAATATCCACGCCCCTCGGACATGGCATACAATAACCGCATCCGGTACAGCCCACCTTCATACTCTTATTGATCTCTTTTTTGATATCTCCGATAAACTGCTGATCCTCTAAAGTCAGTGAGCCGGCCCGGGTATCAGAAGCAATCTTCACATTTTCCCGAATCATTTCCACTGAATTCATACCGGAAAGTACAGTCGTTACCTCCGGCTGGTTCCACAACCAGCGAAAAGCCCATTCTGCCGCACTGCGCCCGGAAGGATGGTCTGCAATCAACTGTTTTGCCCCTGTCGGCAGCAGATCCACCAGCTTTCCTCCCCGAAGAGGCTCCATGATCATCACAGGCAGACCTTTTTCATTTGCATACAGTAAGCCTCTTCTGCCCGCCTGACTGTGTTCATCCAGATAATTATACTGAATCATGCAAAAATCCCAATCGTAAGCATCGATCAACCGGCAAAACATATCCGAATTTCCGTGATAAGAAAACCCGATATTGCGAATCTGTCCCTTCTGCATTTTTTCCCCGATCCACTGCTCTATTCCGATTTCCTTCAGTTTTTCCCATGAATCAATATCCGTCAGCATATGCATCAGATAATAGTCAATATAATCCGTACGCAATCTGCGCAGCTGCTCCTGGAATGCTTTTTCCAATCCTTCCCTGGATTTGATCAGGTAATGAGGCAGCTTGTCTGCAATGTAAATCTGCTCTCGGATATGATTCCGTTCAAAAATCTCTCCGATCGCCGCTTCACTTCCTCCGTAAATATATGCCGTATCAAAATAATTAACTCCCAGCCGGACAGCCTCCAAAATTTCCTGCTCCGCCTTTTCTAAATTGATCCTGCCGCCTTCCTTTGTAAAACGCATACATCCAAATGCAAGCGTTCCGATATCATTTCCCTTTTTGTCCTTGCGATACTGCATGAGACTCTCCTTTATTGTTAGCACTCATCTAAAAAGAGTGCTAATTTTCTATTGACATTTCTTTTTTTCAGTATTATAGTACTATACAGGATAAACAACAACCAAAGAAATTATTATAATTTGTTTAAGAAACGAGGAGTGATAACTATGAATAACAAACATGGAAATCTTTCCATCAACAGTGAAAACATTTTTCCGATCATCAAAAAATGGCTTTATTCCGATCATGATATCTTCTATCGTGAGCTGATCTCAAACGGATGCGATGCCATCACAAAACTGAAAAAACTGGATCTGACGGGTGAATATACCCTGCCGGATGACTACGAACCAAAGATTCTGGTCATTGCAAACCCGGAAGAAAAGACACTGAAATTTATTGACAATGGTCTTGGTATGACTGCCGGGGAAGTAGAAGAATATATCAATCAGATCGCCTTCTCCGGTGCAACCGACTTTTTGGAGAAATACAAAGATAAAGCCAATGAAGAACAGATCATCGGTCATTTTGGTCTGGGCTTCTACTCTGCATTTATGGTAGCAGATGAGGTGACTATTGATACACTGTCCTACAAAGAGGGCGCAGCACCGGTACACTGGTCCTGTGACGGAGGTACCGAATTTGACATGACAGACGGTGATAAGGATGTCGTAGGAACAGAGATCACCCTTTACCTGAACGAAGATTGTCTGGCTTTTGCAAATGAATACCGTGCAAAAGAGGTTATGACAAAATACTGCTCCTTCATGCCTACACCAATCTATCTGAATAAAGAGGAAGAGCCGATCAATGATACACATCCTCTCTGGAGCAAGCATCCGAATGAGTGTACCGATGAAGAGTATCTGGAGTTCTACCGCAAAGTATTCATGGATTACAAGGAGCCATTATTCTGGATCCACCTGAATATGGATTACCCGTTCAATCTGAAAGGAATTTTGTATTTCCCGAAGATCAACACCGAGTATGATTCCATCGAAGGTACGATCAAACTGTACAACAATCAGGTATTTATTGCAGACAATATCAAAGAGGTTATCCCTGAATTTCTGATGCTCTTAAAGGGTGTCATCGACTGCCCTGACCTGCCTTTAAATGTGTCCAGAAGCGCTCTTCAGAATGACGGTTTTGTGAAAAAAATCGCTGATTATATTACGAAAAAGGTGGCTGACAAGCTGTCAGGCATGTGCAAGACCGACAAGGAAAACTATGAGAAATATTGGGATGATATCAGCCCGTTCATCAAATTCGGCTGCCTGAAGGATGAAAAATTCTGTGACCGTATGAATGACTACATCCTCTTTAAAAACCTGGAGGATAACTATCTCACCCTTCCGGAATGCCTGGTAAAAGAGGAAGAACCGGAGGAGACTGCAAAAACTGCTGACGGTGAACCTGTGGAAGCAGAGGTAGTTTCCGATACAGGCGGTGAGGATGAGAAGGATGATACTGAAAAAGAGGATACGCGCAAGGTCATCTACTATGTTACCGACAAAAATCAGCAGAGCCAGTATATCAACATGTTTAAGGAGCAGGGTATGGATGCGATCATCTTAGATCACAGCATCGACACCTCCTTTATCACCCAGTTGGAGCAGCGCAATCAGAACTACCGTTTCATGCGTATCGACGCAGACGTGACAGAAGCTCTGAAAGAGGAAGTTTCCGAGGATGAATTAAAAGAAGCAACCGATACATTGACCGAAACCTTCCGCAAGGCGCTCGGAAAAGAAAATCTGGAAGTAAAAGTGGAGAAGCTGAAAAACGCTTCCATCTCCTCCGTGATCACCCTGTCCGAAGATATGCGCAGAATGCAGGATATGATGAAAATGTATAACATGAATGGTATGGACCCTGCCGGATTCAATGCAACAGAAACACTTACCTTAAATGCCAACAATGCACTGGTCACCTATATTCTGGAGCATAAAGATTCCGAGCATGTACCGATGTTCTGCGAACAGCTTTACGATCTGGCCATGCTGAGCAATCATCCGCTGGCACCGGAAGCCATGACAAAATTTGTTGCCCGAAGCAACGATATCATGATGCTTCTTACAAAATAATATTTTCTGATCAACGTATATTTCGCATAATACAAAAGGACTGCCTGCGCAGTCCTTTTTCACATCTGTATTCTTTACTCCATTCCAAATATCTCATCATACAGCACGAACAGACTATCCTCCGTCTGTACCGTGCAGTCCGCAACAGATACCTTTTTCCATGCCTCGTTATTCAACTCTGAATCAATCGCATCTTCAAATTCAGAATAGGCTCCCTCGAAAGCCTCCTGTAACCGTGTATTTACAATGGTCACTTTATTTACTTCCGTTTTATCCTCATCATAATAGTTCACACATTTATAAAAATAAAATCCGTCTTCTCCGGCAATCTTTCCGGTATTTTGTCCATTCTCCAGGGCATAAACCGCCTCTTCTGCTGTCGGATCAATATCCGCTCTGGTAATCGTACGGTCAAACTCTTCTGATTCGTTATAGGACGCCAGAGCAGAAAACTCTTTTCCATCCTTTAACGCCGCATCAATCTCATCTGCGGTCTCCTCCGAGGTGACAAAGATTTCCTGAACTTCCATAACCCTTGCCTCATCATCGCTGACCTCGGTATCTGCGCCGGAAGTCAGACCCTGAAACAATTTCTGTGCCAAAACATATCGTTCACACACAGACTGTACCGTATCCCTGGTAACATCCAGCTCCTTTGCCTGATCCGCATCCAAACCGTCGTAATAGATATCCGCCAGCTCTTCCGCTTTTCTGCGTTCCTCCTCGGACAATGTAACGCCTTTACTTTCTGCCAGCATGTCCATCGTGTACGTTTTTGCCATGGCAGTCAATGCAAGACGCTTTACATAACGTTCCATATCTGCATCTGCAGCCTGACTTTCCCACAAATCCACACCGTAAACCGTGCCATAGTCATGTCGGTATTCTGATAAAAACACATATGCTTCGCTCATAGGAGCATTTACTTCATTCAGTCTGAATATGTCATCTTTTCCAAGCTCCGTGGCAATTACAATCTCCTTGCCGCCGATCTGACAGCCGCCCAAAATTCCTGCTCCCAAAATCGCTGCCATTATGGCAAACATGCATTTCTTTAATCTCATTTTTCTTCTCCCGGATCTTTCACAGCCTGTTTATCAGGCTTCTACAACCAGATATCTGCCATCCGGAATGGAGAATACTTCCTCCAGTTCTTCCAGTTCCTTCATAGACAAGC
Source organism: uncultured Lachnospiraceae bacterium (assembly GCA_964428795.1). Classification (GTDB taxonomy): domain Bacteria; phylum Bacillota; class Clostridia; order Lachnospirales; family Lachnospiraceae; genus CAYRZL01. The sequence goes on along the minus strand of CAYRZL010000008.1, from coordinate 10,523 downwards.
CTGCAATATCCGTACCTGCCTCTTTCAGATATGCTTTTACTTCCTTCATATCCTTGCAGACGACCGCCATACAGTCCTCCAGAAAATCCGCAACCTCGTCCATTTGAAGCGCCGCATATTCCGGAATCAGCTTTGTCTGGTTTTTATAAAATGTTTCTATACAGAGCTTATCATAATCATACGTCATAATTGTATCCCTTTTCCTTTCGAATATCAATGAAAACCTGCAAATACCTTCATTTCCTGATAAAGTCTGGCAATAGGTAAACCTACCACATTATTATAATCACCGTCTATACGGTCAATAAACATTCCTCCCTGCCCCTGTATTCCGTAGCTGCCTGCTTTATCCAGCGGCTCCCCGGTATCTACATAAGCATAAATCTCATCCCCGGTCATTTCATGCATCCGCACATCAGTAGCTTCAAAAAAGGTATGTGTATATTTTTCTCCTCCTTGAAACACCACCAAAGACACTCCTGTGTAAACCAGATGTACATCCCCGGAAAGAGATTCCAACATTCTGACAGCATCCGCCGCATCCTTCGGCTTACCAAGAATCTCGCCTTTATGTACCACCACAGTATCCGCACCGATGATCATACAATCTTCTGTTACCTGCTTCGGATCTGACTGTTTTTCATATCTTTCAGCCACCTCCGCTGCCTTCTGTGCGGCAAGCTCCATCACCACCTGCTTAGGCTCCGTGCTGGAAATCAATTCCTCTCCCTTTGCAGGAATCACCTCAAAGCTCAGTCCCATCTGAGCCAGAAGCTTTCTCCGTCTGGGGGAAGCAGATGCAAGAATATATTTCATATCGTTCATTTTCCACCTCACAATTTTATCACACTTCCAAGTGCAAAGGAATAGATAAGTACCTCTTTCACCGGCTCATGGAGTGCCTGTTCCACCGCCTTCTGATACAGCTCAAGCTGTGTCCTGTAACGATCCACCAGCTCTTTCTCTGTCCTCACCGCATCTGTCTTATAATCCAGCAGTACGATTCCGTCATCCTCTTTCCAGAACACATCAATGATTCCCTGCACCAGCACAAGCTCATCACCGGGCATACCCAGTTCATTTGCGGGACGTCCCATAACAAAGGGACGCTCCTTATACAAAGCTCCTGCCTCTGCCGCCGCCTTCATCCGCTGCATAACCGGATGATTCAAAAAACGTTCCGCCTTATCCATAACGATCAATTCTGCCTGCGCTTCGCTCATCTGTCCCTTTTGAACAAACAGATCGATCCACTCCGTCACGGAATATTCCTGCGCTTTTGTAAAATCCAGGCACTCCATAAAGCGGTGAGTTGCTGTTCCGCGCAATGCGCCCTGATTGATCTCATCTACACGATGTTCAAATTTCGGCAGATAAGGAACCATCGGCGGCTTCTCGTAAAAGTAACGGGTATCCTCCATGGCATCCTCTTCCTGCAAACGTGCAAGCTGCTCCATGGCGCGATGCTTTAATTCAGAGACAGACACCTTCTGTCTCGCAGATGCTTCTTCCGAGTAATCATATTCCCAGGAAAATCTCTTCCCGACCTGTTCCACCGCAGCGGGATCACAGGCAGCAATCAACGCCTCTGCCCTCGCCCGGTATTCCGCTCCGGTTAAAACCTCCGCCGCTTCTTTTTTTACCTGACTTTCCGGAGTGACCTTTTCTATCTTCAGATCCTCCGGCATCATCGGTAATACCCAGTCCAAATAGCATCTTACGTTATATCTCTCTCCAAAAGACAGACGTTTCCTGCCGGATAATCTTCTCTTTCTGTTCTGCTCGCTGCGCTGCTGTATACGGTTTTCATCCCACTCGCCCATGAGAACCAGCTTTTCCTTTGCTCTCGTCATGGCAACATATAAAACACGCAGCTCTTCTCCCAGATTTTCCTGTCTGGTCATCTGGCGAAACGCCTGCTTTAACAAAAGCGGAGTTTTTACACGCCTGTTTGGATCGATCAGATCAAGTCCGATCCCATATTCCGGATGAAGCACCATTGCTTTTGTTTCGTCCTGCCGGTTAAACAGCTTGCTCATGCCGCAAAGCAGCACGACGGGAAATTCCAGACCTTTACTTTTATGTATGGTCATCATGTGCACCGCATCGGGTGCTCCTTCCAAACCCTCCGCCTCACCGAAATCCACTTCATATTTATGAAGCTGATCCATATAGCGCATAAAGTGAAACAGTCCACGATAGCTTGTCTTTTCATAAGCCACCGCCTTTTCCAGCAGCATCTGCAGATTCGCTCTGCGCTGCTGTCCCGCCGGCATAACACTCACATAATTGAGATATCCGGTTTCCTCATAGATCTGCTCTAACAGCGTATGGATAGGCGTATATGGAACTCTGTCCCGAAATGACTGCAACTGCTCCCAGAACTGTTTCAGCTTACTATGATTCTCCACTTCCTGTACCACCGCATCATAAAAGCTTCCTGACGGGTGCGCTGCCCGCACCAGCGCGAGCTCCTCTGATGTCATCCCCACGATCGGCGATTTCAGCACCGCTGCCAGAGGAATATCCTGCATAGGATTGTCGATAACGCGGAGCATACTTAAAATCGTACGCACCTCCAATGCAGCAAAATATCCGGTCTGAGAAGGTGTCAGAAGCGGAATCCCTTCCTGTGCAAACACCTCCAAAAATACTTCCGCCCGTCTGGAAAGAGAACGAAGCAGAATCACCACATCCCCATATCCTGCCAAACGAAGCTCTCCGGTTTTCTTATCCAGCACCGGAACATTTCCGACCATCTCCCGGATTTTCTGGGCGGCAGCTCTCGCCTCCAAAACCAGTTTATCTTCTTTCGCATCTTCCTCTTCCACCAGGATCAGCTCCGGCTGATAATCTTCATACTGCCCCTCAGGGTAATCCGCTCCCGGATAAAGCGCAGCTTTCTCATCATACTCCACATTTCCCAGATCACGTCCCATAATACCCGCAAAAATGTCATTGATAAATCCGGTGACCTGCTCCCTGCTTCGGAAGTTCTGATGCAGATCGATCCGGCATCCGTCCGAAAGCTCCGGTTCCTTTTCTTCCTCTATTTCGCATGTTCCCTGTTTATAGCTGTCATATTTTTCAATAAACAATTCCGGTCTTGCCAACCGAAACCGATATATACTCTGTTTTACATCCCCCACCATAAAAATATTTCGGTGATCTCTTGACACCGCCTGAACCAGCGTCTCCTGTACATGGTTGCTGTCCTGATACTCATCCACCATGATCTCCACAAACTGCTGCTGATATTCTTTTGCCACCTCGGTGGGTTCTTTAGTCCCGGAGTCTATGAGAATCTGCAACGCCAGATGCTCCTGATCATGAAAATCCAGCAGATTTTTCTCTCTCTTTTTCTGTTCAAATACCTGCATAAATTTTAAGGTCAGAGACACCAGCGTCTCCACATGGACTGCAGCCTGATGCAGATGCTCAAGCTGTGCCTCCGGTTCCTCATAGAAGAACAGCCTGCGAAAATCTGCCAGCTCCTTTTTTGCCTGATCTCTGATATCCTTTACTGCCTGCTGCTTTGCCGCACTGCCCTCATATCCTCGTGCCGCCTTAAGTCGGCCGAATACAAGACCTTTCTGCCAATGATACAGATCTGCGAACGTCTCACAACCTTTCTGCTTTCTCCACTGGGATACCTCTGACGCTACCGTGTCCTCATACATAAAAGGACCGTCCGCTTCCCTGCAAAGATCCAGTGCTTCCTCCAACTGCATATGAATATCTTCCAGACGAATATTTAAATAATCCGTCAACTCCCTCATCCAGTCAGAATCCGCATCCGCACATTTATAAACATCCACTGCATGCATAAGCCATTCCCCGGGCCAGGGATAACTCATGGCATACTCATACAGATTCAAAATCATCTCCCGCAATGCCTGGTCATTTTTACCCGGCGCATAGCACTCTGCAAACGCCAAAAACTGCTCCATGTGCAGTTCCTTCTCATACACGCCCCCATAATAGTCATTCAACACCTGTTTCAATACATCTTCCTGCAGCAGTCTGATCTCCACCTCATCTGCGATGCGAAATCCCGGTTCCAGATCGATTCTGTGAAACTGATTGCGGATCACATACAGGCAAAAACTGTGCATGGTCATGATTTTCGCATTGTGGATCAGGGTCTGCTGCCGCTGCAGATGAAAAGAGTCCGGCGCTTCCCTCAACGCATGCTCAATGGCAGCGGAAATACGCTCACGCATTTCTGCCGCCGCCGCATTGGTGAAGGTCACCACAAGAAGGCGGTCGATATCTACCGGATGATCCTCATCCAGAATCATGCGAATGATACGTTCCACCAAAACCGCTGTCTTGCCGGATCCTGCCGCTGCAGATACCAAAAGATTGCTGCCCCTGTGTTCAATTACCTGTCTTTGTTCCGGGCTCCAATGAATTTCCACAATTCATCCTCCTTTAATTGCTCCAAATCACGAAAATCATATGCGTTCTGCTTTATATCAAAACCGCACACAGACTGATACGGGCAATAATCACAGCCCGTCCCCTTCCTGTCACGGTATGGTTTTATTCCAATCTCTCCCCCGAGAATTGCCTGACCGGTATCATATATCAACTGATCCACATACTCCAATACCCTGCTAAATTCCTCTGTGGTCGCGGTTTTTGAGCTTTTCGCCAGCGCTCCTCCCTTATTCTGGGAAACCGGTATCACGGAGGATGTCACGGAATCCTGACTGCACAACCCGGTATCCATCTGTCTGTAAATATCAGGATCAGCATTTGCAAGTCCGCTCAAACGCAGCTTTATCAGAATCTCCTCCATAATCTCCTCTTCACTCTTACCCGGCTCATCCTCCACCACCGGGTCATCGATATGATAGTAAAAGATTCCCGCTGGGATCAGCTCTTTATCCGGGTATTTTTCCGCCAGCTTCTTCATGGCAGCGCCCAGATAAACAACCAGCTGAAGCTGCAGACCATGATAAAGATTCAGCAGCTGAAAAGTCATATTACTGGATTTATAATCTATGATCTTCACATATACTTTATTATCTTCCTGATACAAATCAATGCGGTCAATCCGTCCCTTTAAGTACATCCGCTCCCCGTCACTGAGTGCCATATGCTTTGAATCCAGAATTTCCTCCCTGGAAAAAAACACCTCATATCCTTCCGGCTTGAAATGTCCCCGCCGGATCTGCTCTGTAAGCGCCCACACACTTCTGCGCAGGATTCTTCTCACCCGCTCCAATACATACGCATTTCTGGCATTGTCGAAAAAAGCAGATTTTCCAAGTCCCAATATCGCCGCTTCCATTGCCTGTTCCACCAGCTGTTCCCGGATCTCCTCCGAAACATCCGTCCATGTACAGCCCTTTTGTTCCAGCAGCTTTGCATAATAATCCAGCGCATCATGGAACACACTGCCCAGATCCACCGCACCCACCTCGAATATTTTACGTTCCTCCAGCCGCAGCCCGTATTTCAAAAAGTGGGAAAATGCGCATCTGGCAAACTGTTCCAAACGGGTTACGGAATTCTCCAGTATTTTTCCATACAGATATCTTGCAGTCTGTCCGGACAAATATTCTCCTTCCAGAACATCAAATGCGTGGGAAAACAGCTTTTGAATCTCCTCATTATAGCCTTTTTGCTGCTGATACCAGGAATGCAGAGCCACCCAGGAAGCATCTGCCTCTCCCATACCTGCCCGCTTCAAACCATCCACATATATATACATGCTCTGTTCCGGCGTACAGATGTTCCCGCCCTTTGGTTCCTCGATCTGTATCTGAGTAAAAAATCCCTGTATAACGCCTGCCAGATAAGAGGGACGCAGCGCATTTCCCGCACTGTCCAGCTTTGACCAGGTAAGATACAGCTTTTTGGATGCCTTGGTAAGATTCAGGTACAGATAAAATTTCTGCATAAATGCCTGTTCTCTTTCCGTCGGCGCCAGCTCCACATCCAGTTCTGCCAGCTTTTCCCTCTCATAGGGTGACAATATACTTCCCCTGTCAGTTCTTTTCGGGATAATACCGTCATTGACACCGATGACAAACATCACCTTCACATGATTCAGTCTGGTACGCAGGGTATCCCCCAACAGCACATAATCATTTCCCGGCGGTATCACGCCGATCTGCGCCGCTGAAAATCCCGCATCCAGCAATTCTGAGTACTCGCAGACAGGTATCTGTTCATCACCCAGCAATTCTACGATCTGATCAAACAAATCGATCACATATTCATAGATCTGGGCATATTCCTTTGCCACCGCAAGATCTCCCTGCTTTTCAAAAAAATCCTGCCAGTCCATCATCTGACGCTGCATGTCAAGCTGTACCATCAGATCATAAAGCGCCTTTGTCCGCTGACGCACCGTGGACTCTTTATCTTCAAACACGACAGTCACAGACTCCATCTGAGCCATAAACTGACTGCGCAGTTCATTCAAATGCTGCCATTTATTCTCCTGTTCTTCCTCTTCCTTTTCCTGTGATACTTCTTTGCCGGGCTTTTGCTGTCCGTTCTCATGGAACGCCCATACCTCGCCCCACTTATTTTTGCCGCGGATGCCATACGCCAATACATGATTTTCCAGAAGATCCACATCCTCTCTGGAAAAGCCGCCAAGACCGCTGCGCAGATAACGAAATACACTCTCATAAGAAAAGTCCTGTTCCAGCATCTCCATCACTGCCCGCACCCACTCTATCATCGGATGATATAACAGACTCTTCTTTCGATCTAAAAAATATGGTATATGCAGCTTTTGAAATATGGACGGGACATAGGTCTCATATGTCTCCATACTGCCGCTGACAATAGCTATATCCCTGTATCTGTACGCTCCTGACATGACAAGCTCTCTGATCTGCTCTGCCACAAAATTAAGCTCTTCCCTCGGATTTGGCAGAGTCAGCAGGCGGACAGCACCGTTCTCTATCTCGCCGCGAAAGGTACCGGCTTTTCTGCGAAACAGATTTTGTTCTAAAAATGCCAGTTCCGATACGCGGTCATTGCTGTGATCCTTACGATATTTTACACTTTGCATGGATATGATCTGAGGCTCTGCAATGGGAAACTGCGTCTCATTTGCCAATTTCGTAAGACCCCGGATCATCTTTTTACTCATAAAGAAAAGATCCTGCATCCCCAAATCCAGATACGGATCCGCCTCCTCATCAATGGTTACCGTCACATACATGTCGCTCACCAGATGCATCAGCACCCGCATCAGATTCATCTGAACAGGCGTAAATCCGGTAAACCCGTCAAACGCCATAACACACCCCCGCAAAAGTGCAGAATCCCCTGCCCGTCCGGCAAGAATATCCAGCAATCGCTCTGCGGTAATGCAGCCCTTTTCCAGATACGCATCAAATGCCTCATATAATTTAAGAATATCTCTGATTTTTCTCGCCAGATTACTGTTCTCATCCAACCTGTCCAGAATTTCACGCAGATGCTTTGCAGAAATATTATACTGTGAAAATTCAGAGATCATGGATTTAATTTCACCAATGTATCCCATGCGATGAATATTTCCACGCAATATTTCCAGTTCTTTCTCTTTCTGCCCCGCCAGTCTGCGAAGGACAAGACTCTTTCCGGTCTCCTCCAACACGAGAAAATCAGAAATACCCAGTTCATCAAAAATGCGATATGCCAGACGCTCAAAGCTTACCACATCAATGTTCATAATGCAGTTGCCGGGATGATGTTCCACAAAGGTACGCTGTGTCTGCATCGTGAACTGCTCCGGAACAACCACATAAAATAACTGATCCGGCTCCGCCATCGCCCGTGACAGAATTTCCTCCATTATGTGTCTGGACTTCCCGCTGCCGGAGTTGCCCAGGATCATGCGCAGTGACATATCGCTCTCTCCTTTTTCATGTGAAGTATATCCGAATACCTTATTCCCAATTTATTCGGCGTACTCACATCATATCACATATCTCCGTCTGCGTCCAACCTTACTACAACCGGTTATACCGCCTGTTTCGGGCCTCTTGCAAAGGCAGGTTTGAGCAAAATCGGGGCAATAATCGTCGTGATAATAACCACAATGACAACCGGACCCATGAACTGGGAACCCATAAGTCCCAATGCCGCTCCTTTACTTGCCACGATCAGGGCTACCTCCCCCCGGGAGATCATCCCCACGCCGATACGGACAGCCTGGTAATTCTGATAGTGGCAAAGCTTCGCTCCCAGTCCGCATCCCACCATTTTTGTCAGTATCGCCACAATCGTCAAAACAACAGCGAATGCAATAATCGTACCGCTCATCTCAGGAAGCACGACCTTCAGACCGATGCTTGCAAAAAAGATCGGAGACAGATACAGATAGGACAGCACGTCAAACCTCTCCGCCAGATATTTTTCCTTCTTGCACATGGAAATGACGATTCCCGCAATATATGCGCCCGTAATATCTGCAACGCCGAAAAATGTCTCTGCCACAAATGCCATCAGCAGGCAGAATACAAACGCCACGATAGTGTGACGGTGCATACCATGGGGAACTCTTCCGCTCCACCATGTATAAAATTTGTAGAAGAGAAATCCCGCCACTCCGGCAAAAATAAAGAAAGCAACGATCTTTAACAGCACAATGCTGATCTTCACTGAACTGTCCGCCATACTGGTGATAATCGTCAGGGCGATGATACCCAGAATATCATCAATAACTGCCGCACCGAGAATGGCATTCCCGGAACGGGTATTTAACTTGCCAAGTTCCTTTAACGTCTCCACAGTAATGCTCACAGATGTGGCAGTCAAAATAACACCGATGAACATGTTCTGCAAAAATATACTGCAGGTCGCATCCGATTCCAGTACACCGGGACGGTTAAATGCCGCTGCTGCAAAATATCCGCCGATCAGCGGCACGATAACGCCGATCAGGGCAATGACAAAGGATGCCTTCCCGCATTTTTTCAGTTCATGGACATCCGTTTCCATACCCGCACAGAACATCAGCAGTACAACACCCACCTCCGCTGTTTTTTCGATATAATCTGTCTGTGTGATAAATCCCAATACACCCGGTCCTAAAATCAGTCCCGCAAGCAATGCACCCACTACCTGGGGCATATGGAGCTTTTTTGTTACAAGTCCCAATAATTTTGTGCTCAGCAAAATAAGAGCAAGATCCATTAAAAATTTATACGCTTCCACTTCGTCCGCCTCACTTTTCATTCATAATATCCAAAAACATGTATAAATAAACATCACGAAAAGAAACCTATGCATACACATAGGCTTACAGGTCTTTCCGTTTTATCTTACATTATTTTTTTCCGTCTGAATGGTGAATATAGCTGATGATTGCAGTGTCCGTAAATGCTTCACAGAAAAAGCCCTCATACACTGCTGCGCATAAGTTTACAGAAAAAACCGGCGAACTGTCTTCCGGACAAAATACATGCAATATTTTCACCTGGGATTTTGCACGGTTCTTATCATCGTCTGCTATAGATGCGTCACTGGAATTTTCTAAAGAAACATATGTGGGATAACTGTCCTCGGAACAGGATACACGTTTATCCATGTTCTCAATCTGTTGCCCCACACCTACGGAATAATATGAAAACTGGGAATGTGTCTCCTCCAATTTAAAACACATCCCGGATAACAGCAATATACATGCCATGATCAGGCAAATGATCCGTTTTATCTCCTGTTTCCTCATTTTTCCACCTCGCGTGCAATTGTAGCACACTTTTTATTCGATGGCAAACATAAAAATAAATACAAAACCGTCACTCTGATATAAGCTCTGTATAACTCAGGTCCAGACAAACGGTAGTCCCCTTCCCGATCTCACTCTCCACAGATATTCTGTGGCCCAGTTTTTCACAGACCCGTCTGCACAGATACAATCCGATCCCCGTAGATTTTTTATCCGCCCGACCGTTATATCCGGTGTATCCCTGCTCAAAAATGCGCGGCAGATCACTTTTTTGAATACCGATTCCGTTATCAGATATATAAAGCCTGTACCCTTTCGTATAAATATAGATACCTCCGTTTTTTGTATACTTCAACGCATTGGATAAAATCTGCTCCACCACAAAGCAGAGCCATATTTGTTCGATCTCATCCATGGAATACTGACCCAGGTCATCCCTGGATGCGGCAACTTCCACCAATCCGTTTCGCAGCATTTTTCCATTCACTGCATCCTCCACTCCTTTGTAGAGGGAGAATGTGGTGGATACAAGCACCAGTACCGCAGTCGCCAGCACGAAGATGGATGACAGTCCTACCGCATTCTGCTTCATCCGGTATATCAGACCGGAAACAGCCGTAAAATGTGTGGTTTTATAATAGAAGGTTTTATTTTTTCTCAGCATTTTCAGCAGGGCGATGGTGCCTGCAGTAAATGTAAAATAGGTGCCTGCAATAATGAACAATATCCGACCTCGCGCCGGGGCTGCTCACGCCGGAGCAGCTTGAAATGTACCGCGTTTACCTTGAAACCAGCGGCAACAAGCCTTTGATTTTTGGCGGCGGTTCCCCGGACA